>NZ_QRQS01000010.1:0-105663 GCF_003475605.1 Collinsella sp. AF31-11
GGGCATTCCCCGCCTCTTACACCACATCTCTGCGCGCTACCACAGATATTGGATAAAGCAGACCAATTTGGGGATAAATGACCACTTACGCCAAAATTAGTAGCATTTAGCGACAAAACATTGAAAAATGTGTAGCACATCGCTATGTTTTTATTACGAAAAGATTCCAAATTGGCTTATTTCGGACTCACTTTTCAAGCGCCTTGCGGTTCCTGTTGAAACTTGCTGACCTTTGGATGGGTCGAATAGGTCCTCAAGGGGGATGAATTATCACTTTGACGGCGCGTAGACTCAAACGATTTATTGCACTTTTGAGTAGCTTGGCGTTCGCGCTTGTCATAGCCCTTGCCGTTGTTTCTTTTGTTCCTCGTGCATTTGGATACATGCCCTTTGCTGTGCTCTCGGGCTCTATGGAACCCGATCTTCCCGTTGGCTCCATGGTGTTTGTCCGCCAGGTTGAGCCAACGGATATTACCGTGGGCGACAATGCAACCTTTTACCGATCGGACGGCGCCGTGGTGACGCACCAGGTGTACGAGATCGACCCTGCCGCGCAGATGATCGGCACGCAGGGAATTGCGAACAAAAATGCAGACGGAAGCATCATGCACGATGCCGAGCAGACGCCTTTTTCGAGTGTTATCGGCACTGTTTCTTTTTGTGTCCCTTACCTGGGCTTCGTTAACGCATATTGCACGACGATGCCCGGTTTGCTTGTTGTGGTGGCCGTTCTGGCGCTGCTGGCCGCGGCGTCGATTGTGCTCGATCGGATGGTTCCCGACGAGCCTGCGGGCAAGCATACCCGCGTGCATGCGAGGGAGCGGCGTTCATAGCGGCAGGGAAAAGCGTCGGCGGCGGTAGGGGCCGTTGCCGGGGAAAACGATTCTCGAAAGGAAGAGAACGATGGAAAACAAGAAGAAAAAGCGCTACGGCATCATTGCCGCCCTGTTGCTGTTGGTGCTGGCTGCCGGCGTGGGTACCTATGCATGGCTGACGGCGCAGGAGCACATTGACAACGTGTTCACGGTGGGTAGCTTTGGCCACCCGGAAAACAAGCCTGATCCGACCGATCCCGAGAAACCGGACCCCAATAATCCGAACACTGAAAAGGCCTACCTGTTCGAGACCCAGTGGGTTGCCAACTCCAAGATGGTTCCTGGCGCCACTGTGGCCAAGAACCCCAATGTCGGCATCAAGGCTGGCTCTGATGATGCATACGTATTCATTTACGTAAAGAATGCCATCGTCAAGCCTGGCACCAGCCTTGAAAAGACCCCGTACTTTACGCTCAAAAATACGAATTGGAAGCCCGTTGAGGGTCAAGTCAAGACCAACCAATCTGACAACTCTGGCAACCAGTACGTGAGCGGTCTGTTTATGTACTCCAAGAACCCTGCCGCAGAGAACCTGCCTGCAAAGCTCGAAGCCAACAAAGCAGCGCAGGACGTTTATACCGATGAGCTTTTCACTGCCGTGACGATTCCCTCTGCCATGAACAACACCGATGTTGTCGAGACTACTACTGACCCGAAACAGGCTCCCACGATGACGGTCTCTGCCTACATCTTTGGCGCGGGCCAGAATGGCACCGAGCAGGGTGAAAATGCTGACGCGCAGAATGCCCTTAAGCAGGCCAAGGAATGGGCTAAGACTCAGGCTTAATCCCCCTCCACCGAGATCCCGGCCCGCTCCCCATCCCCATTTTCGGGCTGGGATCTCGGTCCCCCTTTTTATCGACGACTGGCGAACGTAATGCTCAATAATCTTTCCGACAATCAGAAACGCACCTTGGCGCTTGCTGCGATGGCGCTGTTGGCCCTGGCGTGCCTGTGCGGCACGCTGGCTTTTACCGTTGATATGGTTCCGGCGAACAACGTCCTATCGTTTGGCAGCGTGAAGGTACGAGTCTGCGAATACACCCTCAACGTGCAGGGCGAGGAGATTCCGTTTGATCCCAACGAGCACGGTGACTATCCCGACACCAAGGCCGGGGGTTCTGACATCAGCCGCATTGTGCGCGTGGAGAACGTCGGCGCGCAGCCTGAGTACGTTCGCGCGCGCCTGCGCATGACGTCGGTGGCGCCCGACGGTTCGAGCGCGGATGCCTCGGACAACGTCGCGTTTCATGTGAACGCGGGCGAGGGGTCTCCGTGGATCGATGGCGGCGATGGGTGGTACTACTACCGTGGATTGACCGGGCGTGGCGGCGTGCTCGACCCCGATGCTATGACGGAGAGCCTCATGGACTCGCTGCGTTTTGTGGGCGACTACCATGATGCCGCGCGCGGTGGCTCATTCAGGCTCGATATCGATGTTCAGGCCGTGCAGGCCAAAAACCAGCAGACAAGCGATACCGCCCTCGACGTACTTGACGTTGTGGGTTGGCCGGAGGCGAACTAGCCTATGAAGATCAGGAACATAAACCGGGGCATGCTTAGCAGGCTGGTTGCCGTCGCAGCGATTGCCCTTTGCTGCGTTATGGCGCTGCCAACGGTGGTGCATGCCGAGGACGTGCCCGAGAACACAAACGAATACCACATCAAAAACGCGAACGACTTTTTGGTGTACGTGGCGCTTTCGCGTGAGCGCGATACGTCCGGCTGGCGCGTTTATCTCGATAACGATATCGTGCTTAATGATGACGACATGAAGACCATTGTCTCGCACACCGTTAAGCATCTGTCGTTTGGCAACAAGGAGCATCCGTTTAAGGGCGTGTTCGATGGTCAAAACCACACCGTTGAGGGCCTGAGCTACGATAAAGACGCTTTTGACCCCGAGCGCGATACGGGATTTTTTGCCGAGACCAACGGTGCCACCATCAAAAACTTCCTGGTCAAGGACGCCAACGTGTGGGCGGACTTCCGCGGTGGCATTATCGTGGGCAAGGCCGTCAAAACGCGCTTCGAAAACGTTATGGTCATGGAGAGCACGCTGCACGTGACCTGCGCCAACAATGCTCTCAACCTCATTACCAACGCAGGTTTTGAGGGCGGTCTCATCGCCGGCGAGCTCGACGGCTGCACCCTCTACAACTGCGAGGTCCGTGGCGGCCGTGCCGTCAACAACGCGACCTCGGGCGTGCAGGCGCTCGGCGGTGAGGGTCTGTATATGGCGGCGTTTGCCGGCTACGTTAAGAACTCGACTATCGAGTACTGCCGCGTGACGCCGACGCGTAAGGACGACGGCTCGATTGCCGAGAAGGGCATGACCGACGTCACCAATAAGTACGACGTGGCAATTGGCGCCCTGGGCGGCAACAACGTGTACGCCTCGGGTTTTGTGGGCTGCATGGCGGGCGAGGCCAAGATTATCGACTGCTTCTCGACGGCGCAGTGCTACAGCTATGCCGCGTCATATGTGGGCGTCGTCGCCGTGACGCGTGCGTGGACAGGCGGCCTGGCGGGCCGAATTTTGACCGCCGAGGGCAACGAGCTCGTCCGCAGCCATTTTGCGGGCGATTTGAGTTCGCGCCAGTACAATCCCATCGCCGTGATCCCCATCATTCAAAACGATGTGAACCTGGGCGGCATTGCCGCGCGTGCCAACAGGGATGATGCCACGGTCACCGAGTGCTACTTTAAACCGAGCGTGAGCTTGAATGGCAATAGCCAGGGTAATCCCGCTAAAAAGAAAATCCCCGCGTTTGGCGGCGACGGTACCACTAAGGGCGACGGCTATGGCCCGTGGGACGACGAGCGCTACATCACGCGTGAGCTATGGGAAGAGCACGACTACGACTTCTGTGCCCGCACCATGCGCTCGACCGCCAACGACGATGCCCTGGGTGGCCAGCACACCAATGAGTGGGCGATGGATTACAAGCTGAATATCCCCGTGCATGGCCAAAGCGTTAAGGCGACGATCGATTTTCCCGGTGCGGGCACCGCGACAATCGAGAAGACCAAACTTGGCAAAGACCAGGCGACCTCGGATCCGTACGCCTTTGCCGTGAGCGCCGTGCTGGCGGGAACGGCCCAAGGCCTGGCCCAGGGCGATACATCGGTAACGTTTAAGCAGGATACCTCCGCAAAGCCAGAGGGTTTGACCGAGGCCAACGGCGGCTACCGCTTTATGGGCTGGTTCCGTGAGCCCGGAGTCAATGTGAACCGTATCGATGCCGATAACGCCTGGTTTAACGGCAAGACCGATGCCGATGCCGTTAAGGCTGGCAAGCAGGTCCAGAAGAACGAAGCGCACGAGATAACGTCGAGCTATACCGCCGATAACGCGAAGGGGGCCGAGGCCTTTAAGGGCAACGACCTGTTTATTGCTTCGTACGAGGCGCAGGTACTGTTCTATAACGTCAAGGGCGAGACGCTCGCGTGGCAGAGCGGCGAGGAGCACGACAAGTCGACGGACTGGTACCGCTATGGCGTCGGTTTAACGCCGGCTGCCCCTGCGGACCGCGGCACTCTTTCTGCCAGCGCCACCTTTATCGGTTGGACGACGCAGCCGAGTGGCGAGGCCGGGATGCATGGCGGTTACGCGGCCATCACCTCGCCTGAGCTTGCCGAGTTAAAAAACGCCGGTGCGTTCTATCCTGCCGGCACCGAGATCACTGTGCTTGGCCCTACCGATTTTTATCCGGTGTACACCGACTATGTGTCGAACATCATGACGGTGTTTGAGGGCAATGAGCAGGATGCAACCGACGATCAGACTCGGCGCGACGGTGTGGGCAAAACTGACGTTAAGGTTGAGACTGCAGAAGATGGCACAAGCGCGTATACCGTACAGGTGCTCGACGTATCCGGTAAAGCTATATCCGAGGAGGGCCAGCTGCCCGACGGCTATCGTTTCCTGGGTTGGTATGAAAACAAGGGAACCGAGGATGCCCCGCTCGAGGTGCGCGTAAGCCGCGACCCCAGCTATACGCTCCCCGCCGATGTCGATTTAACCGCGCCGCATACCTACATCGCCCGCTTTGAGTACCGAGTGGATTATTACGTTCGGGCTTATACCAACCATGAGTTTACGGACAGCAAGCTACTTTGTTCCGTTTGGAATCGCTATCAAACGCCCTTTGAGGAAAACGTCGGTAGTACCTTCGTGCGTGAAAACGTCGTCCACTGGGGCCCGGAGCATGTTGACCACGGTATAAAGGATAGTTATGAAACGTGTGGCACGCGCTTCACGAAGGAAACCCTTGTCGTGAGTCCCCTTAACGCGTACTCGCACAACGTTAAAAACGATACGGGAGCCGATACTCTAAAAAACCTCTATGCCGATACCGATTTTCCAGGCGCTGCAACGCTAAGCGATACTTGGACTTCGGCTTCGCTGAACGTAACGGTCAAACCGGTGAATGATCGCTATCGCCTGAATTTCTGGACGCTTGAGCGCGATGGTGAATATTGGACATATGTGAAAAATCCCATCGAGAGCATGGTGCGTACAGATAAGAAGTACTACGTTCGCGCGATGATTACCACGGACGTTAATTTCTACAACAAGGGCGATAATGTCGTGAGGACTGCCACGCGGCGCTATGAGAGTAACTTGCTGCAGACCAAGGTGAACGGGGCGGATCCGACGTTCACGTATTACTACCCGCATGTTAATAAGTCGGTTAAAGTGGCCGAAAAGCCAGAAGATGGTGAGAAGGGATCGTATGAGAGCCCCCTGACCCTCGAAGCTTCCCCGACCGATGCCGACATGGCCGTGCCGGGCTATAAGTTCCTGGGCTGGATTTCGACCGCCGAGGTCCAGAGGGATTCTGACGTCTGGAAGTATATCTACGATGTCGAGGGCGATTCCTTCACCACTTCTGACCCGGATAAGGCCGAACCGTATCTGGTGAAACCAGATTTTAAGGTCACCCAGTGGCAGGATGCCTATCCGGTGTACGCGAAGTACGATGTTAGGTACACCACCAACCTGTATCGCGCCGGTTTTAAGGGCACGGACAAGGTTAATGTGCCTAGGTACGACATCGATCCCGTTATCAACGCGGGCACCGACCCTGCTACGGCAACGGTGACCCCTGACGTCACGACTCCGGTTTATAAAGCAGGCGGTGAGCTGTATAAGTTGCAGAAGGTTGAGATCGAGCTTCCGAATGGCGAAGTTGAAGACATCGAACCTAACGGCGATAACTCGTATTCCCATCAGGTGGAACCCGGCGGGGCCTATACATTTGTGGCGTACTATTCGCCGTTGGCGGTTGTGTACCATCTCAATGCCAGGGATGTGGACGGCAAAGTTGCTCAGCAAGGCGATATGCTCGGCAACCTTGATGGCGGCATCCCGAAGCCCACTTATGACGTCAGCGCTATCGATAGGGATACAGGAGGTGCGTTCAACGCCTTCGTGGGCTGGACGGAAGCCAAGCCGGCACCTGTCAAGGGCTATGTCGCTTGGTCGGAGGGTATCCGCATGGTGAGTGCTTCTACCGTGGTCAGGGCCCCCATGGAGCTGTACCCGGTCTACCGTCCCAGCCTGGTTGCCGTTCAATCGAACATCGACTTAAATCTCGCGAATCCTGCTCTTGTCCGCGGTCTCGGCCGTACTGATTCCGGCGACCAGATCTCTCTTGAGGTCAAGGCTGTCAAGGAGGTTGTGGGCATTGACGGCACCAAGTACGACTTTGTCGGCTGGTCGCGCGATTATGTCAATGACGGGCAGTACACCCTGATGACTGACGATGAGAAGTATCCCCTCGAGGGCAGCGAGCCCTTTGAGAGCGTGACCTACACTGCGGTGTACAAGAAGACGCCGCTTAAAGTGCGCTATCACGACACCGAAGGCAACGTCATCTACACCGCTACGGTAGACCCGAACGATACGAGTGTTCTGCGTGGCCAGGATGGCAATGCCGGCTTTGTTCAGACAGTTAAGGTGCCCAAGATGTACGAGAACGGCAACCCGGTCTATGACGACAAGGGTGAACCCGTCATGGAGCCAAAGGAAGTGGCCTACGATCCCGAAGCCTACTCCGCAATCGTCGCATTCCTGGGCGAGCGAGCGGATAGCAGCTTGAAGGAGTTGTTCTTGGAGTGGCAGTGGGTTAATGGCGACAAAGCTGTGGCGTGGAGCGACTTCAAGGGTAAACCGGTTACAGCCAACATGGATTTGTATCCGGTGACGTATAGGGTCGTCGCTAACGACACATCGGACGATGCGAGCCCTAAGAATGTGACCGGGCAGCTCAAGTGGTTGCTTGATCCCAATGCCGCGAACACGATAGATGACAAGAGCGATAAGGCGCCGTTCAAGGCTTGCTTTGCAAAGCCCTTCATGGGCACGCAACTGACGGTGCACGTTGACCGCGTGGGCTATGGTCTTCCTGGCCAGACTCCTGCGCCTGTCAACGGGAAGTATGTCTCGCTTTACAGTTCGGGTTCAGGCGAGGGCTCGTTTGAGCTGACGAATCGTTTGGACTACAAGCTCACGGGCGACGGCACTCAGAGCGATGGCAATGCGGTGTTCGATTTCGCCGCTACGCATACGCTCAAGATCGTCAAGCAAACCCAGGATAGCTGGGCGAAGGGCAAGACGTTCCGCTTCAAGGTTTCCCGGGCCGGCATGGACGGCAACGCCTTGGAGGAGCGCACGGTTGAGGTAACGGTGTCATCGGATGCGCAGCTAAAGGACGGTTCCGCCTGGTACTCCGGCGCTATCGAGCTTGCGGTCCCGGCGGGTATCTACACCGTCGAGGAGGACTCAGCGTGGGCATGGCGCTACAGCAACCAAATCGGCGTCCCTGGCAAGCAGCCGGGCGATAAGGCGCAGGCGACTATCTCCGCTGCATCGAGCGCGAACGATGCCACGTTCACCTGCACGAACACGCGTGTGAACGACAAATGGATCGACGGCAGCAATCGTGCCCATAACGTTTGGAGCAACGGCAACGTAGCAAAGAAGGAGGATTAGCATGTCCAAGCGCAAGCGCATCATCGCCTTGCTGGTGGGGGTTATCCTCCTGGCCGGTACGGCAGGCACGTTGGCCTGGCTTTCGGTTACGGGCGTGCTGGTCAACCAGTTCGGCATCGGGTCGGTGACGCCATCGGTTCAGGAAACGCTCAACGGCAAAGTGAAAAGCGATGTCAAGGCGAAGAACACGGGTACTGCGCCCGCCTATATTCGTGCTGCAGTGGATATCTACTGGCAGGACCAGGATGGCGCACGCCTGTGGGATGAGCCGAAGGAGGAGCCGAAGGGTGAGGCGGATTACGAGATTGCGTGGAGCGTGGCTGATGCCTCGGGCGCGAACTCGGCTTATAACTGGGTTAAGGCGAGCGACGGGTTCTATTACTGGACGTCGCCCGTCGCTCCCGGCGCGGAAACCGGCGTGCTCATTAATAGGGTTACCGAGCTCAAGGCAACCGAAGGTCGCAATCTTGTCGTGGATATCTCCACTCAGGCGGTCCAGGCGATGCCCGATGAGGCCGTGCACGACGCATGGGGTTGCTCGGTCGAGAATGACGTGCTGGTGCCGCCGCATGGAGGTGCGTAAGTATGGCGTTCCCGATTCGTAAAGGTGTTGCGCGCTCCTTGCGTTGCATGGTCGCGGCCATTCTCTGCGTGGTCGCGCTCGCTGTTCCCGCCCGTGCGTTTGCCGATACTCCCGCGATTGCCTATGACGGAAATGCGCGTCAGCTGACGGTCTCGGGGGCGACGGACTCCTCGGGGGAGCCCGATCTGTTTTTGGCCTTTAAAGATCTGATGCCTGGCGATGTGCGTGATCAGCAGATAGAGATTCGTGCCACGGGCGTAAAGTCCCAGGTGCGCGTGTTTGTGCGTGCCGTTGTCGATCACGAGACGGCACACCTGCTGTCGCCCATTACCTTGACAGCGTCGGCGGGCGATGCGTCTGCCGGTTGGCTCCAGACGGGAACGCCGGGCAGCGTGTTTGCCTATCCCACGCAGGTCGCAACGTTTGCGAGCGATGGCAGCACGGTGCTCAATTTGCAACTAAGTGTCCCGACGTCGGTAGGCAACGAGCTTGCCGACGCAAACAAGACCATTCGCTGGGAGATTACCGCCGAGGACGACGGCGAGAAGATCCCCGTGCAGTCTGCTGGCAGCAAGAAGCCCGGCTTGCTCGGTCTCGTGGCAACGGGCGACAGCACACTCACGTTGCTTTTGGTGTTGCTGACGCTTGCAATCATCGCATTTATAGCCGCGCTTCTTTTGTCCCGGAGGAACAAGCGCTAGGTCCATCTTCTAAACGCAACGCCCTCCCGGGCGGCGGGCACGAAGTTCCCTGCTCTACAGTCCTGCACAAGAAGAAGGCCACATTAAGTGGCCTTCTTTGCGTGCGGAACTCGCGATGAACTTCGAGCCCGCCGCTCGGGAGGGCGCCCCTTTATTGATGGAAGGCCTAATAAGCGGATATTCCATGTCCGGATGTATTCAGAGCGGGACGCACTTTCCGAATGCGCGGCGTTTCGGAAAGTGTGTCCCAGAATCGGCGCTCAGGGTGGTCCCCACTTTCCGGTTGATGTCTTGTCCGGAAACTATGTCCCGGAATTAAGGCTTGGAATGGGATGCACTTTCCGGTTGAGAGCCTTAGCGGAAAGTGCGACCCGGAATTTACTCTTGAAGTGGGATGCGCTTTCCCAACAGGCCCTCAAGCGGAAACTGCGTCCCATTCCGAAGGCAGATTCCGGGACACACTTTCCGAATATAAAGAAGGCCACTTAATGTGGCCTTCAACTTATATATGTTGCGGATGCTTTCATGACAAGCCGCGCTTCAACACCGAGGCGTCTGCCCGGCGACGCGGAATGTAAGGTTCATCGCGAGTTCCGCACGAGCCGGAGAGCACTTAATGTGCTCTCCGTGCGAGCAGGACTGTCCGAGCAGGGAACCTTACGTTCCGCGCCGCCGGGCAGACGAGCCAGTTAAGACGTGTCGCTATTTGATCTTGGTCGTGCCCGGTGCCAGGTTGGGGTCGGTCTCGTTGGCCTCGGTCTGGAAGTGCTCGGTATACACGTTCTTGCCGTCGCGGAACATCTCGTAATACTGCATCTTGGCGTAATCCTCGCGCGCCTTGGTGGCGGCTGCGGCAGCGGCGTCGTCACCGGTGACGTTGGAGGAAAGCGCCCAACGCAGGCTGGCGTCCTCGTAGCCCACGGAGTTGATGGCGGGCAGCGACTCGCGCAGCGTCATATGCGCCTTCTGGTAGTCGGTCAGCGGTGCGCCGATCAGCTGCATGAGCTGGGTGGACAGGTAGTTGGTGGACAGGTCGTCGGTCTCACTCGTCTGGTCGCAACCGGCAACGTCGTAGTTGGCCCAGATGATGTAGTCAGTCTGCCACAAGCGCTCCTGATGCGTGGCGTCGTCCTCGTCGGTAAACCACTTATCGTTGAACTTGGACGGGAAGAACGGCTGATGGTCGCCCCAGAACACCACGACCACCTTGCGGTCAAGCCTGCTCAAGGCGTTGAGGAAGTAGCGCAGCGCCTGGTCGGACTGCTCGATGCACGAGACATACTCGTCGACATCGGACAGCGTGCCGTCCTCGACGGTCTTGGCATCCAGATCGGTCGTGTCGATGTTGAGGTGCATCTGCTTATCTGCCGGCAGCAGGCCCGTGTCGTAGCCCGAGTGGTTCTGCATGGTCACATCGAAGATGAACTGCGGGTCGGCGTTCTGGTCGAGCAGCTCCAGAATCTTGTCGTAGGTAGCCTGGTCGGTCACCATGCCGCGCAGGGTATCGGCGCCCTGGAAATCGTTGATGGACAGGAACTGGTCAAAGCCAAAGTCCTTATAGACGTTCTCGCGGTTCCAGTTGGTGGCGTGGTTGGGGTGCATGGCCGTGGTGGAATAGCCGAGCGATTTGAACTGCTCTGCCAGGTTCCCGGTCGTCTCCATGTTGTAGATGGTGTAGGGGTACACGCCCGAACCCAGGTTGGCCATGGAGTTGCCGGTCATAAACTCAAACTCGGTATTGGCGGTGCCGCCGCCGTAGGCACTCACGTAGAGCTTGCCGCGGCTGAGGCAGTTGGACAGGTTCTTAAAGTACTGCGGGCCCTCGTAGCCGGCGCGCATGTTCTGGTAGATGGACAGGTCCGAGAAGGTCTCGTTCATGATGGCGATGACCGTGGGCTTCTCGCTGTCGAATTGCTCCTTTGCGGCGGCGCGCTCGTCGCTCTTGGCCGCGTCGGACTTGTCGTAGGCCTTGGCGTACTTTTTGAGCGTGGCCTTGGCATCGTCGACGGAGTAGTCGGCGGGTTTGGGCGGCTTGATGGACTGCGCCGCACTAATAAAGGCAGGCAGGTAGCCCTCGCGCCAGTAGCTCTCGAGCGGACGCCAGGTGTAGACGGTGATGCCGAGAGTGTTGTAGTAGTCGATGAGCGTGACATGCGCGGTCACGCCGCCCAGGCACAGCACCGCTACGAGCAGGTTGGTGAGCAGCATGCGCTTGGCGTTGGCGGCACCCTTCTGACGGTGCGGTGCCACCAGGCCGGCGTACTCGCACAGCAGCATGGCGATGGCGGTAAAGCCCATGGACAGCACGCAGAACAGCGAGATCGAGAAGGTGTAGCCGTTGCCGGCGACCGCGGCGGCGGTGGAGATGGCCGAAAGGTCGCCCGGCTGGATGGGCATGGATTTAAACGTGATGACGAAGAACTCGGCAATGCCCAGGACAAAGAGGGCAAAGGCCAGGACCGCGGGAGCTGCGCCGTGGCGCTGGAATAGGAAGAACAGGCCGGTCATGAGTACGGTGATGATGGCCCACTCGAGCAGGATGCACAGGGGGTAGACCCAGGTAAAGTCGTGGTTGGACGAGACCTCCATGCCAAGCAGCGCAAAGACGCCGGCGAGCAGCAGGCACAGGACGGCGGCGACGAGCGGTTTGCCCACAAAGGCGCCGCGCAGGCGGGCGAGCTTGCCAGTGGGGGCGGGAGCGTCGGCCGAGGCGAACGCAAAGACGCGCGGGGCGATGCGGTCGCGGGCGATGCTGGCCCAAGCGCAGCCGGTGAGGATGGCGTTGGTCAGGATGAGCATCACAAAGGCGAGCGGCTCGTTTTGCGCGACGAGACCAATAGCGCCCCAGACAGTCAAAAAGAGCTGGAACAGGCCAAAGGCGACGCTCCACCCAAGAGCGCTTTTGGCAACGGTGCCCGACTTTGCGCAAACGGCCTTGGCCTCGCGCAAGACAAGGTAGACGGTCGCCGCAAGACCGACGAGCGAGATGGCGGCAGCGAACATGCTGAGACTCCTCACAAACTAAAACCTACGAAAGCGGGGATTTACCCGATTGTTACCAAGATATGCGCAGCAATTGGTGGCTGCGCACAACAACCAGCCATATTAACGCGCGCGTGTGGCGGTGTGGCGCAATGTAGTGGCGACCTGCGCGATAATGGACGGGAATTACACGGAAACGTAAAGGCTTCTTAAAGAAATGGCGAGGGTAGGGCGATGAGCGAGCAGGTTTGCGAGGCGGACATGGGCGGCGACGGAGCTGCGGGCATGGATACGTACGGCTATCCGGTCGAGACTACGGGCAACGCGGTACTGGACATTTTGGAGCACCGTTCGTCCACGCGTGCCTTTGCGCGCGATGACAACGACCGTCCCGTGGCGGTGACCGACGAGCAGCGGGCGGCGATCTTGCATGCGGCGAGTCGCGCGCCGTCGGCGGGCGCCATGATGATGTATTCCATCGTGAGCATTCGCGAGCAGGCTACGCTGGACCGTCTGGCCGACCTGTGCGATCACCAGCCCATGATCGCCAAGGCGCCCTGGGCACTTATATTTGTGGTCGATTATGCCAAGTGGATCGATCTGTTTGAGCACGTGGGCTGCTTTGAGCCCGATTTTGTCGAACGCACGGGCAAGGCGCCCCGCCGCGCGCCGGGTTTGGGCGACTTTGCCATCGCGGCGCAGGATGCCGTGATCGCTGCGCAAAACGCCGTGGTTGCCGCCGAGGCCCTGGGGCTGGGGAGCTGCTACATCGGTGATATCGTCGAGAACGCCGAGGAAGTTGCCGCACTGCTGGACTTGCCTGCCTATACCATGCCGCTGTCGATGCTCATCATCGGCACGCCCCGTAAGGAGCGCCCGGCAATCGCGCATCCCGTGGTGAACCTGGTGCACGAGGAGCGTTATTGTCGCGCCGACGCCGCGACGATGGATGCGCAGGTGGCCGAGATGGATGCGATGTTTCGCCCGCACGCCCGCGAGGTGGGCGAGCGCGTCATCGACATCTACACCCGTAAGCACACGAGCCCCTTTATGGCCGAGATGAGCCGCTCTATGGAGTGGTGGTTCAAAAACTGGCTCGGAAAATGACGAATGTGACAAAGGGGGCGTCCCTTTGTCACATTCCATATCGCCGCGGTGGCCTAAAGGCCGCATAAATGTTTATCTAGCTGGGAAAACGGTGCCATTAAAATATGGGCTGATTACATATAATCCCGTCGAACGTTAAAATTGGGAGGAAACCGGCTTATGGAACAAAAGGCAAAGGAAGTAGCCTCGCACGCTGCGATTCCTGTGAGCATCTCGGCGATGCTCGTCACGCTGGGCGTGGTGTATGGCGATATCGGCACCAGCCCCATGTATGTAACCAAGGCGCTCGTTGCCGGCAACGGCGGCATCGGAAGCGTCACGCAGGAGTTCGTGCTCGGCGCGCTCTCCCTTGTCGTGTGGACGGTCACGCTGCTGACGACCGTCAAGTACGTGCTGATCTCGCTGCGCGCCGACAACCACGGCGAGGGCGGCATCTTTGCCCTGTACAGCCTGGTCAAGCGCTGCGGCAAGTGGCTCATCATCCCCGCCATGCTGGGCGGTGCCGCGCTGCTCGCCGACGGCATCCTGACGCCTGCCGTTACCGTCACCACGGCCATCGAGGGCCTGCGCACCATCCCGGCGGTCCATGCCGTGCTCGGTGACGACCAGGGTCGTGTCGTCGCCATCACGCTTGCCATCATCATCGCGCTCTTCTTGGTGCAGCGCATCGGCACGGCCAAGATCGGTCACGCCTTCGGCCCCATCATGACGCTGTGGTTTTTGTTCCTGGGCGGCACGGGCCTGTTCTTTGTCTGCCAGTATCCCGCGGTGCTGCTGTGCCTCAACCCGTTGCGTGGCATCGCTTTTCTGCTGAGCCCCAACAACCATGCGGGCATCATGATTTTGGGCAGCTGCTTCCTCGCTACCACCGGTGCCGAGGCGCTCTATTCCGACATGGGCCATGTGGGCCGCGGCAACATCTATGCCACCTGGCCGTTCGTTAAGTGCTGCCTGCTGCTGTCCTACATGGGCCAGGGCGCGTGGCTTATCAACAACGCCGGCAACCCGGAGCTCATGGGTATCGCCGACCTCAACCCCTTCTACCAGATGCTCGCCCCGGGTCTGCGCCCCTTTGCCGTCGGCCTTTCCACCGTCGCGGCCATCATTGCCTCGCAGGCGCTCATCACCGGCGCATTCTCGCTGGTGTCCGAGGCCAGCCGCCTGGACCTCATGCCGCATATGCAGGTCTTTTATCCTGCCGAGACCAAGGGCCAGCTCTACATCCCCATGGTCAACAACGTTATGCTCGTGGGCTGCGTCGTCGTGGTGCTGCTGTTCCAGAACTCGGCGCACATGGAGGCCGCGTACGGCCTGGCCATTACCCTGACCATGATGTGCACGACAATGCTGCTCTTCTTCTATCTGCACGTGGAGCGCAATCTCAAGGTCGCGCCGTGGATCTTTGCCGCCTTCTTCCTTTTGCTCGAGGGTTTCTTCTTTGTGAGCTCGCTCACCAAGTTCTTCCACGGCGGCTACTTCACCATCCTCATGGCTGCACTCATCATGGGCATTATGGTGTGCTGGTACAACGGCACGGCGGTCGAGCAACGTCAGTTTACGCTGCTGCCGCTGCGCAGCTATCTGCCGCAGCTCAAACGCCTGCGCGACGACGATCGCTACGAGCTCATGAGCGACAACATCGTGTACCTGACCAAGGACACCAACACCGACTATATCGACCGCGATATCGTCTACTCGATTTTGGATAAGCACCCCAAGCGCGCTCGCGCCTGGTGGTTCGTGAATGTCGAGACCATGGAGGAGCCGCATACCTTTGCCTACTCGGTCGAGACGTTCGGCACCGACTACGTATTCCGCGTGCATCTGTACCTGGGCTATAAGATCAACCAGCGCGTCAATGCTTACCTGCGCCAGGTCGTTCAGGACCTGGCTGCCACCGGCGAGCTGCCGGCGCAGACGCATGACTACTCGGTCTACAAGGATCCGGGCAACATCGGTACGTTCAAGTTCGTCCTGATCCGTAAGCTTCTGGCGCCCGAAAGCGATGTGGAGCCGAGCGAGCGTACGGCCATCACGCTCAAGTACATCATTCGTCGCGCCGCTGGCACGCCTGCACGCTGGTACGGCCTGGAGAACTCCAACGTGAGCTTTGAGTACGTGCCGCTGTTCACCAAGTTCAAGGCCGTGAACAAGATGCAACGCCTGGCTCCCAACGAGCGCCCGTAGGCGCCGACAGGTTGCACGGAGTTGGTTTTCGATGGACAAGCATGAGGCCGGGGAGGTAAACATGGATACAAAGGCGCTCGATGGCCATGAGGCGGTGGTCGAAATGGTGCGTGAGGCGCGCGTCGACGCCGCCGAAGATCGGTTCTTTACGAATCGTGCCAACATGGATATGGCCGATCGCGTAATTTCGATCGTGGCACTGGTATTTGGAGCGGTGTGCGTGTGTGCCCTGCTCGCGCACGTGCTGTTTGTCTAGCGACCGCCGGTTGCAAAGGCTATACACTTGGAACCACCACAAGGGAAACCACCACAAAGGTGCCTGTGAACTGCCTCCCATTTCTTGGACATCGGGAAATGGGAGGTTTTCCATGAGTATAGATCTCAGGTCGAAGCACGATCTGGAGTCCAGGAGGCGGGCCGTCGAGCTCTTCGACGCCGGCGTCGGCTGCAAGCCGGCGGCCGAGGCCCTGTCCGTTCCCCGCGAGACCGTGAGAGAATGGCAGTGGGTATACCGGGCGTTCGGAAGCGAGGCGCTGCTGTCCATGGACGGGAAACAATCCAGTTACACATTCGAGCAGAGGGTCGCCGCGGCGTCGGCCGTGGTCGACGACGGGATGGCGAAGGCCGACGCCATGGCCGAGTTCGGGATCAGGTCGAAATCCCCGCTGGAGCGCTGGTGCAGGCTCTACCGCGAGGGCGGCGCCGAGGCGCTGCGGCCCCGCCCGAAGGGCAGGCCGAGGGGGTCGAGGTCGAAACCCCGGGCCCGCACCCGCGAGCAGGAGCTCGAGGAGCGCTGCCGCAGGCTCGAGGCCGAGGTCGCCTACCTAAAAAAATTGCGCGCCCTGGTCGAGCGGGACGGGCTCTGACCAGGGCGGCGGCCGAGGCGGTGAGGGCGCTGCGCGCGGAGGGGCACTCCCTGCGCCACCTGCTGGAGTGCTCGGGGCTCAGGAGGTCGACCTACTACTACGCGCTGGCGCACCCGCGGAGGCCGACCCGGCCCGAGCTGCGCGACGCCGCGGCCGAGATATTCTCGCGCACCGCCAACGGCTGCGGGCACCGGCAGATAGCCATGTGCCTGCGCGCCGAGCTGGGCGCGGTCGTGGCCGACAAGACCGTGCTCAAGATGATGCGCGAGATGGGCATCCGGTGCGGGATACGCCGCCGGGGCTCCCGCCGCCGGTACAGCTCCTACAGGGGGCTCGTGGGGAGCACGTTCGAGAACGTCATCGCGAGGGACTTCGGCGCCGAGGGGCCGTGGCAGAAGCTCGGCACCGACGTCACCGAGTTCAAGGTGGCGGGCGCCAAGGCCTACTGGGCCCCGGTGCTCGACTTCTGCACGAAGGAGATCGTGGCGAGCGACATATCGACCTCGCCGGACCTCGCCCAGCAGCACAGGATGCTCGACCGGCTCCTCGAGGCCCTGCCCGACGGGGCGGCGCCGACCATGCATTCGGACATGGGCTGGCAGTACCAGCACGAGTCCTACACCTCCAGGCTGGAGGGGGCGGGCATCACCCAGAGCATGTCGCGCAAGGGGAACTGCATCGACAACGCCGCCACCGAGCAGCTCTTCGGCCACGTGAAGGACGAGTTCTACCGCGGCAGGGAGTGGGGCAGCTTCGGGGACTTCAAGCGCGACCTGGAGGGGTACATAGCCCATTGGAACACGCGGCGCAGGCAGGTAAGATTGAAGGGCCTGACGCCGGAGGAGTTCCGGAACCGGGCCCTTGCGGCGTAGTCGCTATTTATTCAGTCCAAGTTTCGGGGCGCAGTTCACCTGTCCCTTTGTGGTGGTTTTTGTTTTTGAGAGAGGGGCGGGGTGCTGATGGACGTCCGTGCGGACGGCGATATTGCCGAGAACTTTTGGTGGCGGCGCACGACGCTGACGCGCCGCAGCCCTCTGTATGACGTCTGCGTGT
Organism: Collinsella sp. AF31-11; assembly: GCF_003475605.1. NCBI lineage: Bacteria > Bacillati > Actinomycetota > Coriobacteriia > Coriobacteriales > Coriobacteriaceae > Collinsella > Collinsella sp. AF31-11. The sequence continues at coordinate 17,355 of NZ_QRQS01000010.1, forward strand.
CGGCGGGGCTGCTGGTCGCGGCGACGATTGTGGGCGCGTTGCTCGACCATCCTGGTCTCGCGCCGAGCATCATGATCGTTTATGTGTTCGCCGTGCAGCTGTGCGCATTCTTTACCTGGAGCCGCCTGTATTGCCTGCTGAGCTCGGCTGCCGCCGTGGCGCTCTACAACTATTTGTTTGTCGACCCGCGCTACTCGCTGTCGCTCATCGACCGCGTCTATCCCGGCATGTTCTTTATCATGTTTGTGGTCTCGCTCGTGTCGAGCTCGATTGCGCTGGCCCTGCGCCGCGCCTTGGCGCAGGCTGCCGCCAGCGACCGTCGCACGCAGATGGTGCTCGAGACCAACCGCATGCTGCAGCGGTGCGGCGATCAGCAACAGATTGTGCATGCTATGGCAACGCAACTGGCGCGTCTTTCGGACTGTCCGGTCGTGTGGTATAGCGCCGATGCCGACGACGATGACCTGCTGCCGCGCACGATGTACACGGCCGTGGGCGATGCCGCGCCGGTGCACGAGCTGGCGCCGCAGATGCCGCCACGGCTCTCGTCATCCGCCTATGTGGGAACGCCGCTCGATGCCACCTATGGCGGCTCGGCGTTCTTTGGCATATACCTGACCGTGCACTCGGGCGACACCATGGTGCGCGCGGGTGATCCCGACTCGGTGGTGGGGGTGCTCGCCATTGTCGCCGAGCCCGATGCGCTGACGCCCGAGGAGCGGACGCTTGCCGATGCCATCGTGAGCGAAGGCGAGCTGGCGCTCGATCGCGCCCGCGCCATGGAGGCCCGCGAGGAAGCGGCGGTGCTCGCTAAAAACGAGCAGCTGCGTGCCAACTTGTTGCGCTCCATCTCGCACGATTTGCGCACGCCGCTTACCAGCATTTCGGGTAATGCCGACGTGCTGCTCGACCAGGGCTCGACCGGCACGGCCGTGCTCGATGACCAGACGCGCCGCGGCATGCTCCTATCCATTCGCTCGGATGCGCAATGGCTCAACGCTACCATCGAGAATCTGCTCGCCATCACCAAGCTCGAGGGCGGCGGCATGCACCTGTCGACCACGCTCGAGCTTATGGACGATATCGTCGAGGAGGCGTTGCGCCACGTAAACACGGCCGTGCACGAGCACGACCTCAAGGTGGTGGCGTGCGACGAGCCGGCGCTCGTCAACGTCGACGCGCGCCTGATGGTGCAGCTGGTGGTCAACCTGGTGAACAACGCCATCACCTATACGCCCTCGGATTCGCATATCGTGATCTCGATTGGCGTCGAAGACGGATGCGTGGCGTGCTCGGTGGCCGATGACGGCCCGGGCATTGCGCCCGACGACCGCGAGCGCATCTTTGAGTCGTTCTACACCGCCAACCATGGTCTGGCCGATAGCCAGCGCAGCGTGGGTCTGGGGCTTTCGCTTTGCCGCTCCATTGCGCTGGCACATGGCGGTAGCATAGAGGTTGCCGCGGCGGATCCGCACGGCTCGGTCTTTACGATTGAGCTTCCCGCCGCCGACGTTTCGTTTGATAAGGAGTAGCGCCGTGCCGAACTCTGCCGCAAAACCACTCATCTTGGTCGTTGAGGACGATCCCGCCGTCCGCAACCTTATCGTCGCCGCGCTCGAGGCGCACGGCTTGCGCCATATGGCCGTGGAAACCGCCCATGCCGCCATCGCCGCCGCCTCATCGCAGGCGCCGAGCATTGTGCTGCTCGATCTGGGCCTGACCGATATGGACGGCGTCAAGGTGGTGGAGTCGGTGCGCGCGTGGTCGGGCATGCCGATCATCGTGGTTTCGGCGCGCAGCGAGGACGCGGACAAGATCCGAGCGCTCGATGCCGGCGCCGATGACTACCTGACTAAGCCGTTTTCGGTCGAGGAGCTCCTCGCGCGCATTCGCACCACGCTCAGGCGCCTTTCGTATGCGCAGGCGGGCGGTGTTGTCTCCGAGGGCTCGTTCGATACCGGCGAGTTGCATATCGATTTTGATGCCGGTATCGCCACGATGGACGGCGAGGAGCTGCATCTGACGCCGATCGAGTACAAGCTTTTGTGCCTGCTGGCGCACAACGCCGACAAGGTGCTGACGCACCAGTTTATCCTGCACGAGATTTGGGGCACGGCAACCAAGAGCGACCTGGCGAGCCTGCGTGTCTTTATGGGCACGTTGCGTAAGAAGATCGAGTCCGACCCCGCGCATCCGCGTTACATCCAGACGCACGTGGGTATCGGCTACCGCCTGGTCATCCAAGGGTAGGACGGCACCCGCCATCCCAATATGAGTTGCGGTGAAATACGGTCTAAATTTGCCTAATTCCAGGCAAAACAGTCCGTATTCCACCGCAACTTTGTTATCTGCCCTTAGGCTTGCTGGCGTAGAACTTCTTCTTTTTGGGCTTGCCGGCGGGGGAGGGTTTGCCGGCAAAGTTGGACTTGCCGTTGCCGGCCTGCGCGTGCGCGGGTACTGCCGCACGGGGCTTGCGGGCCTCGGGGTTGCGCAGCTCCTCGGTTCGCTCGGCAATTTCCTCGGCGCTAAAGCCGACCTCGGCCATGGCGTCCTCGATGGGCAGGCGGCGCACGATATAGCAATGGTGCACCTTCTGGTTGCGTGCGAAGTCCTCGGGGATGGTCTGCGCCGTAATGTCCTCCAGCACCACGCCCGCGCGTGCGAGCTTGCGTGTCTCGGGGCGGAAGCCTCGCAGGTTGCAGCTAAAGATGGCATGGCCGCCCTGTGCGAGCAGGCGCGATACGCCGGCCAACAGCTCAACATGGTCGCGCTGGACATCCCAGGTGCGGCGGCCCATCTTGGACGAGTTCGAGAACGTGGGCGGATCGACAAAAATCAGGTCCCAGCGGTTGCGCGTCTGGCGCTGGTCGCGAATCCAGGCGAGCACGTCGTCGCGCACAAAGTGATGCTGCGGACCCACAAAGCCGTTCTGGCGCATGTTGCGCTCGGCCCAGTCCAGGTAGGTGTTGGAGAGGTCGACCGTCACGGTTTCCTCGACGCCGCCGTCGGCCGCATAGCAGGTAGCGGTGCCGGTGTAGGCGAACAGGTTGAGGAAGCGGCGTGCCTGCTTGGCGTGCTCGCGCACCAGATCGCGCGTGACGCGGTGGTCCAAGAAGATGCCCACGTCCAGGTAGTCGTCAAAGTTGACGGCAAAGGTAAGACCGCCTTCCTCGATGAGCGGCAGGCGACGGCGCGCGATGTTGGCGCGCTCGCCCGAGCCGCCCTTGCCGGCGCCCTGCTTGCCGTACTGCGAGCCGCCGCGCGAACGCATGCGTGCCTTGGCGTGCACGTGCTCGGCCGGAACATCCAGGATGCGCGGCGCGATGGCCAAGATATCGAGCATGCGGGCCTGGGCCAGCGCCGGGTCGATGGTCTTGGGTGCGGCGTATTCGGCGATGACGAGCCAACGGCCCGGTGTCTGCGGGCAGCCCTCGTACAGGTCGATGGCGGCGGAGTAATCGGGCAGGTCGGCATCGTAGACGCGGTAGCAGCTCACGCCCTCGCGCTTGGCCCACTTGCGGCGCAGGCGTGCGTTCTTGCGCAGGCGGTTGGCGAACTGCTCGGACTCGGGGATGAGCACGGGCAGCGGCTTGCCGTCGCCCAGGTCGAGCGTGGCAGCGGGCTCGGGCATGGCGGGGGCTTCGTCGCCGATGACGTCGTCGGCGACCGCGGTCTGCTCCTCGGCATCCGCGCTGGTCGCAGCTTCAAACGCTGCGGCGGCGTGGTCGAGCGAGGGCCAAACCTCGATAGTCGCCTCTTCGTTGTTGGGCATGACGGCAATGGAGCGCGCGGGCTCGGCATGGAGCGCGCGGGCCAGCAGGCCGTCGCGGGTGAGCGCGGCGACCGGTGCCGAAGCAAGCTCGGGCGCGCGGCGCAGCTCGCCGACCAGCGTCATGGCGTCATGCATAAGCGACAGCGGTGTCTCGGTCGTATCCGCGACGAGGACGGCACCGGCGACGGCGCCCGCGTGGTCCAGTACGGTGGCAGATTTGGCGGCGCAAAAATCGACAAAGCGCTTGTAGCCGGCGCACTTGACCATGCACTCGGCGGTTTTGCGGGCGGCGGGGTCGATGTCTACGGCAACGATGCGCGCCTGGCGCTCGCGCGCCGCCGCCTCGCGCTCGCGTGCCTCGGCGAGCAGCTGCTCCCACAGAGTGGCGTCGTGCAGCTGCCAGCCCTCAAAGCCCCAGCGCTCGCGTGCGGCGCTCGGGGCGCGGTCGGTCAGAATGTTCACGGCCTCCAGCAGCAGGCCGCCGCCGGCGCACGAGGCGTCGATCAGCGTAGGTAGGGCCTCGTTTTCGTAGTCGTCGGCCGTCAGCTCGCGCTCGCACAGCGCGGTCCAGCCGACCTGCGCCAACACCAGGGCGGCGTAGTCGGGGCGTAGCACGTGCGCGCCCTCGCCGGCGCGAGTCGCGGCGGGCGGCAGGCGCTTGAACAGCGGGTCGCCCGAAAGGTCCAGGCTTATGCTCGCACGGCGCTGGCGTAGCGAAAGCAGCAGGTGGACATCGGGGTCGGCAGCATCGACATCGGCGCGACGGCCTGTGGTCTCGGCCAGGCGATCGCACAATGCGTCCTTGGCGCGCAGGGCAGAGAAGCGCGTGTTGCGCAGCTGCTCGGTCACACCACGGGCAGTGATGGCAATGGTGGCGCCGCAGCGGACGATGTTTTCCCAGGCAATGTCGTAAACGGCATCGTACAGCTCGTCGGCATCCTGTGCCTCAAAGCGTCCGAGCACCACAAACACGCGGCTGGCCAGGCGCGACCACAGACAGGCGCGGTAGCCTTCTTCGAGCTCGCCCTCAAACGTAGCGCGGCCCTTCAGGCGGCGGACATGCGAAAGCCCGAGCCACTTGAGCTCGTCGGCGAGTGCGGATTCAAAGCCCTCGGGGCAGCTTGCATAAAATTCCATGGGTGACCTCTCTGGTTGCGTCGCTCCATTATATGATGGATGCTTCGTTTGCCATCGACCTCGAAAGGAACCCATATGATTGATGCGTGCCCCGATTCCGCTGTGCTCTTTTTTGACGTGGACGGCACGCTGACGTCGTTCGACCCCGACGATATGACCGATAAGGACTTCAATGCAATCCATCCGTCGAAGGCTGTTGTCGATGCATTTGGTCGTCTGCGCAATGCGGGTCACCAGGCATTTATCTGCACGGGCCGTCCCTTGTGGCTGGTTGCCGATGGCCTGCGTGCGCTGAACCCGGTGGGAATCGTTGCCATGGCGGGCGCCACGCTCGAGGTCGAGGGACGCGTGGTGCACGAGGATTGCATTGACGAAGACATTGTTGAGGAGCTCGCGCGCCGCATTACTGTGGCGGGCGGCGAGGCGTTGTTCGAGACGAACGGTGCCACCTATTCACTTGAGCCAGTTGGTGTCGAACAGTCATTTCTGCTAGGCGCCGGCGTGGTGCATGGCGTTGATCAGATGCGCGTCGATGGCCGCTTGCACGTAGGCAAGGTGTGCATTAACGCGTGCAACCTGGCTCGCGTAGCCAACGATGACGGCTTTATCGATCGCAACTTTGAGCTGTGCAATACTGGCGGCCAGAACCGCGAGCTGAGTCCCAAGGGCATCGACAAGGGCGTGGGCGTGGCGCGAGCGCTGGAATACCTAGGTCGCACCGGCAACGCGCGCACCTTTGGCTTCGGCGATTCGGGCAACGATCTGGGCATGCTCGCTGCCGTCGAGACAGCTGTCGCCATGGGCAACGCCATGCCCGAGGTCAAGGCGCTCGCCGACTACGTGACCGACGACGTCGCGAACGACGGCACCGTCACCGCCATGCAGCATTTTGGGTTGATTTAATAAATGGCCGGGTCACCCGCAGTGGGGGCGACCCGGCCATTTGAGCTATTTTGCAATATAGAGCTTGGGATGACTGCGACTGCTCTCGATCGCCGCCGTCATGATGCCCTCGTCGTCTCCATCAACGATGATGCCGTCGAGGTCATCGATCTGCGCGGACTGATAAAAACTGGTTTTGTTGAACTTTCCCTGGTCAACCATCATGTAGCCCTGGTTTGAGTTGGTAAGGTACATATGCTTGATCATGGCCGAGAAGTCGTGCTCGACGGTAAAACCGTGGTCGGGGTGGAATCCGTCGGCACTGACAAACGCCTTGTCGGCATGTAGTTTGCTCATGCAGTCGAGCGTTAGTGCGCCCGCGAGATAGAGGTGGCCCTTGCGCACAGAGCCGCCCAGCAGCACTACCGAAGCATTGGGGAGATTGAAGCTGGCGTAGTTCGCGATTGCAAGATCGCCGGTGATAATGGTGATCTCACGCTTATCCATGAGGGCCTTAGCGAAGTAAAAGCCTGTGGTGCCGATATCAATTACCAGAACATCGCCATCATCAACAAGAGTTGCTGCGGTTGCGGCGATGGCCTCCTTGGCCTCGACTTGGACATTGATGCGCTCCTCGGGATACGAGATTGCGTTGGAGCGAGAAAGCGATACCGCTCCGCCGCGTACGCGACGCAGCTTGCCTTCGGATTCCAGCGAGATGAGGTCGTGTCGTGCGGTGACTTCCGAAACCGAAAAACGGCGAACGATGTCGGATACCGAGATATTTGGCTTTTCGGCCAGCCAATTCATGATAAATCGCTGACGCTCGGCCGGTGAAAGGTCTGAAGTAGATGCCATATGCCGCTCCTTTTGAACAAAAGGTAAAAGATGCGCCTTTCGTAATCGAAATATAACGTATCGATATGAAAAGAACAAGGCAAATTCGAATGAATCAAAAGAACGGAATGGCATGTCACAAATGCATGCGTAGCAGATAGTTCGCACGTAAACGGGCTATAAAGAGTCTCATTCTGAAGGTGCCGCCCAAAAGAAGTACGTTCACGCCCGATATTCGACCGTTCACGGAAAGTTGACAATTGAGCTTTCGATAGCTTTTGAAATGGTTTATAAAAGAAAACCGAAAAGCTTTTGAAACAAAGAAGAAGGCTTTCGATAGCAATAGTGTTAGATGAGAAAGGACCGAACATGGCGATCAAGGTGTTTGCCGACGGCGCTAACCTCGAGGGCATGCTTGACATGCATGACAATGGCAACGTTCAGGGCTTCACGACCAATCCTTCCCTTATGAAGGCCGGCGGCGTGACCGACTACCGCGCTTTTGCCAAGACGGTTCTTGAGCACATTACTGATGTGTCGGTCTCTTTTGAGGTATTCGCCGACGACGAGGCAGGTATGGAAGCCGAGGCTCGCGAGATCGCAACCTGGGCAGACAACGTCTACGTTAAGATCCCGGCGCTCAACACCAAGGGTGAGTCCACTGCCGCGCTGGTCAAGCGCCTTTCTGCCGACGGCATCAAGGTGAATGTCACCACTATCTTTACGCCCGAGCAGGTCGACGAGTTTGTCGATGCCGTTTCTGCTGAGACCCCCTCTATTCTGTCCATCTTTGCCGGTCGCATTGCCGATACCGGCGTCGATCCGCTGCCCCTCATGGCGGAGTCCGTAAAGAAGGCTGCCGTTAAGCCTGCTGCCGAGGTTCTCTGGGCGTCTACGCGCGAGGTCCTCAATATCTTCCAGGCGGAGTCCGTTGGATGCCAGATCATTACGGTCCCCAATGCCCTTCTTGCCAAACGCAAGAATTTCGGGAAAGATTTGCTTGAGTACTCGCTTGATACGGTCAAGGGCTTTGCCCGCGACATTCAGGCGCTTGGTTTTCACATTCTGCCCGAGGAGTAGGGGACGAGTATGCTGACCGATCTTCTTAAGCCCGAGCTTGTTGCCTGCCACGTCGAGGCCTCCGACTGGGAGGAAGCGATCAGGGCATGCGGTAAGTTGCTCGTAGACGCTGGCAAATGCGACCAGAGCTATGTTGACGCCATGATTTCATCGGTTCACAAATTCGGCCCCTATATGGTCTTGGAAGAGGGCATCGCCATGCCCCACGCTCAGGCAGATGGCAATGTGAGTGAAGCGGGGATCTGTATCGTCACGCTTGACCCTGCCATTGCGTTTGGACACGAGGATTTCGATCCGGTTCACGTGCTCGTGGGTATTTGCGCACCCGACCCCAAGGCTCATCTTGGCTGCTTGGCGGAGCTTTCGCAGATGTTCGAGGACGAGGACTGCGTTGCCAAGCTCAGCGCATGCGATACGCCCGAGCAGGTTTTGGAGACCATGCGTTCATTCTTTTAGGCCTTAATGGCACGGCGATGCGTCGCCGCTTTTGGATAGACGGAAAACCGTCACGTGTAGGAGAGGAAGGTTGCCATGCATATCATCACCGTATGCGGAAACGGCATCGGGTCCAGCCTGATGCTCGCTGGCAAAGTCGAGGAGCTTTGCGAGGAGGAGGGCATCAAGGCCGACGTTGAGTCTATGGACCTGAACGGTGCTTCTTCCGCAAATCCGGATCTGTTCATCACCGTTAAGGAACTCGCCCCCGAGCTCCACGGCAACGTTGTGATCGTTCGCAGCTATGTGAACAAGAAGAAGATCCGCGAAGACGCCCTCGAGGCAATCAAGGCGGCTGCCGCTAACGCCTAAAGCGGCACAAAAAAGGGCGGTTCCCTGTGGAAGAGGGAAACGCGCCCACGTTAGAGAGAAAGGAAGCGCAGATGCAAGCCATCCTTCCCATACTTGAGTTTATCCAATCGATTCTGACCAAGCCAGCGTGGATCATGGGTCTGTTTGCCTTTGTGGGCCTTGTTGCGCTCAAGCGCCCTGCCCACAAGGTGATGACGGGAACCCTGAAGCCCATTCTTGGTTACATCATGCTGTCTGCCGGCGCTGCTGTTGTCCAGGAGAACCTTGCTCCGCTGGGCACCTTCATCGAGACCGGCTTCCACATCACCGGCGTCGTGCCCAACAACGAGGTCGTCGTTTCGATGGCTCAGAGCGTCCTCGGCGTTCAGACCATGATGATCCTGATTCTCGGCTACGTCGTGAACATTATCATTGCCCGCTTTACCAAGTTTAAGTACATCTTCCTGACGGGCCATCACAGCATGTTTATGGCTTGCCTGCTGTCTGCCGTTCTGCAGGCATCTGGCTTCCAGGATGTCCAGCTTGTCATCGTGGGCGGCATGTTCCTGGGCCTCGTGAGCGCTATGCTTCCCGCCGTTGGTCAGCGTTTCACCGAGAAGGTTACCGATGGCGATGAAATCGCCATGGGCCACTTCGGTTCACTCGCCTATTACATCTCCGCTGCAGTCGGTACGCTTTTTGCTAAGGACGCCGAGGAAAACAGCACCGAGAAGATCGAGGTTCCCGAGAAGTTCTCCTTCCTGCGCGACACCACCATCTCCACGGCTCTTACCATGGCCTTCTTCTACCTGGTTACCGCATTTGCCGCTTATGTTGCGGATCCCGCGGTTGTTACCGAGACCGCTGGCGGCGACAACGTGATTGTCTATGCCTTGACTTGTGCTCTGTCCTTCGCCGTCGGTGTCACCATCGTCTATAACGGCGTTCGCATGATCCTCGCCGACCTGGTCCCGGCTTTCCAGGGCATCTCCAACAAGCTGATCCCCGGCGCCATCCCCGCCGTCGACTGTGCCGTCTTCTTCCCCTATGCTCCTACCGCCGTCATCCTCGGCTTTGTCGCTTCCTTTATCGGTGGCGTGGTCGGTATGTTCATCGTGGGCGCTACCCTGGGCATCTTCATCATCCCGGGCATGGTTCCCCACTTCTTCTGCGGTGCTACTGCAGGTATCTACGGCAATGCTACCGGCGGTCGCAAGGGCGCAGCTCTTGGCGCTTTCGTCAACGGCCTGCTCATCACCTTTGCCCCGGCTCTGCTCCTGCCCGTTCTTGACGTCTTTGGTTTCAAGAACACTACGTTTGGCGACTTTGATTTCTCCGTCATTGGTATTACGCTTGGCCGCGCTGCCGAGGCCTTCGGTACCACCGGTGTCTACGCGATTCTCGCTGTCCTTCTGGTCGTTGCCTTCGTCCCCAACTTCATCCACACCAAGGGTGCTGTGATCAATCACGTTGAGGAAGAGTAATCCAGGCATACGTTAAGCCCTAATCGGGCGGAGCTCCGATAACCGGCTCCTACACGGAAGCGGTGACGTCTCAAATGAGGCGTCACCGCTTTTTATTTGGAGCGGTTATGAAAATGCGCTGACGAAGCATCGCCTCTGCGCCGTGAATGGAATTAATTACGATTAATGGCAAAAACGTTTTGCCGCTGGGTTGATTTAATAAAAATGGTAAAACCACAAAACCGTTCGCCGAGAAGATAAAAAACCGCAGTTCACGCCTTGATAAACGTAGATAAAGTGTTTAGCAGTTCCACGCCCGTATGCTAACGAAAGGAATCAGGCAGATGGCAATCAAGGTGTTCGCTGACGGTGCAAACCTCGAGGGCATGCTCGACATGTACGAGAACGGCAACGTTCAGGGCTTCACGACCAACCCGTCCCTTATGAAGAAGGGCGGCGTGACGGATTACCGCGCGTTTGCCAAGGAGGTCCTGGCCCACATCACCGATGTGTCCGTATCGTTTGAGGTCTTTGCCGACGACGTCGAGACCATGGAGATCGAGGCCCGCGAGATCGCTGCCTGGGCCGAGAACGTCTATGTCAAGATTCCGTGCGTGACCACCAAGGGCGAGTCCACGGCCGAGTTGGTGCGCAAGCTTTCCGCCGACGGCATCAAGGTCAACGTCACCACCATCTTTACGCCCGCGCAGGTTGACGAGATGGTCGACGCCGTCGACGCCGAGACGCCGTCCATCATCTCGCTCTTTGCCGGCCGCATCGCCGACACCGGCGTCAATCCCATTCCGTTTATGACGGAGTCGGTCAAGAAGGCCGCCGCCAAGCCCAACTGCGAGGTTCTGTGGGCGTCCACGCGCGAACTTATCAACATTTACCAGGCACAGGCCTGCGGCTGCCAGATCATCACGGTGCCCAACAGCATTCTGGCCAAGCGCAAGAACATCGGCCGCGACCCGTACGAGGTTTCGCTCGATACCGTGCGCGGCTTTGCCAAGGATATCGCGGCGCTCGGTTTCCATATCCTGCCGTAACGCGAACACTGGCTGCGCCGCGGATTGTTCGCCCCGGCCTTTCCTTTCCCTATCGCTCACGCGCTTCGCGAGGGTCGCGCTAGGCAAAGGAAAGGCCGGGGCTGCCGACGCGAACCCGTCGGTAGGTCCTGAGCTGAATCTCTACCTTTATTCCGATGGGGGTCGACAGCGCTACCCCGCCAACTGTCTCGGGCAGTAATGGGGCTGGGCTCGGATGGCAACGCCGCGTGCCGCTGGCGGCTTCGTTCGCCGGATGACGATTCGTGTTACGCGGCCGGCGTCACCTCGGACGGCGGCGTGGGCTCCGGCGGCATCGCGTGGACAACGCGGTTCCGCATCATGGATCAACTTGTAATCTAATGATCTTCTAATCCATATCTATCAAGTATCGAAAACGATCCGGCCCCGAGTTGGCAGTCATCGCCAAGGCAAAGGACCCTGCCGGCTATGTGTTCGGGGCGACGCGCAAGTCGCCCAAGACCCTTCGATTATCCTTTGTTCCGCGCATGTAAGATCTCATACTTGACGTGGTTGAACAGCTCTACCGGGCAAACGAGGTCTTTGCGGTTCGTGCCCATAAGTGCTCCACTAACAAAAATCGAGATATTCGGCCTCAGGGTGCCGTCAAGATTGCCAATATGGCTGAAAAACGTCCCGTACCGCACCTCTGCGGGTGCAAATATAGGACGTTTGTAGAATATCTGACGCTTATTTGTTGAGCTTGCACTTTGAAGAGGTGTTATCGCGGCCCAGTGAGGCCGAATATCTCAAAAATTGCAGGTGAGGATTAGCGGAAACGGCGTCTCGCACTTCGGGATATCGCCAAATCGCTTTAGAAGGAGAGACGCTCGGCGGAATGGGACCCGCCGAGCGTCTGCAGCGGCCTATTTGCCCCGCACCATGGTGAGCGAGATCTTCTTGCGGTCGCGATCGACCTTCTCGACCCACACTTTGACCGTATCGCCGACGCGCACCACGTCGCTCGGGTGCTTGACAAAGCGGTTGGCAAGCTTGGAGATGTGCACGAGGCCGTCCTGGTGCACGCCCACGTCGACGAAGGCGCCAAAGTCCACGACGTTGCGCACCGTGCCCTTGAGTTCCATGCCGGGCTCCAAGTCGTCGATGGAAAGTGCCGAGCGGCTAAAGACCACCTCGGGCGCGTCGTCGCGCGGGTCGCGGCCGGGCTTCTTGAGCTCGTTGACAATGTCGATGAGCGTCAGGGTACCGCAGTCCAGGTCGCTTGCCAGCGCCGAGATGCTGCCCAGACGGCGCTCGATGTCGGGCACGCCGCCGCGGCTGAGCTCGCTTGCTTTAACGCCGGCGCGCTCCAGGACGGCCGTGGCCACCTCGTAGCTCTCGGGGTGGACGCTTGTCGCATCGAGCGGGTTTATACCGCCGCTGATGCGCAGGAAGCCCGCGGCGTTGAGATATGCCTTGGGTCCTAACTTGGGAACCTTCTTAAGCTGGCGACGATCGGTAAAGGCGCCGTTTTCCTCGCGGTAGGCCACGATGTTCTTTGCCACGCTCGGCGTGATGCCCGATACGTAGCCCAGCAGGCTCGCGCTTGCGGTGTTTACGTCGACGCCCACGCGGTTGACGACGTCTTCCACCACGTGGCCCAGGGTGCGCGAAAGCTCGGCCTGGTCAAGGTCGTGCTGGTACTGGCCCACGCCGATGGACTGGGGCGGAATCTTGACGAGCTCTGCCAGCGGGTCTTGCAGGCGGCGGCCCAGGCTCATGGCGCCACGCACGGTGACGTCCAGGTCGGGATATTCTTGGCTCGCGAGTTCGGAGGCGGAGTACACCGATGCGCCAGCCTCGTTGACGATGGTGTATCGCAGCCCGGGCGCCTGCTCGGCAATGAACTCCGAGACGACTTCCTCGGTCTCGCGGCTGGCGGTGCCGTTGCCGATGACGATGGTGTTGACGCCGTCCTTCTTGACGAGGCGGGCGAGCTCGCGCTTGGTGCCGGCGACGTCGTGGCGCGGCTTGGTGGGGTAGACCACGCCGTGGTCGAGCAGCTTGCCGGTCTCGTCCATGACGGCGACTTTGCAGCCGGTGCGGTAGCCCGGGTCGAGCGCGAGCACGCGGGCGCCACGCACGGGGCGCGCCGAGAGCAAACCCTCGAGATTCTTAGCAAAGACATTGATGGCCTCGGTCTGAGCGCGGACGGTGAGTTTGGCGCGGGCCTCGCGCTCAAGCGAAGGGGCCATGAGGCGCTTGTAACCGTCAGCGATGGCGGCGTCAAAGACGGGCGCAAAGACGCCCTGGCGTCGGGGCCAACGGCTGCCGAGACGTGCCGTGGCGGCAGCGCCGTCGACGTTCACGCGCACGCGGAGCTTGCCCTCGCGCTCACCGCGGTCGATAGCCAGCACGCGGTGATTGGGTATACGGCGCAGCGGCTCGTCATAGCTGTAGTAGGGCTCGTAGGGGGTCTTCTCGGCGGGGTCGGTTGCCTCGACGACGATGTCGGCGGTGTTTTGCGTAAAGGCGCGCAGGTCGGCAACGTTCTCGGGGTCCTCGGCCACCGTCTCGGCCACGATGTCCGCTGCGCCGGCGAGCGCCTTCTCGGGCGTGTCGAAGCCGGCCTCCTCGTTGACGTAGGCCGCGGCGGCGTCGAGCGCGCTGCTCTTGGCCGAGGCCTGCATGATGATCATGTTGGCGAGCGGCTCCAGGCCTGCCTCGCGGGCCTTCTGCGCGCGGGTCATGCGCTTTTTGCGGTAGGGCTTGTAGAGGTCCTCGACACGCTGGAGCTGCGTGGCCTCGCGAATCTGCTGCTCAAGCTCGGGCGTGAGTTTGCCCTGGGCATCGATGAGCAGGATGACGTCCTCTTTGCGCTGTTCAAGATTGCGCAGGTAGGACAGGAGCTCGTCGAGTGCGCGCAGGGCGACGTCGTCCATGCCACCCGTGGCTTCCTTGCGGTAGCGCGAGATAAAGGGGATGGTGTTGCCCTCGTCGATGAGCTTGACGGCTGCCTCGATGTTGACGGCCTTAAGGTTGAGCTCGCGGGCGAGCTGGGCGATAAGATCCATGGGACTCCTTGCGTTTAAGGTGCGTTTGCAGCACAGGGCTACCAAGGATACCACCCGTCCCAAAAGACTGTTTTTGGGGCCGCGCCACGAAAACGGTCTATCTACTACGTTTGAACCGTATGGGTCGACCATCCCCCGGTTTTCCGAAAATACGCAAGCCGTCTACCTGCGGTTTTTATTTCGCGAAATTCGGCATGGTTGAGGGTGGTCGGCTGAACGTAGTAGATAGGCCCATTTCGTGGCGAACGAACTAAGCTGAGGCGCAAAATAGCCTCGCTCCAGAATAATCGTCGGCAAGGTAGCAAAATGCCCCGCGGGCAGGAGGCTGCTCGCGGGGCAAAGAAGAGGGACTTGTTGGTGGCGGACCGAGGGGTCCGGCATGGGGTTTCTGCCGCGGTCGCTCTTAAGGCATTACAGCTCGACGAGCTGGCCGGTCTCGGCGGCCTCCTTGATGGCGTTGAGAAGCGTGAGCGTCTTGACGTTATCGGCGGGGGTCACGACGGGCTCGACCTCGCGGCGAACAACCTTTACAAAGTGCTTGAGCTGCATCTTGTGCGGCAGTGCCGGGTCGACGGCCGGAATCTCCATCTGCAGCGGCTTGTGCCAGTTAGAGGCGCCGTCGTAGGAGAACTGGTGCAGGCGGGGCAGCGACAGGGCGCCCTTAGTGCCGCCGATAAAGTAGGCGTCGGCGTCGAAGGGGCGGTACTGCGGATCCTCGCGAGCGGTTGCCTCCCAGTTCCAGGGGCTGGCGGTGGCGTCGGAGATGGTCATGCTTGCGAGCGCGCCATCGGCAAAACGGACGTTGACCACGGCGGAGTCCTCGGTCTCAAAACCGCGGGCGGCGCTGGACTGCATACCCTGGACGGCAACGGGCTCGCCCAGCAGGTAGCGGAGCAGGTCGACGTCGTGCACCAGGTTGACCAGGATCGGGCCGGCACCCTTCTTGCGGCGCCACTCGACATCGAAATACTCGTCATTCTTATAGATCATGTAGTGGAAGCTCGACACGGTGAGCTTGCCCAGCTCGCCGGACTCGATGATCTCCTTGGCCTTGTTGACGAAGGGGTTGTGGCGACGGTGCTGACCCACGAGCACGGGCACGCCGGCGGTTTCGGCCTCGGCGGCGAAGGCCTGGGCATCCTCGAGATCGTTGGAGATCGGCTTTTCGACCAGCGGCACGATGTTGCGCTTCACAGCCTCGCGGGCTACGCCCAGGTGCAGGTCGTTGGGCGTGGCGATAATGACGGCCTCGGGCTTGACCTCGTCCATCATCTGGGCGGGATCGGTGTAAAACGGCACGCCGGCGGCCTCGGCCGTGGCACGGGCGCCTTCAAAGGCGTCGGCGATGGCGACGAGCTCGGCCTCGGGCTCCTCGGTGACAAAGCGGATGTGGTTGCGGCCCATGGCGCCGGCGCCGATAACGGCAATGCGGACGGGGTTGAGCTCAGACATTTCGACTCCTTAATACTGGTGACCGGTGGAATGCGACAAAGGGGCTGTCCCTTTGTCGCATCGGTAAAACTAGGCGGACTTCTTCTTGCTGTCGGAGACCATCATGTAGACGGTGAGCACGACGGCGATGGCGGCGATCACAATGGCGCCGTAGAAGGACTGCTGGTAGGCGGCGCTGCCGGCCTCGGCGTGATACAGCACGGCGGTGATGGGCTGGCTGATCCAGGTGGAAGCGGCATAGCCCAAAAACATGATGCCGTAGTTGACGCCGATGTTGCTGGTACCAAAGGCGCCACCGGTGAGCGGCGGGTAGATGACGAGCAGGGCGCCAAAGCTAAAGCCGAGCAGGGCGAGCGCCACAAAGAACATGCTCTGCGTAAAACTCATCGACATGATGACGAGTGCGATGATGGTGACGACAAGGCTGATGAGCAGCGACTTATAGGCGCCGAGCTTGTCGATGATCTGGCCAAAGGACAGACGGCCAACCAGGTTGGCGCAGGTGTTGACGGAGACCACCACGCCGCCGAGGGCGACGGCCGCGGCGCTCGTGGGGTCGGCGAAGAGCTGGACGGCGGCGATGGAGGCAACCTTGCCCACGAGCAGGGTGCCCGCGGTGGCGGCAAAGGCGAAGGTGACGATGAGGACCCAGAAGCGCGGGGTCTTGACCATCTCGCCCGGGGTGAGGTCACCGAAGGTGCCGGCATGTGCGCCACCCTTGGGGGCCTCGAAGCCCTCGGGCAGCCAACCGGCCTCGGGGGCCTTCAGGAACAGGGCGGAGGCGGTGATCATCACAAAGAAGATGACGCCGAGCGCCTTAAGGGCGCCAAAGATGCCCAGGCTTGGGATGAGCAGCGAGGCGAGCACCGGGGACAGCACGGCGGGACCGGCGGTCGAAGCGGCCAGGGTGATGCCGGAGGCGAGACCCTTCTTGTCGATGAACCACTTTTGACCGGTGGTGAGCGCGGGGTTGTAGCCCAGGCCGTTGCCGATGGCGGCGACGAGCGAGAACCACAGGTAGAACTGCCACGGCTCGGTGACGGTGCCGGACATGAACCAGCCCAGGCCGTAGCACACGGCGGCGGCGATCACGACGTTGCGCGGGCCGATCTTATCGGAGATGCGGCCGGCGAAGATGCCCGTCACGGCCATGATGGTCTGGAAGACCGGGAAAGCCCAGGTAAGGGCGCTGGACCACTCGGGGTAGACGGCGAGCAGGTTCTTGCTCACGACGGAATACAGCGCGATGGAGCTGATGAAGAACATGGTGACGCACGCGGCGGAAAGCACGACGGCGCGACCCTTGTTGGAGTTGGTGGAAGCCATTGGACTCTTTCTAATCGATACGGGGGAGGAGCGGTCGTATCCGCGGGTCTCCCTGTTAGGTTGGTTTACTGGTCAGTCGGCTTGGCGACGCCGGACTCATCGGACCAAAGCTCGACACCCTTGTTCTTGAGGTAGTTGTCGGCATAGGCGCGACGGCCGCCGGGCTTGGCGGTGAGGTCGCCCATCATATTGGAGAAGCCACCATCGACCTTGATGGCGTCGCCGGTGGTAAAGTCCGAGCGCTTGGACGCCAGGAACATGACGGCGTTGGCGATATCACTGACCTCGCCGATGCGACGCGTGGCGATCAGGCGGCTGCGGCTCTTTTCGACCTCGGTGTCGGCGTAGAAGTTGGCCGACATCGGGGTCTTAACGAAGCAGGGCTCGACGCAGTTGGAGCGGACGCCGTAGGGGCCCCACTCGGCGGCGAGCATCTTGGACATCATGTTGACGCCGGCCTTGGTGGAGCTGTACACGCCCGAGAACGTCTCGGGGGAGTGGCTGGCGACGGTCGAGATGTGCACCAGGCGGCCCTGGCCGGCCTTGATCATCTCGCGACCAAAGCGCTGCGAGGTGATGAAGTAACCGGTGAGATTGACGTTGAGCACCTGCTCCCAGTCGCTCAGCGGCAGGTCCTCCATGGCGGCGAAGCGCAGGATGCCGGCGGTGTTGACGAGAACGTCGACGCGGCCGAAGTCGGCGATGGTGGCGTCGACGGCGGCCTGAACCTCGGCCTCGTCGGTGGCGTTCATCTTGTAACCCTCGGCGTGGATGCCAAACTCGGCGGCGAGGTCGGCGGCAGCGGCCTTGACCTTTTCTTCGTCTAGATCGAGCAGGACGACGTTGGCGCCGTTGCG
Source organism: Collinsella sp. AF31-11 (assembly GCF_003475605.1). NCBI lineage: Bacteria > Bacillati > Actinomycetota > Coriobacteriia > Coriobacteriales > Coriobacteriaceae > Collinsella > Collinsella sp. AF31-11. Next base: position 35,028 of record NZ_QRQS01000010.1, read on the forward strand.
GGCGAACTCGCGGCAAATCTCGACGCCCATACCGCCGAGTGCGCCGGTCACGGCGCAGACATCGCCCTCGAGCTTAAGCCAGTTGCTCATAGGAACTTCCCTTCTTGTGCCTCCCGGTGGGTCGCTCCCATTAACCGACCCACGTGGTTTTCGCTGGTTATCGTATGCTTTGCATTTGCGCAGGTGAATTGCATATTTGTTAGAATGGCGTTAACCGTAGGTTCACACCGTGTGCCGCAATTTGCCTGTGCTGAGCATGTGACCTGCGAAAACGACCCCCTGCGGCACCGTGTGGCCGTACGAGCGAAAACGGAGAGACGACGTGTACGATCGACGACTTGAGGCCATTTCGGCCGCCGCGGAGCTGGGAAGTTTCTCGCGCGCCGCGGCAAAGCTGCGCGTGTCGACGCCGGCGCTCGTCAAGCAGGTATCGGGGTTCGAGGCTGAGTTCGGCATTACGCTGTTCGAGCGTTCGCATTCGGGCGTCAAGGTGACGCCGGCGGGGGCGCTGGTGGTCGACGATGCACGCTCGATCATGCGCCAGTCCGAGGATGCCCTGCGCCGTGCCCGACGCGCAGCGGGCGATGGCGGCGCGGTGCGCCTGGGCGTATCGATGATGTGCCCAGGCCGTCAGACGCTTTCGATGTGGACGGGCGTGCACGAGTTGGAGCCGTCGTTGCGCTTTGAGATCGTGCCGGTGAGCGACCTGTACGACGAGCGCGAGACCGTTATGCGCAGCTTGGGCCGCGAGGTCGATGTGGTGCAGTCGAGCTTTTCGACCCCGCGCTGGGGCGATGCGTGCCAAAAGCTCCTCATCGTCAACGTGCCGTTTTATATCGATGTGCCTCGCACGAGCCCGCTTGCGCGTAAGAGCCGCATCACAGTTGCCGACTTGGAGGGCATGCGCCTGCGCGTGCTGCGCCACGGCAACGACGCCATGGACAGTCTGCGCATCGACCTTTTGGCCGACGGCGGCGTGGACGTGATCGACGTGGACAGCTTCGACTTCGCACTCTTTAACGAGGCCGAGGAGAAAGGCGACGCGGTACTCACCTGCGGCGCGTGGTCGGGCGTGCATCCGGCCTTTGTGGGCGTGCCGTTCCTGTGCGGCCGCGAGGTGCCGGTCTATCTGCACTACCCGCTCGAGCCCACCCTCCAAGTACAAAAATTCGTCAACGCCATGGCCCAACTCCTCAAGTAGTTAATTTGTGTGACAAAGGGACAGTCCCTTTGTCACACAAAACGAGGCCCTGGCCAAACGGCCAGGGCCTCGCAAACTTTTATTCCGTTTTTAATGACGGGCTGATCGCGCGCAGGAGGGCGCCCCGGGGGCGGCGGGGTATTTCCTCCGCGCGCAGTTTCGCAGCGCAGCGAGAATGTTTGAGCACGGAGGAATTACCCCGCCCGCCCCGGGGCACCCTCCGTCAGTAGCCGGTCCTACTCGAGCTCAAACGCACCCGTATACAGCTGATAGTAATACCCGCGCTTGGCGATCAGCTCGTCGTGGTTGCCGCGCTCGATGATGCGGCCGTGGTCCAGGCAGATGATCGCGTCGGAGTTGCGCACGGTGCTCAGGCGGTGTGCGATGACAAACGTCGTGCGACCCTCCATGAGCTTGTCCATGCCTGCCTGCACGATGGCCTCGGTGCGGGTATCGATGCTCGATGTGGCCTCATCCAGAATCATTGCCGGCGGATCGGCGACGGCGGCGCGTGCAATCGAAATCAGCTGGCGCTGGCCCTGCGACAGCTGTGCGCCGTTGCCGGTGAGCATGGTGTCGTAGCCGTCGGGCAGGCGGGTGATAAAGTCGTCCGCGCCCGCGAGCTTGGCCGCCGCGATGCACTCCTCGTCGGTGGCGTCCAGGTTGCCGTAGCGGATGTTATCCATCACGGTGCCGGTGAACAGGTTCACGTCCTGCAGCACCACGCCCAGCGAGCGGCGCAGATCGGCCTTGCGGATCTTGTTGACGTTGATGCCGTCGTAGCGGATCTTGCCATCGGCGATGTCATAGAAACGGTTGATGAGGTTGGTGATGGTCGTCTTGCCGGCACCGGTGGCACCGACAAACGCGACCTTCTGGCCCGGCTTAGCAAACACAGACACGCCGTGCAGCACCTCGTGGTCGGGCGTGTAGCCAAAGTCGACGTTGTCCATGACCAGGTCGCCGCGCAGCGGTACGTACTCGATCTCGCCGGTCGCGCGGTGCGGATGCTTCCACGCCCACATGCCGGTGTGGTGGTCGGCCTCCTCGAGCTGCCAGGTATCGGGGTTCACCTGCGCGTTGACGAGCGTCACGTAGCCTTCGTCGGTCTCGGGCTTCTCGTCGATGAGCTCAAAGATGCGGTCGGCGCCGGCGAGGCCCATGACCACGGCGTTGATCTGCTGCGAGATCTGACCGATCTGTCCGCAGAATTGCTTGGTCATGTTGAGGAACGGCACCACGACGGCGATGGACAGTGTCATGCCCGAGATGCTCAGGTTGGGCACGCCCAGCGCCAGGAAAATGCCGCCTGCCAGTGCGACCAGCACGTAGAGCAGGTTGCCCAGGTTCATAAGGATAGGCATGAGGATGTTGGCGTACATGTTGGCCTTCTGCGAGACCTCGAAGAGCTTTTCGTTGCGCTCGTCAAAATCGGCCTCGGCGGCAGACTCGTGGCAGAATGCCTTGACGACCTTCTGGCCGTTCATGACTTCCTCGATATGACCCTCGACCACGCCGAGCTCGGTCTGCTGCGCAATGAAGAAGCGCGCGGAGTTGGAGCCGAGCAGCTTGGTCATAAAGGTCATAAAGGCGACGCCCGCCACAATGACCAGGCACATCCAAACGCTGTAGTACAGCATGATAAAGAACACCGTGACGATGACGATGGTCGTCATGAGCAGGTTGGGCAGCGACTGGCTGATCATCTGGCGCAGCGTGTCGATGTCGTTGGTGTAGTGGCTCATGATGTCGCCGCGCTGGTGCGTGTCGAAGTAGCGGATCGGCAGGTCCTGCATGCGGTTGAACATCTTCTCGCGCAGCTTCTCCAGCGAGCCCTGCGTGACGATGGCCATGGCGCGGTTCCAGAAGAGCGAGGACAGGATGCCGACGCCGTAGATGCAGGCGAGGGTGGTCACGAGCTGTGCAATCTTGGGCTGTGCGGCTTCCCAGTCGCCCGACTGCCACGATTCGCTAATGATCTGCAGGGCGCTCTGAAGGAAGGTCGCGCCGATGGAGTTGATGATGGCGCAGAGCACCACGCCGGCGACGACGAGGGGCAAAAGCGCGGGGTAGAAGCCAAAAAGCGTCTTGATGAGGCGCGACATGGTGCCGCCCTTGCGGTTGAGCGCGCGCTCGGCGGTCGTTGCCTTACTCATGTGCCTCGCCTCCTTCCTGGTTCTGAGCTTGCGTTACGGATGCCTCGGTGCCGGCTTCGACGGCCCCTTCGCCTTCGGCAGACATCTTGTTTTGCGAGGTAAAGGTCTCGCGGTAGATCTCGCTCGTCTTGAGCAGCTCGTCATGGTTGCCGATCTGCGCGATACGGCCGCCCTCCATGACGATGATGCGGTCTGCGTCCTGCACGGAGCTGATGCGCTGGGCGATGATGAGCTTGGTCGTGTTGGGCAGATAGCTTGCCAACCCTGCGCGGATCTTGGCGTCGGTCTTGGTGTCGACGGCGCTGGTGGAGTCGTCCAGGATCAAGATCTTGGGGCGACGCAGCAGGGCACGCGCAATGCACAGGCGCTGCTTCTGACCGCCCGAGACATTGGAGCCGCCCTGCTCGATCCAGGTGTCGTAGCCCTTGGGGAAGCCGTCGACAAATTCATCGGCGCAGGCCAGATGTGCTGCCTCGCGGACCTCCTCGTCGGTGGCGTTCGGGTCGCCCCAGCGCAGATTCTCGGCGATGGTGCCGCTAAACAGCACGTTTTTCTGCAGCACCATGGCGACCTGGTGGCGCAGGGCGTCCAAGTCGTAGTCGCGCACGTCCATGCCGCCCACGCGCACGGTGCCCTCGGTGGCGTCGTACAGGCGGGCGATGAGGTTTACGAGCGTGGACTTGGCCGAGCCGGTGCCGCCGATGATGCCGATGGTCTCGCCGCTCTTAATGTGCAGGTCGATATCGTCGAGCGCCTGGCGCTTCGCATGCGCAGAATACTTAAAGCTCACGTGGTCAAAGTCGATGGAGCCGTCGGCCACCTCGAGCACGGGTTCGGCGGGATCGGCGATCGTGGGCTCGGCGGCCAGCACCTCGGTAATGCGGTGCGCCGATTCGTCGGCCATGGTCACCATGACAAAGATCATCGACAGCTGCATCAGGCTCATGAGGATCTGGAAGCCATAGGTAAAGATCGAAGAGAGCTGGCCCACGTCGAACAGCGTACCCTGGCTCGTGATGATGAGCTTGGAGCCCAGGTAGATGATGACGACAAATGCGCCGTTGACGCAGATGTTCATCATGGGGTTGTTAAAGGCGAGCAGCTTCTCTGCGCGGGTGAAGTCCATCTGGACGTCGCGTGCGGCGGTCGCGAACTTCTCCTTCTCAAAGTCTTCGCGCACGTAGCTCTTAACCACGCGCATGCCGGTGACGTTTTCCTCGACGGACTCGTTAAGGGCGTCGTACTTGTGGAACACGCGCGAGAAGATGGGGCGCACCTTAAAGATGATAAAGAACAGCCCAAAGCCCAGCAGCGGAATGATGACCAGGTAGACCATGGCAACGCTGCCGCCCATGATAAACGCCATGGTAAAGGCGAAGATCAATACCAGCGGCGCGCGCACGGCGATACGGATGATCATCATAAAGGCCTGCTGCACGTTGTTGATATCGGTGGTCAGGCGCGTGACGAGCGAGGAGCTCGAGAACTCATCGATGTTGGCAAAGCTGAACGTCTGGATCTTGTAGAACAGGTCGTGACGCAGGTTCTTGGCGAACCCGCAGCTCGCATGGCTGCAGGTGACGCCGGCAGCGGCGCCAAAAGCAAGCGACGTCAGCGCGATGAGCACCAAAAAGCCTGCGGTGGGAAGCATCTCGGCTACGGTGGCACCGTCTTTGATGGCGTCGATCAGGTTGGCGGTGATAAAAGGAATCAGCATCTCGCAGAGCACCTCGCCAAGCACGAGCAGCGGCGTGGCAACGGTGACTTTCATATAGTCGCGGATGCTTCCCATGAGGGTTTTAATCATCCAGTTCCTCCCAGGTTACACGGATTTTCTCGAGCATTTCGGCGAGGTCCTCGCGCTCGTCATGGGTGAGCGCGCTAAAGGCCCGTTCTCTAAAGCGGATGCGGGCCGCCTGGTCGATGCGGGCGTTTTCCCGGCCGGTTTCGGTCAGACGAATGGTGAGTTGCCGTCGATCCTTGGGGTTACGGCTGCGTTCAATGAGGCCGTTGAGCTCGAGCTTGGACAGGATCTCGGAAAGCGACCCCGGCTTGAGGTCAAAGTGCATGCCGAGTTCCTGCTGCGACATCTCGCCGCCGGGCTGCTTGGCCAGCAGGCAGATGATGGGCGCCTTGCCGGACACGCCTCCGCCATGAAAATGCATGTAATGGCCGCAAAAACCCAGGCCGCTCAGGATGCGCTTGGCGAGCTTGTCTTCGCCGTTAACTGCTTCGGGCACGTCTGCCGGCTCCGAAGGATCGCCGCCGGGCTCATGCGGGCGAAGGTTAAGGGGTTCATCGCACATGAATTCGTATCGCTCCTTTCTTTAGTTAGGTAGTGGAATTGTTTTGTGCCTAACTAATCTAGGAGTGCCACACAAGAATGTCAAGGTACCAAACTTATTTAGTTACGGCGCCGCAAAACATCGGGGTAGTCGTTGGGGACGTTCTTAAACGACTAGTCGTTGGGGACGTTCTTGTTTGACTAGTCATTTAAGAACGTCCCCAATGACTAACTTCAAAACTATGCCGGATTACGGGGCTGAACTGCGGATTGTCGACCATACCGAAATTGGTAAAAAGAAAACCGCAGGTAGAAGGCTTGCTATGATTTGAAAATAGAGGGTGTGGTTGACTCATTCAGGTTCAGCCCCGTAATCCGGTGTAGTTTTGAAATGGCACTGAATGAGTGGCGGCGAATGGGCCGCAATGAAGCAGGCTAGCCCCTCGTTTCCGAAACCTTTCCGCAACAAACTGTCCTCCACGGCGCAAGCTTTCGTCCGTAGCGTTCCCTGCGCTACACTTAGTCGCACTGTGGCGCCGCCGCGCCGCGCCCGACCCAAGGGGGACACTCATGAAGAACACTCAGCTGCTGCTGATCAACGATATGTGCGGATACGGCAAGGTCGCGCTTTCCGCCATGCTGCCGGTGCTGTCGCACATGGGTTACCGTATCCATAACCTGCCGACGGCGCTTGTGTCCGATACGCTCAACTACCCCAAGTTCTACATCCACGACACCACGGAGTACGTGCGTCAGAGTCTCGCCATCTGGGAAGAGCTCGGCTTTGAGTTCGACGCCATCTCCACTGGCTTTATCGTGACCGAAGAAGAGACGCGCATCATCTCAGACTTTTGCCACCGCCGCGCGCAAAAGGGCACCAAGGTATTCGTCGACCCCATCATGGGCGACAACGGCAAACTTTACGCCGGTGTGCCCGAGTCCACGATCGGTCTCATGAGGCATCTGCTCGAGTGCGCCGACTATGCGGTGCCCAACTATACCGAGGCGTGCCTGCTCACCGACACGCCCATTGCCGAGCAAATCACGCCTGACGAGGCCCACGCCCTTGTGGACGCCATGCGCGCGCTGGGCGCCAAGTCGGTGGTCATTACGAGCGCTGTGGTCGACGGCACGAACGCCGTCATCGGTTACGACCACGTGGCGGGGGAGTACTTCACGATTCCCTTCGACCTGATCCCGGTCTATTTCCCGGGCACCGGTGACACGTTCTCGGCGGTGCTCGTCGGTCGCGTTATGGCTGGCTGGAGCCTGCAGCACGCAACGGCCGATGCCATGCGTGTGGTGGCCGAGCTTATCGAGCGCAACGCTGACCAGGAGGACAAGTCTGCCGGCCTGCCCATCGAGGCCTGCCTGGATGTGATCGACCATGAGTAGCGCCAGCGAAAGCGGCCCCGAGCCCGCGAGCGAGGGCAAGTTGCTCGGCGCGCCACGCGGCAAGCGCCCACGTATCCGCATTAGCTGCGTGGACCAGCTGGGCACGTGCCGCTGCCACCATGGCCACAAGCCCGGCGACGTCTTCGACTTCGACCGCGATCGCGGCAAGATGTGCTCCATGGCCTGCCATGTGGGCTTTCCCTATATCGACATCCTGCGCTACGGCGGAACCGTGCCCGGCAACGAGCCCGGTACGGCAAAGTTCTGCTGCCCCGAGGTCGATACGTTGAACGTCTGGCTCGCCGAGATCGTCGACGAGTAATCGAGCGTGGATTTTCTCCCACCAAGATAATGAGCGTGGATAATCTCCCGTTTAGAGCGCCGTTTTGCGTTCAAAGTGGGAGATTATCCACGCTCAATTTGTATGCGGGAGATTATCCACGCTCATTTTATGCCGATGGCGTGGCTCACGCATCCGCGCCGCCCGGGCGCCTACAGTTGCTCGAGCATGGCCGTGCAGCCGGCGAGCACATCGCGGTAGGTGGCATCGAAGTTGCCGGTGTACCAGGGATCGGCGACGTCGCCGGGGCGATCGGTCCAATCCAGCAGCCGCGAAATCTTGCCGTCGGCATCGTCGCCGAAGATGCGACGCAGGCCGCGCGCGTTCTCGGCATCCATATAGACGATGTGGTCCCAGTCACCATACTCCGCGCGACGAACCTGGCGCGCGCGGTGCGCAACGACGGGAATCCCGACCTCGCGCAGCTTGGCGACGGTGCCATGATGCGGAGGGTTGCCAATCTCCTCGGTCGAGGTCGCGGCAGAATCAATGACGAACTCCGCCTCGCGCCCAGCACGGCGCACCAGCTCGGCAAACACCGACTCAGCCATCGTCGAGCGACAGATGTTCCCATGACAGACAAATAGGATTTTGCGCATTGGCTAAAACCTCTCGAATATCAGAGTTTTCGCAGATAATCGCACTGCTTTTTGATCCCTCGTCAAGGACAGAATATCAAATTGATTCATAAATGAGCGGATTATTCTTCTTTCCAGCGTCGTAAGAATTGTCGTAAAGAACGAGGGTTTACGACTTGTTGTCACAATGTTGACCGTCCTTTGCATCCAATTTTCAGCATATCCTCTCTGACGTCGTCGAAATCAAGATGGGTGTATGTGTTAAAAGTCACGTTGATGTCGGAGTGGCCCATGATGCATTTTAGCTTCGCAGGGTTCATTCCCCTGCGTGCCATCTTCGAGCAGAAGGTATGTCGGCAGACATGTGGTGTGATTTTGGGAAGCTCATCCTTGTAGATGCGATTATGTTTCTCTATCGCGTGGTGGAAGTACTTCTCCCAGTGCAGGGCAACACGCGGCATCTCGTTTTTATCAAGAAACAGAAAACCGCTAACACCGTCAACGACCGGCTCACTCGAAGGCTTTAGACGTTGCGCAAGGATACTCCTGAAACACTCTGTCACGGCTTGAGTCATGGGAACATAGCGGATCCCGCTCTCCGTCTTGGGACGTTCGATGTAGTATCGCATGTTGCTGGTCCGCTGAAGTTGCTTGTTTACCCGAATGCTTCCGTTTTTGAAATCAAGGTCTTCGACGGTAAGACCGCAGAATTCAGAAATGCGCAGGCCCGTATTTAGAAGGATGTAGATGGCGTCACGATAGCGGTGAAAGTGTTCATCGCCCTCCACGAAAGCAAGAAATCTGCGTTCTTGGTTAGTGGCCAAGGCCTTGCGTGTAACCATGTCGTTTGTCAGTATCGTTGCGAGCTCGAAATAGAAGGGATTTCGGCGAATCAGGCTGTTCTCCTCTGCCAGTTGAAACGCCGGTCTCAGAACACCACGGATGCTATGGATTGTGCTATAGCGCTTGCCGTGGATTTTTTGCAGGTTGATGAGCCATTCCTTGGCATCAAGGGAGGTGACACCGCATATTCGTCGCGAGCCGAATTCATCTGTAGCAAGAAAATTGAGGATTGTCTTGTAGGCGGCTCGAGTGGATTGTTTCACGGCAGTCTTTGTTTCAGTGTAACGAGATGCGAGTTCGTAGACTGTCATATTGTTCGGCGCGACCTTATCAAGCAGATCGCGCTGGATCTCATGCTCCAACGCGCGCAAGCACGGACTGGCTTTCTTCCCCTTCGGAGTTAGATCATGAGTTGTCAAGGTCCACGAGTAGACGCTCCGCGTTTTACCTCTTGCATCCACATACTTGAAGCAGTAACGGCCGTTTTTTCTCTGGCTTTCCCCGCGTCTGAGGATTCGCCCTTTGCTGTCTTTTCTCACAGTCACTAGCAGGCTCCTTCCTGTTCAGAAAAGAGCCCTGATGCGATATTTCAAGATTATCGCACGGGGCCCGATTGGTTAAGCTGTCAAGTGCGAAACGGTGTCGAGAAGCTCTTTATAAAGAGCGTTGGCGCAGGACGAGGGGGCGAGTCCTCGCGCATAACTCGAATATGGGTTTGTACGAGAGGAACCTTCGACCGGCCAGTATCCGTCGAGATCGTGCCTAAACTCAGAGAGACAGATCTCCCTCGTCTGCATCTCCGCAACGACGGAGAGGCGCCTCTCAAGTTGACCAAATCCGTCGACATCGTTTTGCGGACGATAAGTCGCGGATCGGCGCATCTGTTCTCCATAGAATTCCAAGGGGCTGTAGGGCGTCGTGACGATTACGAGATCGGCGGCTATCGCTTTGTCGGAATATCGGGACGGTGCCATCACCTCATGCTCCATCGCATAGGGATCCGTGATGCGAAGCAGGTCGGCGTAGGGGATGGATGAGGGACGAAGTTCGTCAAGAATCACCGTGTGCTTGCCCTCATACCCCTGAAAGATGTCTCTCGTAGATCCAGAGACGAAGAACGGTTCGCCCTTCCGCTTCGCATAGAGCTTTGCGAGGGTGGACTTCCCCGTTCCAGCAGGCCCGAAGATCCAAACTGATTCCACCCTTCTTTCGCCCTTGAGCATCAACCCCCGCCATTCCCGGGCCTGAACCTGAAGGCGGCGTGCATAAACGTCTTCGATCTGACGCTATGTCCGGGCATATTCGGATCCGGAGAGCTGAGAGATCAAGGACTCCTTGTCGATACGACCTTCGAGAAGGTCATCGAGAAGGACTTTGATGCTGCTATGGGACCTCGTTCGAGCAACGCGCGACTCAATAGAAGCAAGTAGCGCTGGGTAATCGAAATTGGAGCGCACGATTTTGGGGTCGTACTGATGCTTGGATCGTGTGCCATCCGTTCTGTGGCACAGGTAGGAAAAACCGTTTTCCACACCTGCCTTCCAAGCCTCGATGCGCTCAGGTTTATCTCCAAGGAGCTTCGCGATGCTATTGAGCGAGCGCGGATTCTGGAACTCCATCATCACGTGAAGATGCGCGGCTGCCGGACGTCCCGCGTCCGTCGTGTCGCTGTCGTGCACGATGCCCGCATAGCGCTTCGGGGCGAGTGTTTCGATTCTTCGGTACATTTCGTCCACAAGACGGGGCAGGTGATCGAGCTGCTGCTCGTACATCATCGCGCGGGTCTTCATGGGCAGAGAATTGGTCATGGTTCCGAGTCCTTTCTCGTAAATGAGCTATTTCGGGACGATTTTGGAACGCGCCCGAGGGTGCGCCTTGGGATAACAAGCTCCCCAAGGCGCATAAATGAGCAGAATTTCAAGTAATGGAACAATCGACGGGGTCCGCTTTTGCTGCGCGAAGCGGACCCCGCGGTGGTTATTCTCTGAAGTACAGGTCAAGGAGCCGCCCAAGCTCGCGGTACACGGGGAAGTCCATGATCGGAAAATGCACAAAGCCGATGCGGTCGTGCGCCCCGTCCGTACTGCTGAACCAAGCGTCGCCCGGGGAGAAGGCGCGAGGTGCACCGAGGTCGAGCAGGCGTTCCGCGCCCCATATGAGCCGCGCCTCGGGAAGCGTCGGCTTGAAGAGGACGCGGGTGCTGCACGCCGAGCGCAGCATCGACGGCAAGCCCCCCTCCTCAACAGACGCCTCGGCGATCGAGATGATGGCGTAGCAGCCCGCGCTCGCCCCCATCGTTACGATGCGCTTCACCAGCCCATCAAACGTCGCGAGGCAGTAATCGGGGTCCTCCTTGCTCGCGCGCTTGGGAAACAGCGTGCGGAGTGCCACGTACTCATCCATGAAGAGAAGCGAAACGTGAAGCCCCGCATCCCACCAGTGCACGGCGTCTCCCGTCTCTGTCGACCTGTCGTTGAGGAAGCTCTGTCGCTCTTTGATGCTGTCGGCGAACCGTGATAACGCAGACAGGATTGCGCGAGCGTCCCCGTCAGCATTCAGTGAAACCACGCGAGGAAGTCGGGAGGGCTCGGCCTGCTTGGGGTCTATGATGAGGACTTGCGATCCGTGTCCGTCAGGACCAGCCAACAGGGCTTGGAGCAAGAGGGCGATCACGCCCGTGGTCTTTCCAGCGATGAGCATGGAACCGGAGGTGCGGAGGTCGATGCTCGTGCCGTTTTGAACGCGGAATTCGTAGGCGTTCGCCGGGCACAAATCCTCGACACGCGATGCCTTGATCTCTCGATGCAACGTCACATCTTCAAGGAAGAAGGTCACTTGATTGCATGCGACGTCTGCTTCGGCAAGTACGACGGCGTAGCGGGAGAACCTTCCGCGAAGTCGGGAGCTAATGCTAGGTCCCATCTTCGATATTTCTTCTGCCGTTGAGGATGAGGTTGAGATGGCGAGCTCGAACTGTCCAGGAGCCGTCTCTTTGCAAGAGATGTCGGGAAGAAGCTCGCCTTCTCGCAGGTGTAGAGGATTCCCGTAACGTGGATCAAAGAGCCCCTTCCTAATGCGTGCATGCAACCGTGTTGATTCAGATAGCATGACGTAATGTGTGATCCCTCCCGCAAACAACATGGTCCCAGCGAGGCTAAGAGTGGCCGCTGCGGAGGTAAGGTTGCCGCCAAACGCCATCACCGTACTGGGCTCTATGGCGATGGGCGCAAGAATGGTGTTCACGAATAGCCCGATGCAATAAACGCACGCGGCGACCGCAAATAAAGCGACCCCCAGCACACAAAGCTTTGCGCTGGGGGTCGAATACACGATCGCCGGTGCGCCACTGGAGTAACGCACCACAATCACCTAGCCCTTCGCGGGGATGACGGTAATGCCGTCCGCCGTGATGGACAACTGGTTGCGATAATCACCGTAAACCTTTGCGACCACGCCGGTGGGAATGACGTGCTGATTGACGGGAATCTCGATATCATTCGAAACCTTGATGGAAAGCTTCTCGAAACGATTGCTGACCACCTCGCCTTCGTTTTGGTGATACTGCGTGTTATCGGTTGTGATCACCACGTCGATCTTGGTGCCGCGATGCTCTTTGGTGTTTTAATCAACCCATTTACCACCTCCGACACAAAGGAATGTTAGTGTCGGAAAAATTTAGCCAAATATAGTCGGCCGAGATTGACCAATCCCGGCCGACCCATTTTGGCCAACACGCCCGCATCTATGACTTTCCTATCGCATTCCTACATCCCCTCGGGCTGGATCCCCCTCACCTTCACCGCCTGGGGGACGGCCTCCACCGAGTACGTGTCGAGCCCCCTGCCGCGGTAGCTCGGGCCCCGCATCACGAACACCGACGCCTTGTCGAGCAGCCTGTCGAGGGCGGCGTGTTGGCGCCACCAGCGTAGTGGCGGCGGGGAGGCACGGGGGCCATTATTCGGTGACCGGGATTGGTCAAAATCGGTTGACTATTAGCGGCTAAAATCGCCCGGCGCTAACAGGAAACGCTTGCCTTTCGCAAAAGCTTCCCAATCGAACTTCATAAACTGATTCAATTTCCTCATACTCGAACTCCTCTCAATCCAATTATTTGCTGACTCCGCGTTGCGGCTCGCCGTGGACATCGAGATAGAGGCGCAGGACGTTGCGCAAGATCTCCTCGACATTTCTTGTTGCGGCATGAAGATCATCGTCCCCAAACATTGCCCCATGGAGCTTCGTGTGGGCACAAAGAATCTGGCGATACATGACGCGAGAGAACATCTCTTCGGCCTTCAGGGCATGTCGAACAGCTCGTTCAGAACAAGTCGGCATGCTCGCCGAAGACTCCTTTATAGACGACATTGCCGTACTGGTTGTTGAGATGGAGCCGCATTCAAACGGTCCGCGCATGATCTTCGGTCGGGTCATACACACCTCTTTCCTAAAATTGGATATTACCGACGATTCGTCAATCGTCATCGAGCACTCGGTGAGCACATCATGCCATAAGCTTCTGAGCTGGGATTATTTCGCAAGGACCTGTCGTTCTCGACGTCCTCTGATGAGAAGAAGTGGGGCGTAATGATGACAAAGTATTCAATCACGGAACAAACACAATTTAATAATCACCCAGATGGGGCAAATATGGACATCCAGATATTGAATCGTCGGTATCGTTGGTGTCGCTGAGCCTTCAGGCTGAGGGGGATGGGCCATTTGCGCTGAGTTGCTTGCAAAACGGGGGAGGGGATATCAGAAGAAGGCGGCTTGCAGAAGACATGCCTGAGCGCTAGAGGAGGGGCTGACCAATAGTGTGCTCCTCTTCTGGGGCCAAATCCAAGCGGAGGGGGCATGAGGCCGAGAGGAACTGCTCGTCATGGCTCACCAAAACAAGCGCGCCGGGAAAGGCGGAAAGCGCTCGCTCGAGTGCCTCCACCGAGTGCAGGTCCAGGTGATTCGTGGGTTCGTCCATGACGATGATTTCGGGGGCATCTAGTATACCGCGGGCGAGCATGAGCTTCCGCAGCTCCCCCGGGCTGATGTTCTCGCCGGACAATATTCGTTCGGGATCCGAATTGAGTTGCGCAACGATCGAAAGCAGGGCTCCACGTTCGGCTTGGGGCAGGTCCTTGATTTCCGAGAGGAATTCAATTGAGGATGAATCGTCGACTTCCTGAGGGATATACAGCGTGCGAATGTCCAATCCCGTGGCCTTGCGGCCTTCCAATATCTCCAGGATATGCTTGACCAGTGTTGTTTTCCCCGCTCCGTTGGGGCCGCTTATGCCCAGATGATCGGTATTTCCCAGATAAATCTCGGGAACCCGCAAAGATTGCCTCGGGCCGCACGGTATGCGATCTGAGCTGACGTGAATCAGTGTTTTGCGCGGGCTGGGTTGCGCTTCCATCCACAAGGTGCTTTCGTAGCGCTTTTCGACATGGTGGGCGTCGACGGCGGCTTGCGCGCGCTGGATTCGGGAGTCCATGCGCGAAGCGAGCTTGCCCGCAACGCCGTCTCTGCCAGTGAGAATGGCGAGTTTGATTCGTGCTTTCGCGTCGTGATCCTTCGGATCGACATGACGGGCGCTTCTCTTGGATGCGGACCGTGAGGCGTTTTCAACGCGCCTGATATACTCAGCCTTCATGCGCTTTTCTTCGGATCGCGCAATCGATTTGGCCCGCGCCGCGCTTTCGCGCTCCAGATTCGCCTGCGAGCGAGCTTGGGAGTAGTTGCCGGGGCGCATGGTGACGTGCCCCGACTCAAAGCACAGGCAGTCCTTTGCCAAGGAGTCGAGCAACGCACGGTCGTGCGAGACGAGGAGGCCAATACCCTTGTACTCGGCGAGTGCTTTGCAAATCTGCCTTCTGCATTCTGCGTCCACATGGTTAGTCGGTTCATCCATTGCCAGAAGATCGGGATTCTGCCAAAGCGCGACGGCTATTTGAATTTTCTTCTGCTCGCCACCGGAGAGCTCGGAAAAACGCCAGAGCATATCATCGGTGATGCGGAGCATCCTTCTGAGGTGCGTGGTCGCCGGGGCGAAGTCGCACGCAAAATCGAAGAGCATGGGCGGTTCGACTCCGGCTTCTTGCGCGCAATATGCGGAGACGAGACGCGGTGAAACGACGCCGCGATCTGGAATCAGAAGTCCGCACGCAATGCGGACGAAAGTTGATTTCCCGCACCCGTTGTCTCCGACGATGCCGTGCCAGCCGGGGGCAAATGTCGCCGACACGTTGTCGAGTGCGGGCATTGCGCTGCCAGGATATGCATAAGTAATATGGGAAAGAACGAGGGTGGTGGAGCTGTTCAAATTGGTTCTTGACATTGTGCCTCCTCGGCATGGGAGGCCGCGTTTTGCCGCATATGCTCTGATTGGCTCGTTCCGACCAACGTGAACGCCCGTCGACTCGAGTCAAGCTGAAAGAAAATGAGTCGACGGCAATGCTCGCAAAGGTAGTGTTTAGGATATACGAGGATCAGTGAAAAGACGATACGACAAATGTGCAGCCAGATTTATTCTTGGATAGATGGCAATTTGCAAATTGGCGTCGATATGTATCGTCTACAGCTTCACGAATCCTTTTCCTTTCCGGGGCGCTGGCTTGGCATATGGGCCTGCGCTGAATTCTTCCGTAGAGTCTAACAAAGCAATAATGCGGACGCAAGGAGGCGTTGCGTCTGAAAGCACGCCATTGCGTTGGACGCTTGAAGGGGTTTGCAAGTCGATTGAAAGAATACTAGTGCATCCGCTTCTTGTAACTAGCATGCGATGGTGGTCGTCGTGAATGTTGAGCGAGGTCATCGACTTGATTTTTCTGGTGTTTGAGATATTAGCTTTCGCGATTTACCCTCCAAATTGCAGAGGTTTGAGACGACCGGAAAGGAATGCTTATGCTCGATTCTCCGTTCTTCAGCTACTGGGGAAAGGCGAAAGGAGTTGCTTTTCTCCATCACGGCAATATCGCATTGGGGCTCAAAGTCGTAAAAACGTCGTAAGGTACGCGATATGGTTCGCCGGGATCCTAACTAGCTAGGCATTTTTCTGAATCTGCAGATATTCCCATGACAGATAAACAGTACGCGTTGCATAGAACGATACCTTTCATATAGAAGGCTGCTAAAGAGTCGAAGCCGGGCGCATACAGAGTTTTATTTCTTAGCCAGTTTGAAGTAGCGCTCAAATATCAATTCGAAAACGTAATAGAACATTAATCGACTGTCGAGGTCCATGCTGCCCAAGCGGATTTCTTTTTGCACGGTGTAGATAGGGTAGTCGGCTAGTTTCGAGAGAGAATTTCGAGAAAAGCCGGTGAGTGTGACGATTTTGCATCCGCGCGTTTTGGCTATCGATGTGGCGTCAATAGACACCTGCGTCTCGCCGCTTACGGAAACGCTGAAGACCAGGTCGTTTTTGCCAAGCAGTTCTGCGTAGTGCCTCATGACGTGGCGTTCACTGAGTGTATCGGTATTCTTGCCCATTATTTTGAGCTTTTCAGCCATCTCGAGGCACGGGTATTTCGAAAAGCCCGAGCAGAAGAACACGATATGCGAGGCGTCCTGGATAAGGCTCACGACCGAGTCGATGACCCGGTCGTTAAGCAGGTCTTTGGTTTGTACGAGCTGGGTGTCGAGCGGAAGTGTCTCGATAGTGAATCGATTGCGGTCGAGCGAGGCGGAATACGATTGTTTGAGCTCCGTAAACCCCGAGAAGCCAAGCTTATGGGCAAGCCTTACGATCGTGTTGGGAGCGACAAAGAACCGTTCAGCAACGCCCTTAAGCGTGACATCGTCAATATCGTCACGCAGCTCGATGATGTAGCGCATGATCTCGCTTTCGAGATCGTTGAGCTTGCTCTCGCCAGCTCGCACATGATCATAAAAAGATTCTTGATCTTTCATAAGATGTTTCAGCCCCTCGCACCTCGCCGTACATATGGTACCGCTTTGTGTAGCCAGGTGAGAAATCGGTAATCGGTCAAGATTGCCTATTACCCATGAACTGGGCAAACGTACGTGTCGGCCTACACATATCTGTGTCGTGAACGAAATCATGTGTCCCCGTTTCGCATTGACCTGCGCAGGGGCTTGCAAATGATCTCAAGTCGCAAAATATCAATCGAAACGAAGCAAGCCGAGGACAACCGCGGAGCCCAAGGTCTTCGAGAACACCGATCAGCCAACCCTGGAGGGACGGAACATGAAGGATAAGCTCAATATTGTGATCGTTGGCGGCGGCTCCACGTGGTGCCCTGGCATTCTTAAAGCCCTGACCAAGCACATGGACATTCTGCCGCTGAACCGCGTGATGCTCTATGACATCGATGCCGAGCGCCAGCGTCCGATCGGCGAGTTTGGCAAGATCCTCTTCGCCGAGGAGGAGCCCGGTGTGGAGTTTGGTTACACCACCGATAAGGACGAGGCATACACTGACGTTGACTTTGTGCTCTGCCAGATTCGTACCGGCGGCTACGAGATGCGCAGCAAGGATGAGAAGATTCCGCTGCATATGGGAATCATCGGCCAGGAAACGGTGGGCCCCGGCGGCATGGCTTACGGTATGCGCTCCATGCATGACATGGTTGAGATCGTCAACGACGTTCGCGCTCATAGCCCGGAGGCGTGGATTATCAACTACACCAACCCGGCTGCTATTGTGGCATATGGTCTCGAGCGCGTTCTGCCCGATGAGCATCGCGTCCTCAACATCTGCGACCAGCCTGTCAACCTCATGCGCTCTTACGGTCGCCTGCTCGGTCGCGATATGAGCAAGACGGAGCCCGTGTACTTTGGCCTCAATCACTTCGGTTGGTTCAAGCACATCTACGATGAAGAGGGTCATGACCTCGTCCCGCAGATTAAGGAGTACACGGAGAAGAACGGCTTCCTTCCTGCCGATGCCGAGCAGCGTGACCAGTCCTGGCTTGATACCTACGCCATGGTCAAGGACATGCTCGAGGACTTCCCCGACTATCTGCCCAACACTTATCTGCAGTACTATCTGTATCCCGAGTACAAGGTCGCTCACCTCGACCCCGACTACACTCGCTCCGATGAGGTTATCAACGGCCGTGAGAAGCGCGTGTTCGCCGAGTGCGAGCGTGTTGCCAAAGTCGGCACCGCAAAGAACTCCTCGGTTGTGCAAAACGACGCTCATGGCGATATGATCGTGGAAATCACCTCGGCCATTTATCGCAACACCAACAAGACCTTCATTGTCATCGTGCCCAACAACGGCATTATCGAGGGGATGCCCGATGACGCCATGGTCGAGGTCGCGGCAAGCGTGGGCGCCAATGGCCCGCAGCCCTATGCTGTTGGCAAAATCGGTACCTTCTATCGCGGCCTTATGGAGAACCAGTACGCCTATGAGCGCCTGACTGTTGAGGCTTGGATGGAGGGTTCCTACGAGAAGGCTTTGCAGGCACTCACGCTTAATCGTCTGGTCGGTGATGCTAAGAAGGCTCGTAAGGTGCTCGACAAGCTCATCGAGGCGAACAAGGATTATTGGCCGGAGCTTAAGTAACTAGTTCCATATCGCTTGATAACTGTTATGGGGCGTGTGGATTGTAGAGCCGCGCGCCCCGTTTCTTTAAGAGGGGTATCCCATGAACAAAGATGAGCTGCTGGCAAAGTTCCAGCGCCTGGGCAAAGTCCTCATGACGCCCGTGCTGATTCTGCCAATTGCCGGCATCCTCCAGGGCTTTGGCAATGCCTTTACCAGCCCCACCCTTACGGCAGCTGTTCCCTGGCTTGCTGCTCCGGGCTTTGCGATTTTCTTTTCGATTCTCAAGGCCGCAGCCGGCATCGTTATGAACAACATCCCGGTTATCTTCTCGATTTGTCTCGCCTATGGCTTCGCCAAGTCCGAGAAGGCTACCGCGGCGCTTTGTGGCTTTTTGGGCTACATGTGCATGAATTCCGTGATGGGCACGTTCCTTACGGCGACTGGCGTTATCGATCCCGCGAATCTTACGACGGGCCAGAGCACGATTCTCGGTATCACCACGCTCGACACTGGCGTTATCGGCGGTCTTCTGGTGGGCGCAATCGTCGCATGGTTGCATAACCGTTACTACAAGATTGAGCTGCCCGCCGTGTTCTCCATCTTCAACGGTACGCGCTTTATTCCGGCGGTAACGCTGCTCTCATGCAGCATCCTCGCATTGGTCATGTCCTTTGTTTTCCCGTTTATTCAGAACGCTCTCGGTGCGCTGTCCGAGTTCATCAAGACTACGGGTGCCTTTGGTGCATTTGTCTACGGCGCCGGCGAGCGCATGCTCCTGCCTTTTGGCCTGCATCACTTTGTCTATTTGCCGTTCTTCTTCACGTCGCTCGGTGGCGTCGAGACCATCGACGGCCAGACCGTTCAGGGCGCTATCAATATCTACAATGCGATCCTGGGCTCTCCCAGCACGCCGTTTAACATCGAGGTCAGCCGTTTTGTCATGAACGGCAAGGTTATCTTCGCCATGTTCGGCCTGCCCGGCGCTGCACTCGCCTTCTACAAGACGGCGCTTCCCAAGAACAAGAAGAAGACCGCGGCGCTCATGATCGCCATCGTGGTGCCTTGCATCCTCTCCGGCATTACCGAGCCGCTCGAGTATTCCTTCCTGTTTATCGCGCCCATCCTCTACGTGTTCCACGCTCTCATGGCTGGTCTTGCCTATGCGCTGACCTATGTCCTGCAGTTCAACGTGGCTGGCTCCGCGTCCTTCGGTGGCCCGCTCTTGTCGTTGATTTTTAACGGCATTATGGGTGCAGCCAAGGGCTCCAACTGGCAGGTTATCCTGTTCCTTGGCCCCATCTACTTCGTGGTGTACTACTTCGTCTTCAAGTTCATCATTCTTAAGAAGGACCTTAAGACCCCTGGCCGCGAGGAAGAGTCCGACGACGAGGCCGAAAAGGCTCCCAAGACCGTGATCAGCGACCTCATTCCCGCCATCGTTGAGGCAGTGGGCGGCGACAACAATATTAAGTCTGTCGAGGCCTGTTTCACCCGTCTGCGCATCCAGCTCAATGACTGTGACAAGGTGGTTGATGACGCCGAGTTTACCGAAAAGCTCGAAGCGCGTGGCATCGTGCATGTCAACGGCGGCGTGCAGATTGTCTACGGCAACATGGCATCTAACTACGCAACTCAGATGCGCGAGCTGCTGGGTATGGAGTAAACGACTCAACCACACGATCAAGATTAATACAGGTCGGCGTCCGATTCTTCAATCGGGCGCCGACCTGTGCTGTTTTGGGGCGAATGGGCAAGTACATGACGTGCTCGCTGCTCTCTTTTGGCACTGCCTATCGTGTATTCGGACGCCTTGCGACGGTGAGGGCGTTCTTTTCAGTTCTAGCATGTTTGCGGCTAGCGCTGCGCCCGAAGTCGATTTGCACAGCTGATATATAGAGCGTTAACCGCGCTTTGTAGGCTCATGCCCTCAACCAAGGCGGTCGAATACTCGCTGAGTGACTCCGTGCTCACGGGTAGCAAGAGCTCACGCGCCCCGTTGTTATCGAATGCCATGTTGCTCGATATCCAAATAACGCGGCAACCTCGCCGCTTGGCCTCAACGTAAAGATTGAAGATATAGCTCGTCTTTCCTGAGAACGATACAAAGATGGTTAGATCGTCGGGTTGGAGCAGACAGAGCGATGTCTCCTGTCCCTTGACGGAGCCGAATGAGAAGCACAGTCGGTTTACGCGGCTCAGCTTTTCGCAGAGTGAGCGGGCGGCGAGATTGGAGAATGAGCTTCCGTATACGTAGACATTTTGCGCATCGAGAAGCCAGTCAACGGCCTGCTCGAGTCGATCCTCAGTGAGCAGGCGTTTTGTTTCAAGCAAAGAGGTCTCTACGATATCGAAATACCAGGGTATATCGATTTGCTTATGCGCCCTTGCCTCGGTTGTCTCACGCTGGAGCCAAGCGTTGAAGTCGTCAACTTGCTCTTTGAACGATCGAAAGCTCGAGCCGTTCACGCGCCTGCAGAAGCGCGAGATGGTCGCGGGCGATGTATTGCACGCGCGGGCAAGTTCTTCTATTGAGAGCTCTGGGACCTCGTCGTGATGGGAGAGGGCGTAGAGTGCGATGTGGGCGTCAAGGCTGCCGCCCTTCTCGACGTCTTCGATACAAGACCTGAGGTTCGAATAGACCTCGTACATCGACATTCAAATCACTCCAAACAATAATGCCCCGGAGCGGATATGCCATCTCCGGAGCATTGTGGTGAAGCTATGGGACGGATTTATTCCATGCCCAAGTATTCTCTCATTTCGACTTTGTAGACAGAAGCTTTATTGCCGTAAACGATCTGAACACCGCCGCCAACGTGCACGATGGCGCTGGCGCCGAGGTCTTTGGTGAAGACGCTATCGT
This sequence comes from Collinsella sp. AF31-11, assembly GCF_003475605.1. Taxonomy (NCBI): domain Bacteria; kingdom Bacillati; phylum Actinomycetota; class Coriobacteriia; order Coriobacteriales; family Coriobacteriaceae; genus Collinsella; species Collinsella sp. AF31-11. The sequence continues at coordinate 56,199 of NZ_QRQS01000010.1, forward strand.
CCTTGACCAGGGCGGTGTCTTTGAGGCTGAGCCTCAGGCGAGTGAAGCAGGCGTTGACACCCGAGATGTTATCGGCGCCGCCCACGGCTTCCACGATCTGCGGGATGAGCTCGCTTACCTGGACAGGTGCTTTGGAGTCGATGGCCGACGTGTCATCCGCTGCCTGCGTGTCATCATCCTCGCGGCCCGGGGTCTTGAGGTCAAATTTCTTGATAAAGGTGCGGAACAGCACGTAATAGATCCCGAAGTAAGCGATGCCGAGCGGAATGAGCCAGAACCAGTTGGAGCCCTTATCGGCGTTCATGATGCCGTTGAAGATCCACGAGAGGAGCGGTCCGCCGAAGGCGGAAGGCCCGGGCACATTGAACTGTACCAGGTAGGTGAGTACATACGCGATGCCGCACAGCAGAGCGTGGACCACATAGAGTACGGGCGCTACAAAGAGGAAGGAGTACTCGAGCGGTTCGGTTATGCCCATGATGGCGGCCGGGATAACGGCGGCGATCATGAGGGAACCGACCTTCTTTTTATTCTCGGGACGGGCACAGTGGTAGATGGCGAGTGCCGCCGCGGGCAGGCCGCACATGGCGAACAGCACCTTGCCGTTCATGACGTATTTTGAGATGTCGATGTCGTACATCATGCCGGGCGTGTTGAGCATGGCGTTGTAGATGTTGACAGCACCTTCGACGGTCTGGCCGTCAACCTGGATGCTACCGCCCAGAGAAGTGAAGAAAAACGGCAGGTAGATGAAATGATGCAGGCCGAAGGGCAGAAGCATGCGCTCGGAGAAGCCATAGATGAACGCGCCAAACACCCCGGTGGAATCGATGAGTGTCGAGGCGGCCTTTAGGCCGGTTTGCACAAACGGAAACACGAAGGCGAGCGCAACGCCCACTAGGCTCGCGAAAACGACGGTGAGGGCGGGGACGCAGCGTGTGCCGTTGAAGATGCCGAGCACCGGCGGAAGCTGCACCTTATAGAATCGGTTGTGGATCCACGCGACTACCAAGCCGATGATGATGCCGCCGAATACGCCGGTGTCGAGTGTGGTTACGCCCAGGATGGCGTTCTGACCGGTCTGCAGGTTGGCGGGATCGATGGTGCCCAGCAGGATAAGCAGCTGACCCATGATCGTGTTCATGGTCATGTAGCCGATGAAGCCTGAGAGTGCGGCGGTCGCCTTCTCGGCCTTGGCGTAACCGTAGGCAATGCAGATCGCAAAGAGAACCGAGATGTTACCATTGATAACGTTGCCGGCTGCTTTGATGAGTGTGCTAAAGATCACCATCGGCTCGGTGCCCAAAAACGGGCAGAGCGAGATGAGGTTAGCATTGGAAAGGGCGGAGCCCAGACCGACCAAAATGCCGGAAACGGGCAGGAGGAGGACCGGCGCCATGAGCACCTTGCCGAGTCTCTGGAACTCGCTGTAGAGCTTGCTTTCTTTCATGATGTTCCTTCGATGCGCGGGGAGTTAGGACAGGGTCGGCCAATAATCGCCGTTCGCTTCGATCAGGTCGTCGAGGATTTGGCGCGCGACGGTAGTTGAAGGGACGGTCTTGTTGATCGCGATGGCTTCGAGTGCCTTCTGGTAGGAATGCTCGTAATATGCGTCGACGGCGAGCTTCTCGCTGGCATTCTGCTCTTCGATAAGCCCCTTGTAAAAGGTGGGGATAGCAGGCTGGCTGATGGGTTCGGGGCCCCAAGAGCGCAGGTAGGCGGGGACCTCGACCATGGCGTCATCGGGCAGATTGGGGATGGCGCCGTTATTCTCGACGATTACGAGATAACGTTCGCACTTGTTGTAGGCGATAGAGGCGGCTGCGTCGACGATAAAGTCGCCAAAGACCGTGAAGCTCTGTACGGGGCTCTTGTAATTGGCGGGATCTGCCAGGTACTTGTCGTGCTCGGCAAACATCTCCTTCTCGCGTCCGTTGATGACGTTGTCGGCGCGCGTCCAGTTGGGGTCCATGTCATCTGCCATGTCTTTGGAGTACAGGTAGTACTGCAGGTAGCTGTTGGGCAGATACTCGGGATAGTCCTTCACAATCTTGACGTATTGACCCCAGGTGTGCATCCAGTCCTTGTCCTTGTGATGCTTGTCGCTCACGGCCATGCCGTGCTCGAGAATCATCTGACGGAGCTCCGGCAGACGATCGCGTCCCTGCTTGTCGTAGATTTTGGTAAACCAGCCAAAGTGATTGAGTCCAAAATACATGGGGTCGATATCGCGCCAGCTGGGAAGTCCGAGCATCTTAGAGTACGAGAGCAAGATAGCCGTGGGCATATCGCAGATGTTAAGGATATGGTCGTTGTTAAACTCGCGACGTGTGGCCTCGGCGACAACTGCGGCGGGGTTGGAATAGTTGAGGATCCAGGCGTCTGGACTGTATTTCTTGGCGTAGCGTACGAGGTCGAAGACGCCGGGGATGGACCTGATGCCATAGGAGATCGAACCGCCGGCGCCGCAGGTTTCCTGTCCTACACAACCGTACTTGAGAGGGATGCGCTCGTCCTGGCGACGCATCTGAAGGCCACCCTGGCGGATTTGTGCGAAGACGAAGTCGACATCGGTGAATGCCTTTTCGGGATCGGTCGTCACGACAACTTCAATGTCAGGAGCTTCCTGCTCGATGAACTGCTTCATGATGTCGTAGACGAGATGCATGCGCTTCTCGTCGATGTCGTACAGGGCGAGTTTGCGCAGCGGCAATTCGTTTTTCTTCTGCAATAGGCTCTGGATGATGCCGGGAGTGTGGGTGCTGCCGGCCCCGGCGATTACAACTGCTTTCTTGTCCATGTGGTAAACCCCTTTCGTGTGGATTGACCACTTCAGACTACGAAAGCTTTACCTGCGATTCTACCGATTTTCAGATTGCGAAAAACGATAGCGGTAATCTTAACAGGATGCGTTTTGCGTGGTTAAATAGCGCCGGGAAAGATGCTGACTTGGGCGACGTGTTGCATGGCTGCGGGAGCGAACGCCAGGCGGTCAAAAGATGGTGGGCGGTGCTGCGGCTTTTGGCTGCAATTGCGCTACCCGCGACGACGCTCCCAGCGAGCCAACTTAATCGTCACCAGCGTAAGCGCCCAGGCCACAAGCGAGAACGCGGCGCCCACGGCACCCACGTACGCAATGCCAGCGCTGCTCACAACGGCGCCGCCTACCGCGGTGCCAAACGAAATGCCGACGTTAAACGCCATGGGCTCAACCGAACTCGCGAGCACCATCGACTTGGGATGGCGGCTGCGTGCCACGTCCATAAAGTGCGTGATGCATGACACCGAGAACAGGTACATGAGCAGCGCCAAGCTAAAGACAAAGACCAGCGCGAGCGGCATGGTGCCGCCCACGGCAAACAGCCCGAATAACGCCGCGGCCTGCAGCACAAACGTCACAAGCAGCGCCTTCATGCCAAAACGCGCGTCGATCCATCCGCCCAAGATGTTCGAGACCAGGCAGAACACGCCGTAGGCCATAAGCGTGGTGCTCGCCTGAACGGTTCCCATACCCAGCACCTGCTCAAGATAAGGCGTCACGTAGCCGTAGAACACATAGACCGAGCCTACGCCAAACAAAAAGATGAGCATGCCGGTGATGATGCTCGGCTCGCGCAGCAGACCCGCCTGCTCGCGAAAGGTGGCAGGCTCATCGGTTTGCCCAGCGCGCGGCATAAACGCCACGAGCGCTCCGCAGATCAGAACGGCAAAGGTCAGCGTGCCGTACATGGCCACGTGCCAGTCGAGCGTGTCGGCCACGAACTTGCCGATCGAGGTCACAAAGACCATTGCCACGGAAAACGCACCATATACCACCGAGATGGCAAGTGAGGTTTGCTGTGGGGACAGCAGCTCGGGGATGTACGTCACACCCACGGCGAGCAGTGCGCCCGAGACGGAGCCCAGGACAATGCGCGAGATAAACAGCACCTGGAAGTTGGGCGCCAACGCCATGACCAGGTTGCCGAGCACAAAAACGATGCTGTAGCACACGAGCAGCTGGTAGCGGCGGAATCGCCCCGTGCTGAGCGCGAGCACCGGCGTGGCGATAGCGTAGACGAGCGCGAACACGCTGATGAGCTGGCCCGCAGTGGCAAGTGATACGCCGAGTTCCGTTGCCAAGTCGCTTTCGATGCCGATGACCACGAACTCCGAGCAGCCGAGCGAGAAGCCCAACAGCACGAGCAGCGCCAGGCAGAGCTTGGTGCGCGCGGGGGAGAGCGCGGCGGCGGTTGACTTACTTTTAGGCGTGGTTGCGGCGGTCAAGGTTGTCACTCCAATGTCGCATGAATAAGCGGGATTCAATCCCTGCAACTCTAACAGAATGTGTCAGGTGCCTGCCCCCTTTGTCGCAGGCTGCGCTTGCCTGTATAGTCGCAATACAGGCGAAGATGGTCTCAGGTACATCGCGGGCGACAGGAGATCCCATGGGTATGCACACGACAAAGGTTGCAGTGGGCGAGGGCAAGTTTGCGCTCGAGGCCCAGTTGACGGTGACGCCGCGCGGCATGGTGGTGTACGCCTGCTCGCCGGAGTACGCGCATCTGGGCGCCACGGCGCAGGCCATTCCGCGCCCTGAGCCCGGTCGCACGGCGACCGTGAGCATCCTGGCCGTTCCGTGCCATCGAGATGAGATCCCGGCGCACGATATCGCGGCGGCGCTGGCCACGCGCTTTGGCGTGCCGGTAGTTGCAAGCACGGGCTTTCATGTGGAGCATGCGACTGCGGACGATCTGCAGCGCGTGCTCGCTACCACCAAGGAGCTCATCGCCGCGCTCGAGGAGGCCGCCGCGCGCATCCTGCGCGCCGGCTGGGATGAGGGCGGTGCAGGCGCCGAGGTCGTGGCGGTCGATGCCGCGACCGGCGAGGCGCTTGGCCCTGTCGATCGCATCGAGGCACATGCCGGCGAGGGCATCCTGCATCAGGCATTTCTGACGCTTCTGGTCGAGGGCCAGGGCGAGGACGCGCGCCTGCTGCTCTGCCGCCGCAGTCCGCTCAAGCGCCTGTGGGGCGGGGTGCTGGCCGATAGCTGCGCCGGCCATCCGCTCCCCGGGGAAGACGTCGCGGCCGCCACGGCGCGTCGCATCAACGAAGAGCTTGGCATTGCGCGCGAGCCCGACCAGCTCAAGCACCTCGGTCACGTGGTGTATCGCGAGGATCACGGCGACGGCCGCTGCGAGTGCGAATGGTGCGAGGTGTTCGCAGCCCATGTTGAGCCGGGCGAGCTGCATATCAACCAAGAGGAGATCTCGGAGGTGCGTCGCGTGGCCCCGTCCGAGCTCAAAGGCTACCTGCAGGGTCACCCCGAGCAGCTGGCCCCCTGGCTCCGCGAGGCACTCAGCGACCCATCCATCCGTACGGCCCTCGCTATGTAACAAAGGTACAGTCCCTTTGCCATATCCAAACCGTCACAACATTCGATGAAAATCTCGAAATCGAGGAAAAGCGTCGAAGATTGTGACGGTTTTTGCCCAGAGGATCGCTTCTCATCCAAAAATCCCGCTTGACTGTATTGCCACAACACAGCGCAACGTAAGGGGCGTCCGATAACGGGCGCCCCTTTTTAAGCGGCAACGTGGTTGCGAATCCGGAGCGCCCCCAACAAGAAAGGTGGGGAGATGGAAGCGGAAAAGAAGGCGTTTAAGATCACCAAGCGCGAAATTGGCTTTGTGCTGGGTATCGTTGTCTTTTTGCTGGTGAAGTTTCTTCCTTTGGCGGAGCTGAGCTCGACGGTCGAGCTCACGGTCGGCGGTCAGACCTGTCTGGCACTGACGCTCGCCACGGTGGTGTTCTGGGCATGCGGTGTGGCGCAGCCGGGCTTTGTGGGCCTGCTTTATTGCGCGCTGCTCGTTCTATTCAAGGTGTGCGTGGACGACACGGGCGCCGCGAGCATCTCGGCGACGGTCGCCTCCACGTTTAGCTCGTGGACCAAAGCCACCATGTGGCTCGTCATTGGTGCCTACCTCATCGCCAGCGCGGTCAAGGAGTCGGGCCTGGGCGAGCGCATCGCCTATGCGTTTATGCTCAAGTTCGTGCGCGACGCCAAGTCGCTCATCATCTCGATCTTCGCGCTCACCTTTGTGCTGTCGCTGCTGATCCCGCATCCGTTCCCCCGCGCCTTCCTCATCCTCGCCGTCGTCTCGGTCATCGCCGAGTCCGCCGGCTACGGTGACGACGACAAGGGTAAGCTCGGCTTCCTCGTGTTTGCCGCTGCTGCCCCGGGCTCCATGTTCTTCCTGACGGGCGACTCCACACTCAACCCGCTCGTCGCGCAGTACAGCGCCGAGGCCGGCGGCATGAGCCCGTCCTTCGTCGACTGGTTCCTGTACATGAGCGTGCCCATGCTGGTCGCGCTGCTGTGCACCCTGTTCCTGGGCCTCTTCTTCTTTAAGCCCAGCAAGGAGCTCGTTTACGATCGCGAGCAGATCGTGGCCAAGCAGGCCGCGCTCGGCAAGCTCTCCGTCAAGGAGATCCGCACCATCGTGTGGCTTGTCATCGCCATCGCGCTGTGGCTCACCGTCTCGGGCGACTATATCGGCTGGGTCACCCTGGCCATTGGCGTCGCACTCGCCATGCCCATCATCGGCGAGGTCCTCACTCCTGCCAGCTGGAACGCTGTCGACATCAAGTCCCTCATGTTCCTGACGGCCGCCATGGCCGTGGGTTCCGTGGGCGGCGCCACCGGCATGAACGCCTGGATCGCCGACGTCGTGCTTCCCAGCTCCGTGCCCGAGAACATCTTCCTGTTCGCCCTGCTCGTCGCCGCGCTCTCCATGATCATCCACATGTTCATGGGCTCGGTCATGGCCGTGCTCGGTGTGTGCGTGCCGGCGTTCATCAGCTTCGCGGCCGGCTCCAGCGTAAGCCCGCTTGCCGTGGCGCTCATCGTCTTCACGTCCATCAACATCCACTACATCCTGCCGTTCCACAACCTGCCGATCCTTGTCGGCGAGGGCAAGGACGCCGGCGGCTACACCTCCAAAGAGGCCATGCGCATGGGCATTCCCCTCACCGCGGTCGTCTTTATCGTCGTGCTGGTCGAGGCCGCCTGGTTCCACCTCTTTGGCCTGATGTAAGCAGTCGAGTGCTTGGCTGTAATTAGCCGAGTGCTTGAACTGCGAGTGCCCGAGCGCCCCATCTATGAGCGCTGCGGCCCCATTACGTTACCAAGCCCGGCGGCATCCTCGCCGCCGGGCACTCTCCCGAAAGGAGCATGCTATGTCCACTACCGATGCTTCCCAGATCCACGACCTGCGCTCCGCGCTCGACTTTTTGCGCGAGATGCCGGGCCAGCTGCTCGAGACCGACACTCAGGTCGATCCCGATGCCGAGGTCTCGGGCGTCTACCGTCACGTCGGCGCCGGCGGCACCGTTATGCGCCCGACCAAAGAGGGTCCGGCGATGGTCTTCAACAACGTCAAGGGCTTTGACGATGCCAAAGTCTGCATCGGCATGCTTGCCAGCCGCAAGCGCGTTGCCGCCCTGCTCGACCTGGACGAGGAGCACCTGGGCCTCGAGATCGGCAAGCGCTTCGAGAACCTGATCGCGCCCGAGCAGATCGCCGAGGGTGCGCACGTCGACTGTCAGGAGGTCGTGTACAAGGCGACCGACGAGGGCTTTGACCTGCGCAAGATCGTTCCCGCTCCTACCAACACGCCCGTCGACGGCGGCCCCTACATCACCATGGGCCTCGCCTACGGCACGAGCCCCGACGGCTCCCAGTCCGACGTGACCATCCACCGCTTCTCCTGCGTCGACAAGGATAAGCTTGCCATGTGGATTACCCCCGGCAGCCGTCACCTGGGCGCGTTCTTTGACGAGTACTGCCAGCGCGGCGAAGACATGCCCATCTCCATCTCCATCGGTTTGGACCCCGCCGTGTACATGTGCTGCGGTTTTGAGGCTCCCACCACACCGCTCGGCTTCAACGAGCTGCAAATTGCCGGCGCCCTGCGCGGCCACGCTGTCGAGCTTGCCGACTGCGTCACCGTTCCGCAGAAGTGCATCGCCAATGCCGAGTACGTGCTCGAGGGCTACCTCATGCACGACGAGACCATCAACGAGGACGTCAACGGCCACGGCTACGCCATGCCCGAGTTCCCCGGCTACACCGGCGGCGCCAAGGTCTGCCCGGTGATCAAGATCACCGCCGTCACCACGCGTGTCAACCCCATTATGGAGAGCTGCATCGGCCCTTCGCACGAGCACGTGTCCATGGCCGGTATCCCCACCGAGGCTTCCATCTACAAGATGGTCGAGACCGCTATCCCGGGCCGCCTGCTCAACGTCCACGCTGCACCCTGCGGCGGCGGCAAGTTCGTTGCCATCATGCAGTTTAAGAAGTCGAGCAAAAATGACGAGGGCCGTCAGCGCAACGCCGCCATGCTCGCCTTCTCGGCATTCTCCGAGCTCAAGCATGTGATCTTGGTTGACGAGGATGTTGACATCTTTGATATGAGCGACGTGATGTGGGCCATGACCACGCGCTTCCAGGCCGACGTCGACCTCATCACCATCCCCGGCTGCCACTGCCACGTGCTCGACCCGTCCAACGACCCCGCGTTCGACCCCACGATTCGCGAGCACGGCATCGCCTGCAAGGCCATCTTCGACTGCACGGTTCCGTTCGACCTCAAGAAGAATTTCATTCGCTCGCAGTTCATGGAGATCGACAAGGACAAGTGGGCCAAGGAGATTGCTTTCTAAGGTTCCGGCGTTCTACCGAACGTCGGACCACTCGACGCTGCGCCCGCGCCTGGCGGGCAATCTGCCCCTCAACTGCGAAGGCATGGGCATAAGCCCTATGCCTTCTTGTTTCGGGGCACCTTGCCTCGCCAGACGCGCACTCGCTGACATTGCCTGACCTATAGCTGCCATTTTGTTGTAAGGAGTCGCTATGTCTGATCCTGTGATCCGTCCCCGTCGCATTGTCGTTGGCGTGTCTGGCGCCAGCGGTGCCGCGCTGGGTCTTGAGTGCCTCAAATGCCTGCGCCAGGCAGGTGCCGAGTCGGCGCTTGTCGTCACGCGCGGGGGAGAGATCACCATCGAGCAGGAGCTCGGCATGACGCTCGACGAGTTTGCCACGCATGCCGATGTGGTCTACGACAACAAGAACATCGGCGCCGCCATCGCAAGCGGCACCTATCCGGTCGACGGCATGATCGTGGCCCCGTGCTCCATGAAGACGCTCGCCGGCATCGCGAGCGGCTACAGCGACAATCTGTTGCTGCGTGCGGCCGACGTGCAGATGAAAGAGCAGCGCCGCCTGGTGCTCATGGTGCGCGAGACGCCCTTCAGCGCCATTCATGTCGACAACATGGCGCGCCTTGCGCGCGTACCGGGCGTCATGCTCATGCCGCCCATGCTCACGTTTTACAACGGCCCCGCCACGCTCGATGACGCGGTGCACCACATCGCCGCCAAGGCGCTCGAGGCCGTCGGCGTGTCATGCGCAAACTATAAGCGCTGGTCATAGGCGTCTTTAGGGTAGGATACGAGTAGTGTTTGAGCCCGCTGCCCCTGTGGGCGGCGGGCTTTGTGCGCAAAAAGGATGTGTCGGGAGGACCTATGCAGACGGGCATGTATGCGATTAGCGAGATGGCGAGTTTGTTTAACGTTTCGCGCCAAACGCTCATCTACTACGACAAGATCGGCCTGTTTAAGCCCGCCGTGGTTAACGAAAAAGGCTACCGTTTCTATTCGCCCACGCAGATCCCGCTCATGCGTCTGATCTGCATGCTGCGCGACCTAGGGCTCGAACTCGATGAGATCGACCGCCTAGCCTCGACGTTCGACATTAGCGAGATGACCGACCACCTGCGCTCGCGGGTGCAGGCGCTCGACGAGCAGATTGCCGGGCTCAAAGCCGAGCGTGCGAGCGTGCAGGAGCGTCTGAGCTTTTACGACGAGGCAGTTTACTGGCGCGAGCGCGAGGGCAAGCCGGAGCTCAAGCAGTTCGAGCGCCGCTTCGTGGTCTTTGAGGAGTTTCCAGGCGATATCGAGCGCGGCCGCTCGATGCTTCACCCCACGCTCATGCGGGCCATCCTGCGCATGCGTGCGTTGACGGGCACGCGCCCTATGCGCGGCTGGGGTGCCATGCTGCGTCGTGAGGCGCTGCATTCCGACGACCCTATCGCCGGCGCGGGCTCCTTTGCCGTGCTGCCGCGCGGTGTCGAGGAACTGCTGCCGAGCGATCCCGCCGAGCTGGCAGAGATCGGCATCGAAGTGCTGCCCGAGGGCACATACCTGTGCATGAGCCGCTGGGGTATGCCGTACGAGCCCGAGGGCATCCGCGCCATCGTTGCCTGCATGGACGAGCACGCGCTCCAGCCCGTTGGCAACGCTTTCGACTTTTGCTACCTCGATACCACGAGCTACGACGAGTCCCACCAAGAGGACTTTTGCTGCATCCAAATCCCCGTTACCCTCCAGATGTGACAAAGGGACAGTCCCTTTGTCACATTCGCGGCATGGCTGCCGCCCAAACCATCACAACATTCGATGAAAATCTCGAAAACGAGGAAAAGCCTCGAATGTTGTGACGCTTTTCCTATCTGTGCCGGCGAGCTCCCGTGTCATCTGGGGGTATAAGGCTAGCAAGTGTTTATTTGCGAGGCCAAGGGGGCGCCCCGTATGGATATCGATAACTTTGAATGGTGGTATAGCGAGGGCGAGGCTCCGGACGAAGAGTGGGACGAGCCCGCGCCGTGTGACGTGTCGAGCGACGAGGACGAGACCGGCAACGATGCCGGTGTCGAGCCTGAAGCCGCTTCCGATGCCGCCGAACCCCTAACCTTTGAACAGGCTTGGGCCCAGGCCGAGGCCGACGAGGCGAAGGCCGATGCCACGGCCACGCTCGGCGAGCCGGCTGATATGTCGATCTCGCCGGCAAAGACCCCACAGCCGCGCCATACCATCGACCCCGGCAGCACGGCATCCTTCAGCATACTCGACGTGCCCGCGCAGGGTGCCCAGGCGCCCGCCCCCACCCATCGCCCCAACCTGGCTCGCGAGGAAGACGCGGGCCGTCGCTCTCCGCTCGGCCCCATTCTCATCGCCTTTATGGCCGGCGTCATCGCTTGCTCGGCGATCGGCAGCATCTGGGGTCATGTCGAGCAGCAGCGCCAAGACGCCGCCAAGGTCGAGATGTCTGTCGAGCAATCGCTCAGCCGCACGCGCTCGGTGCATGTGTCGGTCGAGGTTAAGGACGGTGCGACATGGGACACCGCCCGCGGCGACAGCCAGATGCTCGTCCATATCGTGGGTCGCACGCTCAAGGGACAAGCAATCGACGAGTATCAATACGTCAATTCCGAAGGTGACGGTATCGAGCTCAAGCCCGGCGACTACGAGCTCACGGTCGATGAGCCGCCCGTCGCCACCGACGGCACGCGTTACCGCGCCTCAAAGCGCATGGTTCCGGTGAGCTTTAATTCACAGGCGCCCGATACGGTCGATAGCACGCCGCAGGGCGGGTTTGACCTTTACGCTATTGCTCAATAACTGCGCCTGACGCTCAACCCCGCCGCCAAGAGTGGGACAATAGCCCTCGATACTGTTGTTTATTTTTGGAGGAAGTAGCATGTCCACCGTCACTACCATCAAGCGCGGCGGCCTCACCGCGGCCATCGATTCCATGGGTGCCCAGCTCACGAGTCTTGCCCTCAACGGCAACGAGTATCTGTGGCAGGGCGACCCGGCCTTTTGGGGCAAGCACGCGCCCATTCTGTTCCCCATCGTGGGCTCGCTGCGCAACAACACTGCGACGTCTGCGGCCGGTACCTGCGAGATGCCGCGCCACGGACTCGCGCGCATCGTCGAGCACAAGCTGGTCGAGGTCTCCGAGGACGGCTCGTCCGTCACCTACGAGATCACCGACACGCCCGAGTCGCTCAAGGCTTTCCCCTTCCACTTTAAGCTCAGCATGACCTATGCCCTAACCGGCGACGCCACGCTCACGCAGACCTTTGCCGTTACGAACACCGGCGACGTGGACCTGCCGTTCTCGGTGGGCGGCCACCCTGCATTTAACGTGCCCGCCCCCGGTGCCGAGGACGAGGCGTTCGAGGATTACGAGCTGGCGTTTACCGAGGCCTGGACTAACGAGGCCCCCGTCATCACGCCCGATGGCCTTATGACGTTCGAGGGCAGCTACAAGGCCCCCGATAACTCGGACGTGCTGCCCATCACGCACCGCAGCTTCGATAACGACGCCATCATGTTCACCGATACCCCGGGCTCCACGCTCACGCTGCGCGGTTGCAAGTCTGGTCACGGCGTCAAGATCGACTTTGAGGGCTTTAAGTACATCGGCGTGTGGTCTGCCGCCAACGACGCCCCGTTTGTGGCGCTCGAGCCTTGGACCGGTCACACCACCATGGACACCGAGGACGACGTCTTTGAGCACAAGGTCAACACCATCGTCGTGGCCCCCGGCGCCACCGACGAGCGCTCCTTTAGCGTTACCCTGCTCTAGAGGTTCCGCCGTTCTAGCGAACGGCGGGCCGGTCGACGCTGCGCGCCACCCAGAGCGACAATTTGTCATTCAAAAGGCAAGGCATGACCAGAAGGTCTATGCCTTGCCTTTTTCATGCCAACTTGTTCGCTCTGGGCGGCGCTCGCTGGCATTGCCAAAACATCGACGTTCCCAATGACTACCGTGTGTCTATTAATTTTTCGAGCTTGTGCTGCGCTGCTGGTCGCTGGCGTATATCCTGTTAAGTCGTCAGCATACGATTCAACAGGGAAGGCAGATTATGCATTCTCCCCATCAGCGCGACGCGCAGACCCAGCCGGTGTGCAGTCGTCGCGTCTTCCTGGGTAGCGCCCTCGCTGCGAGCGCTTCCGTCGTCGCCGGCGCGCTTGTCGGCTGCCAGCGCCCGTCCACGCTCAAGGTGGTCCAGCCCACCACGGGCGGCGGTCGCGAAGACCTGTCCGATTCTGTGATCGGCAAGGACAAGATCCGCATCGGCATGGAGGCGGCCTACGCCCCATACAACTGGCAGGTCTCCGAGGCCAGCGAGTACACCATCCCCATCGACAACGTGCAGGGCGCTTACGCCGATGGCTACGATGTGCAGATCGCCAAGATCGTCTGCAAGGCCCTCGGCGGCGAGCCCGTTGCCGTCAAACAGAGCTTTTCGGGTCTCATCGATTCGCTCAACAACGGCCAGATCGACCTCATCATCGCCGGCATGAGCGCCACGCCCGAGCGCGAGGAGTCCGTCGGCTTTTCCGACCCGTACTTCATTGGCTACTTTGGCCTGTTCGTAAAAGAGGGCTCGCCCTACCAAAATGCGACCAAGCTCAGCGACTTTAGTGGCGCCACGGTGCTCGGCCAAAAGGACACGATGCTCGATACCGTCATCGACGAGATCCCGGGCGTCGTCCACAAGAATCCGGTCGATTCGGTGCCCACGGTGTTTTCGAACCTGCTACAGGGCACCTGCGACGCCGTGACCTACAACACCGAGAACGAGAAGGGCTATATGGCCCAAAACCCGGGCATTGTCCCCATTCATTTTGCCGAGGGCGAGGGCTTTAAGCAGGAGGTCGCTGCAAACGTCGGCTGCCGCAAGGGATCGGACAAACTGCTTAAGCTCATCGACAAGACACTCAAGGGTGTCAGCCAGGAGGAGCGCGACCAAATGTGGGACGCGTGCCTCGACCGTCAGCCGGCATAGGGAGGCAGCATGAAAACCATCAATCGTCTGGCCTCCTTTATCAAAGCCGACCACCGTTATGTGTACCTGGGCACGAGCGTTATCGCGGCGCTCGGCCTGGCGTTTAGCCAGCGCAACCCCACGCCGCTGAGCTTCTTGGCGCCCACGGGTGTGTTCCAGGACTGCCTCTGGGCGATTCTGTGGGCTTGGATTGTCGTATCGGCGGCAGCGCTCGTCACCAAGCTCATGCATTGGAATGACTATCGCCAAAAGTCGCCGTTTGCATCCGAGCGTTGCCGCCGCGGCGCGCGCCTGGGCAGCTATGTCGTGGTTGCCATCGCGGCGATCTTCTTTATCGACCGTTGCGTCATGTCGTTTATCGACCTGGTGCAGGTGAGCATTGTCTCGGACTCCAACCCCAGCGACTTTCTGTCGAGCTTGGTCTACATGACCTACAAGAGCGGCGACTTCTTTATCCGCGGTATCGAGATCACCATCGCGCTTGCCACCTTCGGCACCGCCATCGCCTTTTTCCTGGCACTGCTCTTTGTGTTCCTGCGTATTCAGACGTTCGATCGCGTGGATAACGACCTGGTGCGCTTCTTTAAGAGCATCGGCCGCGGCTTTACGACCGTCTACTCCACCATCGTGCGCGGCACGCCCATGATGGTCCAGGGCCTGCTCATCTATTACGCGGGCTTCACCGTTTTGCGCGGCATGGGCTTCGAGACTGCCCAGGCCAACCAGATCTGGAGTACCTTCACCGCCGGCCTCGTCACCATCTCGCTCAACTCCACCGCCTATATGATGGAGGTCCTGCGCGGCGGCATCGAGTCGATCGACCCCGGTCAGGCCGAGGCGGCGCGCTCGCTGGGTCTGTCGCAGTGGCAGGCCATGCGCAAAGTTGTGTTTCCCCAGGGCATTAAAAACGCGATCCCGGCGCTCACCAACGAGCTCATCATCAACATCAAGGACTCGTCGGTGCTCTCGGTCATCGGCGTGTTCGACCTCATGTACGCCACCACTACCGTCGCCGGCGTGTACTACCGCCAGATGGAGGTCTACTGCGTGGCGCTTGTGGTCTACCTGATCCTGACGCTCGTGGCGAGCCGCCTGCTCGAGGCCTTTGGCAAAAAGCTCGGCGCCGAGGCCCCGGCAACGCTGCCCAGCTCCAACTAGGCTCAAGACGAGGAGAATCATCATGGCAGATACCGCCACTACCGGCGTTGCGGCCGCCGCACAGACAAATGAGCCGCTTATCCGCGTCGAGGGCCTGCGCAAGAGCTTCGGCTCGCTCGAGGTGCTCAAGGGCATCGACCTGTCCGTTAATCCCGGCGAGGTCGTCACCATCATCGGCGCCTCGGGTTCGGGTAAGTCGACCTTCCTGCGCTGCTTCAACCTGCTCGAGACCCCGGACGCGGGCCATATCTGGTTCCATGGCCAGGACCTCACGGCCGAGCGCTGCAACATCAACAAGCTTCGCGAGGACATCGGCATGGTGTTCCAGGGCTTTAACCTTTTCAACAACATGGATGTGCTCGACAACTGCACGCTCGCGCCCGTTACGCTCAAAAAGATGAGCGAGACCGAGGCCGAGAAAGTCGCGATGGAGCATCTGGCGAGCGTGGGGCTCGAAAAGTTCGCGCACGCCGCCGTGGGCCGCCTGTCCGGTGGTCAAAAACAGCGCGTGGCCATCGCCCGTGCCCTGTGCATGAATCCGCAGATCATGCTGTTCGACGAGCCGACCTCCGCACTCGACCCCGAGATCGTGGGAGAGGTGCTCGAGGTCATGCGCAAGCTCGCTGCCGACGGCATGACCATGGTCGTCGTCACGCACGAAATGGCCTTTGCCCGCACGGTGTCCGACCGCGTGGTCTTTATGGACCAGGGCGTGGTGCTCGAGGATGCGGCACCGGCCGAGCTCTTCGGCAACCCCAAACACCAGCGCACCCGCGAGTTCCTCTCGCGCTATCTTGAGGACAAATAACCGATCGCAAACGCTTATGTGGCAGGGCCGCTCCGGTGGGGCGGCCCTCGTCACCACAATCGAAAGGATGTCATGGCCGAGGTTTGGCGCTTCTTTGCGCATGAGGATGATTATGCCGATTTGGACGAAGCTGGCGCGAGCGAGCGCTTGGGTCGCGTGCTGTCGTTTCCGACCATCTCGAGCATGGATGCCGAGGCGGTGGACTGGCAGCCCTTCGACGACCTGCGCGCCTATATGCAGCAGGCCTGGCCGCGCGTGTTTGCGGCGGGCGAGGTCGAGCTCATCGGCCATTCGCTGTTGGTGACGCTTGCCGGCTCCGACCCCGCTCTCAAGCCCGTTATGTTCATGGGCCACATGGACGTGGTCCCCGTGGTGCCGGGTACCGAGGCCGACTGGACGCACGCCCCCTTTAGCGGGCACGTGGACGATACCTACATCTGGGGTCGCGGCGCTGTCGACATGAAGGACCAGGTCGCAGGCATTCTCGAGGCGGTTGAGTATGCGCTGGCGCACGGCTGGGAGCACGAGCGCACGCTGCTCCTGGTCTTTGGCCAGGACGAGGAAACTACGCAGTGCGGCGCGGGGGCGATCGGTCGCGTGCTCGAGGAGCGCGGCATTGAGCTTGAGTACCTGATCGATGAGGGCGATTACCGCATCGCTCCGGCTGCCGAGTACAGCGCGGGCGAGGGTTGGCTCATGCACGCCGACTTGGCTGAGAAAGGTTATGCCGACATTGTGCTCAAGACAAAGAGCGCGGGTGGGCATTCTTCCAACCCCTACGGCGGCACGTCACTCGAGGTGCTGAGCCGCGCCATCGCCGCAATTTGCGATATCGAATGGCCGACGCGTGTGACCGACTTGCTTGCCGCCCAGCTCGTCGAGTTGGGGCTCTACACGGCCGATGAAATTGCCGCCAACAAGGACGCCATCGTGCGCGAGTGCCTCGCCAGCAAGAAGCTCTATCCGCTCGTGACCACCACTTGTGCACCGACCCAAATTGAGGGCGGTAGCACCGGTGCTAACGTGATGCCGCAGGATATGTGGGCAAACATTAACTTCCGCATGCTCGAGGGCACGTGCGTGGCCGATGTCGTTGCCCGTTGCCGCGACGCCGTTGCCACGGCGGGTCTTGCCGAGCGCGTGGAGGTCGAACTTGGCCCCGGCAGCTCCGAGCCCTCGCCGTCCCCGCGCATCGGTGGTCCCGGCCTCGAGGCGGTTCGCTCCATCGCCGCCCGCTATTTCCGTGATCCAAAGGGGACGGAGGAAAACGGATCATTCGAGCCAGTGGCAATTGTGCCCTCGACCGTGATTGGCGCGACCGACGCTGCCAACTACCAGCGCATTTGCCCGGAGTGCATTCGCTTCTCGGCCTTTGTGGTCGACGATGACGAGTGCGACCGCGGCGTCCACGGCACCAACGAGCGCATCACCCGTCGCGCCTACCTCCAAGGCATCCGCTTCCTCATCGCCCTGCTCCACACGCTCTAGCATGCGACAAAGGGACTGAGCCGATTTCATCGGTAATGAGACAAAAACTGTCATAGAATAAGACTAAGATATCTTAAGAGACATATGCTGGGGTTGGTATTCCTTGAACGACTGCGGGCATGTGCCAGACTGCCTCGTCCCCCCGGGGGGGGGTGCCCAGGCGGGTCGCCGTGTGACGGGGAGGGAAATTATGCAGGAGCTCAGAGAGGCGACGTCTCTACTCATGAATATGGTTACCCCCGGGGGGGGGGGGGTCCCAGCAGGGAACTTCTTGGTGGACATCGGCCGCGCGAGCGGTGGTCCGTCATGTCTTATGGCCGTCGTCGCGGGCTGCGCCCGGTCTCGCCATATGCGATTGTTCTGGCCCTCGCCGTCGCGCTGACGGCGAGCTTCTTCCTGCCGCTTCGTGCCGAGGCGGCGATCTCCGACCACACGGTTCCGACGACTTCGCCTTCGGGGACAACAATTAACCTGTTTGATTACTGGGTGAATCCGGATAACCATCTGTCGGTTTCCGGCAACGGCGGCATCAACGCAAGCCACCGGTTCCAGTTTAACGATGGCCAGGGTGATGCACCGCTCAACCATTGGACGGGCAACACGAACCCGCAGCCCGGCATTGTCAGCAACACGCTTTCAGACGGCTACCCGCAGCTTTCCGGTACCTATGGCGGCGACTCCCTCCGCTATCTGTTCGATTCCTCTGCCCAGACCGGCAAGACGTCCCATTTTGGCGTGACGGGCCTCCTCAAGGTTCAGGACGGCTACTACGTCTATGACAGCTCCGAAAACTACGCAGCCTACAACGCTGACAAGAATGCCTTCGACGTCTATGACACCTGGGGCATTGACAAAGTGGGCGATTCGTCCCATCGGGGTCAGTTCTTCCCGTTCGATGCGGCAGACAAGGTGTTCAAGGAGGAAAGCGGCCGGCTCGTCCAAAATGGCATCACGGCAGACAACGCCGGTAACCACGTCAACCACCACTTCGGCCTCTCAATGTCCACGCGATTCGTGCAGCCCAACGGCGGCCTGACGAACGATAAGAAGGACATGACCTTCGAGTTCGCCGGCGATGATGACGTCTGGGTGTTCATCGATGATGTCCTCGTGGGTGATATCGGCGGTATTCACAGCCGTGCGAGTCTGAATATCAACTTTCATACGGGCGACATTAAGGTGAACGACAAAAGCGACGGCACGCTGCTGAGCAAGTACCAGGCGGCGAAAAAGGGCACTTCGGGCTTCGACGGCAACACCTTCAAAGACGGCACCAACCACACCCTCAAGTTCTTCTACCTGGAGCGCGGCGCCACCGACTCCAACATGGAGCTCAAGTTCAACCTCGTGACGGTGCCCGAGTCCGACATCATCAAGTTCGACCAGGACGGCAAGTTCGTACAGGGTGCCGAGTTCGCGCTGTACAAAACAGACGGGAAATTTAAAGATACGACCAATAACGAGAACGCGCTTCTCGGATCCGGCACCACGGACGAGGCCGGCCACCAAACGCTCACGAACAAAGTTGACAACGGCGTCATCAACTTCGACGATCTCTACAACAAGGGTCACGACAACAAGTACTACCTCCTGAAGGAGACGTGCGTACCCAAGGGATACCGCTCGAGTCTCGCGGCGACGGGTGGTAGCATGCAGCTCGAGTACGTGCCCGCGAGCGCTGAGAACGGCGCGGGCGGCGTCATCATCAACCGCGGCGGTATGGACGCGGGCAGCGTCGTGTGGAAGACCGGTGCGTTCGCCGCCGCGAAGGTGACCATCACCGCGCCGTCGACCGTGTACAAGGCAAAAAATGACCTGACGAAGTCCGACAAGACCGTCAAGCTAGACTCCGGCATACTGTTCGCTGTGGTGCTCAAGCGCGATAAAAGCGCAGGCACGGGTATCGAAGATCAGAACAATTGGTACGCCGTGTCGGGCGATCCATCGACGGGAGCGGGATACACCCTCGCCAAGGAGCCGAGCAAAGCCGGCGCTATCGAGGCGGCGAGGAAGGACCTGCACGCCTTCACGCTCAACACGAGCGGCCAGTACCAGGTAGAGATTCAAAATCTGCCCGGCGACATCTCCAAGTACTACTACCTGCTGAGCGGTAATGACCGCAAGGATGCCGAGTACACGGTGGCCATCTACCACACAACGGCGAGCTCGATCGGCGACGCGACGCCCGAGAACACCGTCCACGTGTACAGCGACGACATCGCAGACGGCACGAACTTCAAGCGACAGTTCGCCACGCGCTTGCTCGTCACGAACATCCAGAACCGCCTGTTCGTGCAGAAGACCGATACCGAGGGCAACCCCGTAGACGGCGCGAAGTTCGGCTTGTACACGGACGGTCAGGTGACAGCAGACGCGAACGGCAAAGTCGTGCTCAACGGCGACCAGATCCCCTACGACACCTTGACGACGGGGCAGGTCAGCAACCCGATCCAGCTCGAAGGGGCGGGCATATTCCCGTGTACGAGCGACGGCAACAAGCCGCTCGTGAAGGGCGCCTACTTCCTAAAGGAGGTCTCGGCGCCCAAGGGCTTCCTGCTTAACGACACGCTCACCAAGGTGATTGTGGACGATTACGGCGTCCATGCCGATGCTGGTACGGCCGATGACGGCGTCTCGACGTTCGTGGGGCCGGGCACGCTTATGAAGAGTCTGGGCCAGTTTGGCGCAGAGGGCGACATCGACAACACACTCACGTGGATCAAGGGTATGCGGCAGACATCGGATGGCGTGACCGATGGCGGTAATCTTTCGTGGAGCGATGTCGATTCCGCCGGTGCCGGCGACACGGTACACCTCAAGTACGGCGCCAACGGACGTATCTACCAGTATGGGCCCACCAAGGCGGGCGAACCCTACCGCCTGGAGACCGAGACGGGCTGGATACGTATGGGCATCACGCAGGATGAACCTGGTGTCACTAATGCGAAGGGCGCCCGCGCCGATCTGGGCGACATGAACCTGAATGCCCTGTTCACGGGCACCACCTGCGTGCGCGTGGCGAACGAACGCGAGGCGAGCCTCGAGGTGACGAAGAAGGTTGACGTGCCCGATGGCCTGACGGGCAATAAGGACGCGAAGTTCACCTTCAAGTTCACCGTGCCCACGACGGCGGGGAAGACGTACAAGGCCGCAGTGTTTGAGAACGCGGGGGCCGCAAGCGAGAAGCAGGTCGGCGATATGTTCGACCTCGAGAACGG
Source organism: Collinsella sp. AF31-11 (assembly GCF_003475605.1). Taxonomy (NCBI): domain Bacteria; kingdom Bacillati; phylum Actinomycetota; class Coriobacteriia; order Coriobacteriales; family Coriobacteriaceae; genus Collinsella; species Collinsella sp. AF31-11. Next base: position 76,553 of record NZ_QRQS01000010.1, read on the forward strand.
CCGCGAGCAGACCATCACGGCCGGCCAGACGATCCGCGTGTACGGTCTCGACGAGCACGACGCCTACACGGTGCAGGAGCTGACCGGTACGGACAAGATGCCGGCCGGCTTCACGCTGACCAAGCGCGAGCAGGGCGGCAACGCCCTGAGCGGCGAGGGCGACAGCATCTTCGGCACGATCGCAAAGCAGAACGCCGACGGCACGGTGGCCGCCGCCAACAAGCTGGTATTCACGAACACCTACAGCGTAAAGCCGCCGGTGACGCTCACCAATGCGTTCTGGGCGCAGAAGGTGCTCCGGGGCCGTGACTGGAAGGATGGCGATAGCTTCAAGATTTACCTGCGCGCGGACAGGGGCACGCCGATGCCCGCCGGTGCCAAGGATGCGCCCGTGAGTGGTATGAAGCAGGTTGTGAAGACCGTCAAGAACGGGGACACGTTCGACTTCGGCAATATTGAGTACGCCAAGCCCGGCACCTACACCTATCTCATTGCCGAGGCCACGCCGTCTCAAAACGACGCTGACTGGTTGCCCGGGTTCGGGTATTCGAGCGCTACCTACCGTGTCACGGTGACGGTGAGGGATAACGGCGACGGCACGCTGTCGCAGCCGGCAGTCAAGATGGAGCAGACCTACACCGACGACGGTATGAGCCAAAAGGACAACCCGATCGAGGTCGCTGACAAAATCGCCAAGATCACGAACACCTATAACACCGATGAGAAGACCATCTCCTTCAACGTGCAGAAGACGTATGCCGACCAGTCCGGTGCAAATCCGCTTGTGAAGGATAAGTTCACGTTCCAGCTCGAGGCACTCGGCGGGATGAAGAATGATGCCGTGCCGAGTGGAGCCATCGATTTCGGCAAGCTCGCCACCTCCTACAGCGTCGGTGCCAGCAAGGTCCCCATGCCTAAGGGGTGCACGTCCACCACGACCACGGCGAAGAACGATGACGGCGGTATCGCTGCGTTCCCGCAGATCACCTATACGATGGAGAGCGAGAACCTCACCTACGTGTACAAGGTGACCGAGGTCAAGGATTCCGATACATCGACGTCCAGTGGCATGGGCTACGACGATACGGTGTACTACGTGCTGGTGAAGAACCAGCAGGTTGATAACGAGTCTGGGACGGGTGAGTGCCTGTCCTCCACGGTCACGTATTGGAAGGCCGACGGCACGCAGCTGACGGACGCCAACGGATACATCCCGTTCAAGAACACCTACACGGTGACCCAGGCGACGTCGGCGCCGGTTAACGTGCAAAAGACGTTCACCGGGCGCGCGTGGGAGACGAGCGATGCGTTCGACTTCACCCTGACGCCGGCGGATGATGCGACGAGGGACGCGGTTAAAAACAAGGTCGTTACCCAGAGGAAGGCTACCGACTCCGATGAGACCGGCGATCTGACGACTAAGGTTGAGATCGCAGGCGCCGGTGACGCGACGCGTTCTGCAACCTTCGGTGCGGGCGACCTGGTGTTCACCAAGTCGGGCACGTATACGTTCAATGTGAACGAGACGAAGCCGACCGACGCGGATAAGACTGGTATTGCGTATGGCGGCCATACGTCCACGGTGACGTACACAGTGACCGATATCGAGAACGGCAAGCACACCGGTAAGCTGACCGCGTCGGTTGCGTACGACAACAAGCAGGCGACGACGGATGCCGACTGGCAGGTGACGGACGCCGCCGCGTTCACCAACATCTATGCGGCATCGGGCGCTTACGCGGGCATCAACGTGACGAAAACCATGGTTGGCCAGCCGCTGGAGAACGGCGCGTTCCCGTTCGCGATCGAGGCGATGACGTACGGCGGCGTGACGGCGCCGGTTCCGGCCGATGGCGACGGGGCGTTTACGAACACAAAAGGCAAGGCCAATAAAGACGGCTCACAGACCGCCACGATGTCTGGCAAGCTCTCCTCGCTGAAGTTCACGCAACTGAGCTACAACAAGACGTACGTGTACAAGGTGACCGAGCGTCATGGGGCCGACGGTAATGGCTGCACGTTCGACACCGCGTACCCCGGCGATGCCTACGTGCTCATTGCGGTGAAGCCGAATCCGGACAACAAAGGCCAGCTCTACACCGAGACGACCATCGTGAAGGGCCCGGGCGTGACGGCGCTCGTTGGCGAGGGCGACAACGTTGATGCGCTGACGGCTGATGCTGTTTCGAAGCTTGACACCAAGACCAACTATGTGCAGACGGTCTCGAGCCTGAAGTCCGATGACGGCAAGCCCACGGTTCCGTTTAAGAACGAGTACAAGGTTGATCCGGTTAATTACAGCGCGAAAGCCGGCTTGCAGATCAAGAAGACATTCAACGGCACGGCTGGCGCCAGCAGTAGATTCAGCTTTACGGTGGCTCCGCTTGACGCAACGGCGTTCGCGCAGGACGGTACGGAGTTCACGATGACGACGGCCGCGCAGGCCGCCGCGAAGCTCGGTATTGACGGCAACTCGAAGACTTTCGAAACTCCCGAGATGAAGCCCGGGGATACCAAGACCGTGAGCCTGCTGCCCACGGATGCCCTGAAGTTCACGCAAGATGATGTCAACAACGCGCACGGCGGCAATGTCTATCGGTACAAGGTTGTTGAGGACGTGCCGTCGGCCATTCCCGCTGGCTACACCTATGACAAGACCGAGTACACAGTGAAGATCGAGGTGCTCGACAATCATAATGGCACGATCGGTGTGGTGTCGACGCTGTACGCACCTGATCCGAGTAAACCGGGCGAGGAGAAAGTCGTCGCTTCTAAGGCGATCAATGCGGCCTCAACACCGGAAGACTCCACGCTAACCATTCCGTTCGAGAACAGCTACAAGACGACTGCCAGCGATAAGCTGGCCCCGCAGGTGACGAAGAAGATCTCCGGTGTTGAGAGCACGGAGAAGGCGTTCTCGTTCACGCTGACCGCCACGCCGGAGACGCAGAAGCAGATCGATGACGGTGCCCTCACAGTCTCGGATGCTCTGGCGAGCAATGAGCATGCTGAGTCAAAGGTCACGAGTGGCAAGATCATCAAGGACAAGGGCCAGACGGTCGACTTCTCGAATATGGCGTTCAACAAGGCGGGCGAGTACACGTTCACGCTCACCGAGGTGCACAACGCTGATGATGATCCCGCGGCGGACGGCGTGCAGAACGCCGGCTGGACGATGGACGATTCCACCTACACCGTCACGGTGAAGGTTGAGGACAAGAATGCCAAGCTGACTGTCACAGGCGTGACGGTAGAGAAGGGCGGCGATGACAAGAGCGAGACGCTTGAGGTCAAGAACGGCAAGGTGAACCTCGCCACCTTCAACAACACCTACGACGCAAAGGGTTCCGTAACCCTGGCGGCGAAGAAGCACTTTACAGGCGGCACCCTTGAGAACCAGCAGTTCTCATTCCAGGTGAAGGAGGGCAATAAGGTTGTCGCCGAAGAAAAGAACGATGCCAATGGCAACATCACCTTCCCGGCCATTTATTACACCGAGGCCGGTGAGCACGACTACACCATCAAGGAGGTCGAAGGCGCCGACCCGACTATCGTTTACGATGGCAAGACGGTGAAAGTGCACGTTAGCGTCACCGATAACAAGAACGGCACGCTGAGCGCGGCCGCCACCTACGACGGCGAGAAGGCCGTGCCGACCTTCACCAACTCGAAGCCGACGGCCGACGCCACTATCGAGGCGACGAAGATCCTCAAGGGCAAGGACCTGACGGCTGGTGCGTTCACTTTCGGCCTATATCAAGGCGACACGACTACGGTTGATCCCATCCAGACTGTCCAGAACGACAAGGACGGCAAGATTAAGCTCATCCTCACCGGTCTGACCATAGGCGAGTACGACTACACGCTCAAGGAGGTCGCTGACAGCGATTCGACCATCACCTACGATTCCACGGCGGTGAAGGTCCACGTCTCGGTGAAGGCGGACGGTGACAAGGCAAAGGCGACTGTCACCTATGACGACAAGAATGATGCCCCGACCTTCACTAACAAGTATCAGCCTGCCGAGACCTTGGCTACACTCACGGCGAAGAAATCGTACGTGAAGTCCGACAACACGCAGGCCACGCTCAAGGGCGGCGAGTTCACCTTCGACTTGTACGAGGGTGATCTGACGGCTGAGCAGCTGAAGGGCAAGCAGCCCATCCAGACCGCTAAGAACGGCGAGGACGGCACCGTTACCTTCCCGGCCATCAACTACACCAAGGCCGGCGAGTACAAATACACTATCGTGGAGCAGAAGGGCGACCTGTCCCACGTGGTCTACGACGATGCGGTTCACCACGCCGTGGTGAAGGTCGTGGACAACGCCGGCCAGTTGGAGGCGAGCGTCACCTACGATGACGGCAAGACGGTCGCCCCCACCTTCACGAACACCTACACCGCAAAGGGATCCGTGGAGCTGACGGCGACCAAGATCGTTGCGGTCGCGCCGGGCTTCACGCACGACACCAAGCTGAAGGGCGGCGAATACACGTTCGAGCTGAAGGACGCCGACGGCAAGGTGCTCGGCACCACGACGAACAAGGCCGATGGCACGGTGAAGTTCACGCGCAAGTTCACGCTCTCCAACCTGGGCGGCGCTGCGAGCAAGGACTTCACCTACACCATCGCGGAGAAGCCGGGCACGGAGCCGGGCATGGTCTACGACGCCCATCCACTCATCTATAAAGTAACGGTCAAGGACGACGGGACGGGCACGCTGAACGCGAAGGCGGTCGTGACGAGCACATCCGGCTTGGAGACCTTCACCAACACCTACCAGCCGGCCGGGACCGTCCTGGCCCTGGGCGCGCAGAAGAGCTACGTGAAGAAGGATGACGGCACGCCGATCGCGCTCAAGCGCGGCGAATTCACCTTCGATGTGTACGAGGGCAACCTGACGGCTGAGCAGCTGAAGGGCAAGCAGCCCATTCAGACCGCGACCAACGGCGCGAACGGAAGCGTTAACTTCGGCGCCTTCTCCTACGCGAAGCCGGGCACGCACGAGTACACCATCGTGGAGCGGAAGGGCGACCTGGCCTACGTGACCTACGACGACGCGGTGCACCATGCCGTAGTGACGGTTGCGGATAACGCCGGCACGCTGCAGGCGAGCGTTGCCTACGACGGCAAGGACGCCACGAAGCCCACCTTCACCAACACCTACCAGGCGCAGGCGACGGTCTCCGGCGCGATCGCCCTCACCAAGAGCGTTGACGTGCACGGCGGCAGCTACCAGATGAAGGCGGGAGACTTCGCGTTCGAGCTGGTGGGGCCCGACGGCAAGGTGCTTCAGACCCAGAAGAACGACGCCGACGGCAAGGTTGCCTTCGACGAGCTGACCTTCGACCAAGCGGGCACCTTTATCTACACGGTCCGCGAGGTGCAGCCGACGGACGACGCGCCGGGCGTGCCGGGCGTGACCTACACCGGCAAGACGTACACCCTGACCTACGTGGTGAAGGACAACAACGACGGCAAGCTGGTGGTAGAGAGCTCCACGGTGAAGTCGAGCGACCCCAACGAGAACGGCGTCACCCCCAACACCATGGCGTTTACGAACAGCTACCAGCCGGGCGCGATCTCCTACCAGATCTCTGGCAACAAGGTGCTTGAGAATGCCGACCCGGCCACCATGCGGACGCCCGCCGATGGCGAGTTCACGTTCGCGCTGATTGACGTGGCCACCGGGCAGGAGATCGACCGGACCACGAACGTGGGTAACGCGTTTACCTTCAAGGCCATCTCGTACACCGCGACTGGTTCGCATGCGTACCAGGTGAAGGAGGTTGCGGGCCAAGATGGCACCATCACTTACAGCGATGCGGTGTTGGATGTGACGGTGAGTGCGACCGACGACGGCAGCGGCCAGCTGACCGCGACGGCGAACAAGACGGCCGCGGATCTGACCTTCACCAACACCTACACGCCGACGGCAACGACGGCGACGATTACCGGAACGAAGGCCCTGACCGGCCGCGACCTGGCCGAGGGTGAGTTCTCCTTCGACCTGAAGGACGCCGACGGTAACGTGGTGCAGACGGTGCAGAACGGCGCCGACGGCACGTTCGGCTTCGCGCCGCTGCAGCTGGATAAGGTGGGGACGTACGTCTACACCGTGTCCGAGCGGGCAGGGGCGACGGCGAACGGCGTCACCTACGACACGACGGTCTTTACCGCGACGGTGACGGTGACGGAGAATGCGGAGACGCACGCGCTGGAGACGCAGGTTGCCTACAGCAAGGGCGGCAAGGCTGCGGATGCGGTGGCATTCAGCAACAGCTACGCGCCGGCCGCGACTGAGGTGAAGCTGGGGGCCTCCAAGGTGCTGAGCGGCGAGGACCTGAAGGAAGGGCAGTTCTCCTTCCAGCTGAAGGATGCCGACGGCAAGGTGCTGCAGACCGCAAAGAACGCGGCGGACGGCACGGTGGGCTTCGAGGCGATCTCGTACGACAAGCCCGGAACGTACGCCTACAGCATCTCCGAGGTGGACGACGGTCAGAAGAACGTGACGTACGACGCGGCCGAGCACCGGGTAACGGTGACGGTGACGGACGACGGTGCGGGCCATCTGGTGGCGACGGTAACCTATGACGGCGCCGTGGCGCCGGTGTTCAAGAACACGTACACGCCGCCGACCACCCCGCCGACGGAGCCGCCCGCCAATCCGCCGAGCAAGTCACCGGTGCCGAAGGAGGAGAAGCCGGGTCTGCCGTATACGGGCGATACCAGCTTGTCGCCGATGGCCCTGGGTGGCATCGCGGGCGGCGCGGTGGTGCTGATCGCCGCAGGCGTTATCCTGCGGCGCCGGAACCGGTAGCTACGGCGGCCGAGAAGGGCTTTGATTGAGGGCGGGTGGTCGCAGGGCGCGGCCGCTCGCCCTTTTTGGTGAAAGGCTATGTTAACCCGCCGTTTGCACGTCCGGCTCCAGATGGAACTCGTACTCCGGCTCCATCATCTTCTTCCGGATCTTTTCGTAGCGCCCGTCGTCGAGCTGCTCGCGCATGAGCGACGTCCTGTCCCCGACGCGTGCGGCCTCGCGCAGCCATCTGAACCACATCAGGCAGCTGTGGAGCCTGCGGGTCGATACGCCCTTGAACCTCTCGAGGAAGTGGCCGAGCGAACCCTGCGCTTCAGCATCCTCTGGACCGTGTCCCGCTCGTACCCGGTTGAGCCTGCCGTGGGTCCTCGGGACCGCCCTCGCGGCGCCCTTCCCGCCCTTTCCGGACATGGCGTCCTCCGATCTCCCGGGGCCGGCCGATCCGGCCCTCAGGGTATCGGATTCCCAAATTTATCCGTATATGTGCGGATGAATGCGGGAGGCATTCGGATGAAGTTGTATTCAAGGAAAGAGACTGACCCTTTGTCGCATTCCGTGCGGGTTATATGCAGGTATGCCTGCGCACGCTATCATGTATGGGTTAGACCGCAACTATGTACCTCATACGCGAAGGGATGCGCATGTATCTGAAGATCGACATGTTCTAGCTGGGCTTACCCCCGCAGTGGCGCCGCGCGCCCCATCAACTCTGCCGATTTTCGCCTTCACGCACATAAAGGAGTCCCGCCATGCGCGACAAGCTCGAAAAGATCATTAAGGCCTACGAGGAGCTCGAGAAGAAGCTTTCCGACCCGGCCGTCGCCTCCGACATCAAGGAGTTCACGCGTCTCAACAAGGAGTATGCGCACCAGTCCGACCTCATCGCCGCCTCGCGCGAGTACATCGGTGCGCTCGATGACATCGAGGCTGCCAAGGAAATGCTCCGCGACACGACCGACGCGGACGAGAAGGAGATGCTCCAGATGGACATCTCCGAGAACGAGGAGAAGCTTCCCCAGCTCGAGGAAGACATCAAGTACATGCTCATCCCGAGTGACCCCAACGACGACAAGAACACCATCGTCGAGATCCGCTCCGCCGCCGGTGGCGACGAGGCCGCCATCTTCGCCGGCGACCTGTACAAGATGTACCAGCGCTTCTGCGAGTCGCGCGGCTGGAAGACCACCGTGCTCGACTCCAGCCCTAGCGAGGCCGGCGGCTTTAAGTCCATCGAGTTCAAGGTCGAGGGCGACCGCGTCTACTCCGTCATGAAGTTCGAGTCCGGCGTGCACCGCGTCCAGCGCGTTCCCAAGACCGAGTCCCAGGGCCGTATCCAGACCTCCACGGCGACCGTCGCCGTGCTTCCCGAGGCCGAGGAGATCGACGTTCAGATCAACCAGTCCGACCTGCGCATCGACACCTACTGCGCCTCCGGCCCTGGCGGTCAGTGCGTTAACACTACCTACTCCGCCGTGCGCATCACCCACCTGCCCACCAACACCGTGGTGCAGTCGCAGGAGCAGCGTTCCCAGATCCAGAACCGCGAGGTCTGCATGCAGATGCTACGTGCCCGTCTGTACGAGATGGAGCTCGAGAAACAGCAGGCAGAGCTCGGTGCCGAGCGCCAGAGCCAGATCGGCCACGGCAACCGTTCCGAGAAGATCCGTACCTACAACCAGCCCCAGGACCGCGTGACCGATCACCGCATCGGTTTCAACTCCACCTACAACGGCGTCCTTCTGGGCGATCAGCTCGGCACCGTCATCGAGGCGCTCGCCGCCGCCGAGCGAGCCGAGAAGCTGGCACAAGCTGTGTAGGTTCCGCCGTTCTACCGAACGGCGGACCAGCCGACGCTGCGCGCCGCCCAGGGCGACAATTTGTCATTCAAAAGGCAAGGCATGACCAGAAGGTCTATGCCTTGCCTTTTTCATGCCAACTTGTTCGCCCTGGACATCGCTCGCTGTCCGTCCTCTACCTGCAGCGTTGCCTTGCTCCGGATGCGGTATGCTCAACCTGCGGGGTTTCCAAGGTAGTCATTGGGGACGTTCTTAAATGACTAGTCAAAAGGGACATTCTTGCGGCACCTGGCAGTTGGGGACGCTCCTTTTGTGCCGGCAGTTGGGGACTGTCCCTAAAGGCCGGCAGATGGGGACGGTCCTTCGCGGCTGGCTGCGAAGACTGTCCCCGATAGCTAGTCGTATAAGAACGTCCCCAATGACTGGGTTGGGCACATTGCTTTGAGATGTTATTCAATCGGCTTTGATGGCCATTAAGCCAGCTACCTGCTCAAAGAAATTGCGGCGTGCATCTTCTGCCGAAAATATTGCTCAAAAAATCGTCCAAGAAGCTGCAGTGCATTTTTTGATGCGTCGCGCGTCAAGTGATTTGGCAAGTTCTTGGTTAGATATTGGTCAGTTTTGGGGCAACCTTGCCAAAAACTTGACGGATGCAGATTTAGACGTCGACGAATGAACACTTCGGACAGGTTCCAAGTAAAAATCTGGGCTGATTGTCGATAATCGCCTTCAATCGTCCCTTGCCAAACGCTGGCCTCGCGTACAATCTGCTCCGACATTCGCGCGCCGCCCGGCGCTTAAGAGGGGAGGGCCCCATGGCAAACGAGATCTGGACCATCAAGCGTTGTCTTGAGTGGACCAAGGAGTACCTAGCCGAGCGTGGCGAGGAGCACCCCCGTCTTTCTGCTGAGTGGCTGCTGTGCGCTGCCACGGGTTTGGCACGCATCGACTTATATATGCGCATGGACGAGATGCTTAACGCGGCCCAGCTCGAGACCATGCACGCGGCCGTTGTCCGCCGCGCTAAGGGCGAGCCGCTGCAATACATCACGGGCAGCACGCAGTTTCGCATGATCGACGTCGCGTGCGCCCCCGGTGTGCTCATTCCGCGCCCCGAGACCGAGATGCTCGTCGAGGAAGTCCTCAATTATCTGGATGCCGAGGTGCTGAGCCCCGAGGCTGCTGCCCGTCAGCGTGTTGAGCTGCCTTGGAACGATGAGGTCGAGCAGGCCCGCAAAGCCGAGGCCGCGCTGGCAGACGAACGCGCGACCGCCGAGCGCCGTGCCGCTAACCTGACGGCTGCCGATGAGGCGGCGCTAGGCAGCGACGTGCTGGGTAGCCGTGCCTATGCCGAGGAACTGGCCGACCGCGAGGCCGAGGAAGCCGCCGCGCAGGCAGCGGAAGCCGAGACTGCGGAAGCTGCTGAGCCCGAGCTCGACGAATACGGCATCGCCATCGAGGGTGCCGATCAGAAGATGGCTTCAGCTCAGGATGCCGCTGCGCCTGCTCCAACCGAGCCCCGCATCGCCCGCGTTCTCGAGGTCGGCTGCGGCACGGGCTGCATCTCGCTCTCGCTTGCCTGGGAGCGACGCGGCCACGTTACCTGCACCGCTACCGATATCGAGCTGCGCGCCATCGATCTGGCCACCAAAAACCGCGATGCGCTCGGGCTCACGGCAGATGAGGTCGCCTTCAGCCTCACAAACCTGGTGAGCTCCATTCCCCGTGAAGAGTGGGGCACCTTTGACGTACTCGTCTCCAACCCGCCCTACATCCCCACCGATGTCATGCGCTCGCTGCCGCACGAGGTCAAGGACTTTGAGCCCGATCTGGCGCTCGAGGGTGGCGCCGACGGCCTCGATATCTTCCGCCGCCTGCTCAACGCGGCGCCCTACATGTTGCGCGCCGGCGGCCTCTTTGCCTGCGAGCTCTACGAGGGCGCGCTCGACGCTGCGGCCGAACTTTGCCGCCAGGCGGGCCTTTCGGATGTGCGCGTCGTCCGCGATCTCACCGATCGCCCCCGCATCGTTCGGGCCATCGTCACCGAGCCCAAACAGCGCCAGTAATATTTATTAACTGGTTAGCAAAAATTATAAAGTAGTTTATAATTAGGACGGCTGACAGAGGTCGGCCCATGCAACCTCCTACCTTTCGGGAAATCATTGCCCTACTCAAGCACGATGGATTCGTGAAGGTCGCGCAAGTCGGTAGTCATGCTAAGTATGTTTCTGGTGGCCGTGTTGTCGCCGTGAACGGCTCTGGTGGTGATCGACCAAAGAAGGGCACGTGGGCAAGTATTCGTCGCCAAGCTGGATGGTAGTTGGAGGCAAAATGAGGCATCGATTTACCTATGATTGCGTTCTCATAAAAGAAGACGACGGTTACTGTGCCAGCTTCCCGCAGATTCCCGGCGCCTTTGCCGATGGCGATACGCGCGAAGAAGCGATTGCCCATGCCACCGAGGCGCTGATGGCGTTTTTAGCCGACGACCTCAACAACGGTTTGACTCCGGCAGGGTACGAACGCTCGGCCGAGGTCGTGGCCCTTTCAGTCGAAATCGACCACGAGGACGCTCGGGAAGCGGCGTGCCGAACATTTAAAGACGCAGCGCTGGACCTCAAAGTCTCCGCTCCGCGGATCACCGCGCTGGTCAAAGCCGGAAAGCTCGATGTTGAACTCGTCGACGGCCGTCGGATGATAACGATAGACAGCATCGAGCGCTACGCCGCCCAAGAACGCCATGCCGGCAGGCCAAAGAAGTTCGTCGCAGTCCAATAATCCCCTCACTTTCACCGACTACTAGAGCCGCTCACCAAACCAACATGCGCTCTGGACAAATAGGTTGAACGTTTCGTGCGAGAATGCCCCACAGTAAACAAACTTGCACCAGAGCGTAAGGGGCTGGCATACACATGCAGACGGTCTATCGGGTATACGAGGGAGCGCGCGAGCCGCATCGGCTTGCCGTCGAGCGCACTGCCGAGGTGCTCGGCCGCGGCGGCCTGGCCTTGATCCCGACCGAGACTGTCTACGGTGTCGCCGTGGCAGTTAAAGCCTTCTCCGATGCCGTCCCCCAAGATACAAACGAGTTCCCGTCGTGGTCATGCGACCCGCAAGCCACCGTCAATGGCGCCGCGGTCCCTGCGCTCGGTACCGGCTACCGCCGCATCTTCACTCTCAAGCAACGTGAACTCACGCAAACCGTCGCTTGGCTGGTCGATGGCGTCGAAGCGCTCGACCGCTATGGCGTGGATATCCCGGAAGATGCCCGCGTACTCGCGCGACGATGCTGGCCGGGAGCCCTGACTATCGTGATTAAGGCAGCCCCCTGCGTGCCGACCTTTATGCGCGCTGCCGACGACACCGTGGCCCTGCGCGCTTCGGCCTCTCCCGTGGTCCAGGCGCTCATCCGCGCCTGCGGCAGTCCCCTTGCCTGCACGAGCGCCAATACGCACGGCGCGCCCTCGCCGGCAAGCTTTGCCGCCGTCGAGGGTCGCATCCTGGAGGGGGTCGATGTTGCCGTCGACGCCGGTGAGACCCCGTGTCGCGACGCCTCGACCATCGTGTCGTTCCAGCACGGCGGGCTCCAGATCCTGCGCCAAGGCGCACTTCCCGCATCAGAGATCGAACGGGTCCTGTCCGACCCGATGCAATAGAAAGGTGTAAGCGATGTCGTTGAATCTGGGCAGCCTGGGCATGGAAGATGCTTCGTTTAACTTTGGCGGTTCCTACATCATGGCGCTCGACTGCGGCACCACCTCGGTACTTGCGACCATCGTCGACGAGTACGGATGCATCGTCGCGCAGGCGCGTCGCAGCGTCAAAACCAGTTTTCCGCGTCCCGGTTGGGTAGAGCAAGACCCCATGGCGGTCCTCGCCAGTCAAATCGCCGTCATGATGGAAGTCCAGTTTAAGAGCGGTATCCACTCCGACCGCATTGCCGCCATCGGCATCTCCAACCAGCGCGAGACCACGGTGGTCTGGGACCGCGTGAGCGGTCAGCCGATCTATAACGCCATCGTATGGCAGTGCCGCCGTACCGCGCCGGCAATCGACGCGTTGGTTGAACAGGGTTGCGAGGAGTTGGTGCGCTCCCGCACGGGACTCACGCTCGACCCGTATTTCTCGGCCTCCAAGGTGCAGTGGATTCTCGACAACGTCGACGGCGCACGCGAGAGCGCGGCGGCGGGCGACCTCATGTTTGGCACCATCGACACCTGGCTCATCTACAACCTCACCGGCGGCCAGGTCTTTGCCACCGACTACACCAATGCCAGCCGCACGGCGCTCTTTAATATCCATACGCTCGATTGGGACGACGACCTGCTGGCGCTCTTTGACGTTCCACGTTCCATGATGCCCGAGGTTCGCTGGAGCTCGGGCGACTACGGCCGCGTCGCGAGCGACATCATGACCAACACGCCGCCCATCATGGGCGTGGCGGGCGACCAGCAGGCGTCGCTGTTCGGTCACTGCTGTTTCCGTCCCGGCCAGACCAAAAACACCTATGGCACGGGTTGCTTTATGCTCATGAACACCGGCGACGAGATCGTCGAATCCAAGAACGGCCTGGTCTCCACCATCGGTATCGCTGCGAACGGGAAGATCAGCTATGCACTCGAGGGCTCCATCTTCGCTGCCGGCTCCACCATGAACTGGCTTCGCAACAACATGGGCATCATCTCGAGCGTGAGCGAGGCGGCACAACTCGCCGCTTCGATTAACGACAACGAGGGATGCTACTTCGTTCCCGCCTTTGCGGGTTTGGGTGCTCCCTGGTGGGACCCGCATGCCCGCGGTATCGTGTGCGGTCTGACCGGCGCCTCGAGCCGTGCGACCATCGTACGTGCCGCCTGCGAATCCATGGCATATCAGAGCTACGACGTGCTGCGCGCCATGGAGCAGGACGTGGGGCTTTCGATCGAGCGCCTGTCTGTCGATGGCGGTGCCTCGCGCAACGAGTTCATCATGCAATTCCAGGCCGACCTGCTGGATATCCCCGTGCTGCAATGCGAGACGGTGGAGACCACGGCAATCGGTGCCGCGTACTTGGCGGGTCTTGCCGTCGGCTATTGGGAAGACCTAGAAGAGCTGGAGCAAAATGCCCAGATCGTTAGGACCTTCCTTCCCCACATGTCTGCCGAGCGCCGCGAGCAAAACCTTGCGGGCTGGCGTGATGCAGTCAAGCGCTCGCTCAGTACCGCACAGTAGGGCTGCGATGGGCTGCTCGATACAATAAACCGCTAAACTAATGCATGGCGTTCGGCGGCAACATTGCTGCGCGCCTTGTCAGCAAGGCCGTTTTGCGGCCGCAACGAAAGGGGCAATCAACCCATGACCGTCACCTACGACGCGTCCCGTGTGACGCTTGTCGATCACCCGCTCGTCCAGCACAAGTTGTCGATCCTGCGCGACAAAAACACCGGCACCAACCAGTTCCGCCAGCTCGTGCGCGAACTCGCGCTTTTTGACGGCTACGAGGCCATGCGCGACCTGCCTATGGAAGACGTCGAGGTCGAGACCCCCATCACTACCGCCACGTTCAAACAGCTCGCCGGCAAGAAACTCGCCATCGTGCCCATCCTGCGTGCGGGCCTTGGCATGGTCGACGGCATCCTCGACCTGGTGCCCTCCGCTCGCGTGGGCCACATCGGCATGGAGCGCGACGAGGTTACCCACGAGCCGCACGAGTATTACTGCAAGATGCCCAAGGATATCGACCAGCGCACCTGCCTGGTCGTCGACCCCATGCTCGCCACGGGCGGTTCGGCCGAGATGGCCATCAGCTACCTGCGCGAGCGCGGTGTCAAGGACATCCGCATGCTGTGCATCGTCGCCGCGCCCGAGGGTCTCAAGTCGCTGACCGAAATGGACTCCGGCGTACATATTTATACGTGCGCCATCGACGATCATCTCAACGAGGCAGCCTACATCGTTCCCGGCCTGGGCGACGCCGGCGACCGCATCTACGGCACGCTCTAGTCGTCGGGCCTTGTCGGCTACGGTCACAAATACGAAGAAATGGTGCGCGCGGGCGAGCAAAAGACGTCCACGCGCACTCCTGTTAACGGACGTTTAGCCCAGAGGGGTTCGAGAAAAACGTATTACCTACCTGCGACATAAAGAAGGTCTTAAGAAAACGAACAGGTGAGTATTAACCGATGCTTTTTCGGTTGTACTTTAGCGATTGGCTCGTAAAATAGTCACCAATGTTTGGCGGGAACTGTTCTGGGAAGCGTTAAAGAAGGAAAGTGAGGACGCCAGTGTTTCAGATAGCCGATCTGCTCGCTATCGTTGCAGGCGTCATCGCGGGCGCGGTCGCCTTTCTTCCCTTTGTTTTTACGCTCAAGCCGGTTCTTGACGATAAGCAGAATGCGGACATGCTCAAGGGCATGGTGAGTCTGGCGGTCTCGGCAATCGCCCTGCTCGTCTTTACCTTGGTTGTGTTTGTGTTGTTCGGAGAGGCATTTCGCATGTTCCTCCTGGGCGAGGCGATCGGCTTCGTGGCCTTTATGGCCGCCTGCACGGTTCGCGTCGCCAAGGCGCTGCGAGATCCTCATGAGGTCGAAAGGTAAGTCGTGGAAATTTTTGAAAAGCTGCCTGATGAGATTAATCATCTGGTTAGCGAGTTCAGCTCCACCCCTGTCGTGGGCGATCTGAGCTGCGGCATCACGCAGTACTCGTTTTGGCTGATCGTCTCCACGATCGTGCTCCTGATCGTCCTGGCCGTGTTCAAGAAGAAGCAGACCCTGGTTCCCAAGGGCTTCTTCGTCAACGGTTTCGAGTACATCATCGAGTACGTCGAGAACGATATCGGCAAGGGCGTCGTGGGTGAGAACTGGAAGAAGCACTTCCCGTTCCTGTGCTCGCTTTTCCTGTTCATCCTGATCAATAACATGATCGGCCTGATCCCGGGAATGAAGCCCGGCACCGGCGCAATCGGTTCCACCGCCGCGCTCGCCATCTTCGCCTTCGTGTACTTCATCTACTACGGATGCAAGGCTCACGGCGTGATCGGCTACATCAAGAGCCTCGCCCCGCAGGGCGTGAGCTTCCCGATGAACGTGCTTGTGTGGGTCGTCGAGCTTTTCTCGACCTTCCTGCGCCTCATCACACTCGCCGTCCGTCTGTTCTGCAACATGTTCGCAGGACACGTGGTCATGGGCTCGTTCGCCATCATGGCGAGCATGTTCATGCAGCCGCTGCTCCAGCAGGTTTCCGCGGCCCACGCCGTCGGTGCCCTGCCTTCGCTGGCCTGGCTTGCTATCCTCATCCTGATCTATGCGATCGAGCTTGTGGTCGGCGCCATCCAGGCTTACGTCTTCACGGTCCTTACCGCCGTGTATGTCTCTGAGGCAGAGGAGGTCGCGGAGGAGGAGTAGTCTTCCGTTCGCGTCTTAAAGGTAAGGCAATTCGTTAAACCGCCGGTGCCCGTACCCATGGAGTCCGGCAGTTATAAAAAGGTTATCCTGCGTGAAATAAGACACGCACGACAAAGGAGGAATCGTGGGAGTTATCGGTTACGGTCTCGGTGTTATCGGCGCTGGTCTTGCTATCGGCCTGTCTGCTCTGGGTGCTACGGGTGCTATGGCCCGTCAGCCTGAGGTCCAGGGCCGCGTGTTCACCGTCTTCATCATGGGCTCCGCCTTCGGCGAGGCTCTGGCTCTGATCGGCTTCGTTGTCGCGCTGATCGTTAAATAGCACGGAGCGTCAAGTATGAATCTTTCATCCCAGAAGAGCGCGATCGCACTCTCCGCGTCCGCGGCCGCGCTGCTCATGCCGGTTTCCGCGTTCGCCGAGGACGGCGCTGCCGGTGCGGACATCCTCATCCCTAAGATGGCGGAGTTCATCCCGGCGCTTATCGCCTTCCTGATTATCTGGATCGTGCTGGCCAAGGTCGCCCTGCCGAGCATCATGAAAACCATGGAGGAGCGCGGCAAGAAGATCGAGGAGAGCCTCGACGAGGCCGAGAAGACCAAGCAGGAGGCTATCGCCAAGCGCGCTGAGTCCGACTCGATCGTCACCGACGCCCGTCGTCAGGCTGCCGACATCGTTCTCGAGGCCCGTAAGGACGCCGAGTCCGAGCGCGCCCGTATCATCGAGGCTGCTCACAAGGAGGCCGAGGAGATCATCGCCAAGGCCCATACGACTGTCGAGGACGAGCGCAAGTCCATCTACGCCGGTGCCGCGAGTTCCATCGCCGACCTGTCCGTTGCCGTCGCCACCAAGATCGTGGGCGAGGCACTCGAGGACGAGGCCGAGCAGAAGAAGCTCATCGAGCGCTACATCCAGGAAGCAGGTAGCCTGAATGCCGACTAGCCGCTATCAGGACAAGGTGCTCGAGACCTATGCGCGCTCCCTTCTGGAAGCCGCCAAGGCCGAGAACCATGTGTTCGAGGACCTCGAGATGATCGAGCGCTTGGCTTCTGCCAGCCCCGAGATCATCGCCGTGCTCGATACCATGTCCAAGCGCGACCAGCTCGACCTTCTTCCCAAGGTGGCAGCTGCCTTTAAGTATGTTGCCGAGGAAGACGAGGATGTAGTGGGCGTGACCGTCACCACGGCGATCCCGCTCGACGACGAGCTGCGTCAAACCATCACTAAGAAATGCGAGCAGGACTTCGGCCGCAAGGTATTCCTTATCGAGCAGGTCGACCCGTCTATCGTGGGCGGCCTGGTGCTCGAGGCCCGCGGCGAGCGTCGTGACATTTCCGTCAAGACGCAGCTGCGCATCGCGCAGGAGACCCTCGCAAACTCTGCTAATTCGTACGGAGGTGAAGCCTAATGTCCGAAACCCTCAATGCCCAGGATATCGCCAAGAAACTGCAGGAGCAGCTCACGAGTCTCTCCGCGACGGTCGATACGCATGAGGTTTCAACGGTCGACGAGGTAGGCGACGGCATCGCGCGCGTCTCCGGCCTCAAGAGCGCCATGGCAGGCGAGCTTCTGGAGTTCAAGAGCTCCGATACCGGTGAGACCGTCTTCGGCCTTGCCCAGAACCTTGACCGTGACGAGGTCGGCGCCGTTCTGTTTGGTGCCGTCGACTCCATCAAGGAAGGCGACGAGTGCCGCACCACTGGCCGCATTATGGATATCCCTGTGAGCCGTGCTATGCTTGGCCGCGTCGTCAATCCGCTCGGCCAGCCCATCGATGGCCTGGGCGACATCGTCGCCACGCACCGTCGCCCCATCGAGTTCAAGGCCCCCGGCGTCATCGACCGTACCCCGGTGTGCGAGCCGGTTCAGACCGGTCTGCTCGCTATCGACTCTATGGTGCCTATTGGCCGCGGTCAGCGTGAGCTCATCATCGGCGACCGTAAGACCGGTAAGACCGCCATCGCAATCGACGCTATCCTCAATCAGCGCGGCAAGGGCATGGTCTGCATCTATGTCGCCATCGGCCAGAAGGCCTCCACGGTTGCCAACATCCGCGAGACCCTCGCTCAGCACGGTGCGCTCGACTACACCATCATCGTTTCGGCCACCGCTGCCGATTCCGCCCCTATGCAGTACATCGCGCCTATGGCCGGTGCCGCTATCGGCGAATTCTTTATGTACAACGGCGAGGATGGTAAGCCCGCCAGCGAGACCAACCCCGGCGGTCACGTGCTCGTCATCTACGACGACCTGTCCAAGCAGGCTGTGGCCTACCGTCAGATGTCGCTGACGCTGCATCGTCCGCCCGGACGCGAGGCCTATCCTGGCGATATCTTCTACCTGCACTCTCGTCTGCTCGAGCGCGCCGTCAAGATGTCCAAGAAGAACGGTTACGGCTCCATGACGGCCCTGCCGATCATCGAGACCCAGGACGGCGATGTCTCGGCCTACATTCCGACCAACGTCATTTCCATTACCGATGGTCAGATCTACCTGCAGTCCGAGCTCTTCTTCCAGGGTCAGCGCCCGGCAGTCGACGTGGGCATTTCCGTGTCCCGCGTTGGTGGCGACGCGCAGACCAAGGCCATGAAGCAGGTCGCCGGCAACCTCCGTCTGGACCTCGCTTCGTATCAGGAGCTCGCCGGCTTTACGCAGTTCGGCTCCGACCTTGACGAGGCTACTCAGAAGCAGCTGACCCATGGTGCCCGCATGACCGAGCTCCTGAAGCAGCCGCGTTATAAACCATTTGAGGTTGGCGAGCAGATCGTTGCGCTGTTCGCTGGCAACGAGGGCTTCCTGGACGACCTGGAGATCGCCGACGTGCTGCCTTTCCGTGCCGAGCTCATCGAGTACATGGACAATGGCTTTGGCTTACTGCTCGACAAGGTTCGCGCCAAGAAGATCGATGATGACACCAAGGCTGAGCTCTTGCGCGTCATCGGCGACTTTAAGCAGCAGTTCATGGCCAAGCACCATTCGGATGTTTCTGGATCAGAGGAGAACTAAGCCCTATGGCCAACCTTCGCGACATTAAGAAGCGAATCTCCTCGGTTACCACGACCAAGCAGATCACGCGCACGATGGAGATGGTCTCTACGGCCAAGATCCGTCGTGCCCTCGATCGCTCCAAGCAGGCCGAGCCCTATAAGGAGGCGCTGACCGACGTCATGTTGACGGTCGCCGGCGACGCCTCCTGTTCGGGCACCGATCCCATGCTGCAGAAGCATGAGAGCGTCAAGCATGGCCTGATTGTCGTCATTGCCTCGGACCGCGGCCTTGCCGGCGGTTTCAATACGACAGTGGAGCGTACGGCCGAAAAGCTCGCCGCTTCTTGGGCGAACGACGGCATCGAGTGCGAGATCATCGCGTGCGGGCGCAAGCCGGCCACGTATTTTCGCGACCGCGCAAACGTCATCATGCACTTTGAGGGCAACTCCTCTGAGCCCGATTTCAATCAGGCCCGCATGATCTCCTCTCATATCTGCGATGCGTATCGTGCCGGTGAGCTTGACCGTGTCGAGCTTGTCTACCACCACGCAAAGAACCGCGTGGATCAGGAGCTTCGCGTCGAGCATCTGTTGCCGCTCGACCCCGAGATGATCGCTATGGCCCACGGTCCGCGTAAGAACGAGACCGACGCCCCTAAGCGCATCTCGTCCACGTTCGAGTTCGTGCCCTCTCCCGAGCATGTTCTCGGCAAGCTTGTACCGTCGTATATCCTGACGGTCATCTACCAGGCCCTGATCGATTCGGCGGCTGCCGAGCAGGGTGCACGCCGCAAGGCCATGCACTCCGCGACGGAAAACGCCACCGCGATCATCTCGACCCTTACCCGCACGTATAGTCGCGTGCGCCAGGCTTCGATCACGACCGAGATTAACGAGATCGTCGGCGGAGCCTCAGCATTGGAGGAACAGTAATGGCTAATAACACCGTAAAGCTTGCGGTCGAGGAAGCCACCAAGAAGACGACTGCCGGTGATGGTCGCATCGTGCGAATCATCGGCCCTGTCGTCGACGTCAAGTTTGACGGTGCGGTGCCCCCGATCTACAACGCGCTCACGGTCGAGGCCGAGACCCCGATCGGTCATCTGAGCACGATCCTCGAGGTCGAGAGCCAGCTTCCGGGCGGCGTCGTCCGCACGGTCGCCATGTCCTCGACCGACGGCCTGCAGCGCGGCCTCATCGCCACCGATACCGGTGAGCCCATGAAGATGCCCGTTGGTCCCAAGACGCTCGGCCGCATTTGGAACGTCATGGGCAAGCCCGTCGACGGCAAGCCCATGCCCGAGGTGGAGGAGTTCTACCCCATCCACCATGCAGCGCCCCGCTTTGACGAGCTCACCACCAAGACCGAGATCTTCGAGACCGGCATCAAGGCCGTCGACCTGCTTGAGCCCTACATCCGTGGCGGCAAGACGGGCCTGTTCGGCGGCGCCGGCGTTGGCAAGACCGTTCTGATTCAGGAGCTCATCAACAACCTCGCCCAGGAGCACGGCGGCACCTCGGTGTTCACCGGCGTCGGCGAGCGTACCCGCGAGGGCACCGACCTGTTCCTCGAGATGAGCGAGTCTGGCGTTATCGACAAGACCTGCTTGGTCTATGGTCAGATGAACGAGCCGCCCGGAGCGCGTCTGCGCATCGGTCTGGCCGGCCTTACCACCGCTGAGTATTTCCGTGATCGTGGCCAGGACGTTCTGCTGTTCATCGACAACATCTTCCGCTTTTCCCAGGCAGGTTCCGAGGTTTCCGCACTGCTGGGCCGTATGCCGTCCGCCGTTGGTTACCAGCCCACGCTGGCAACCGAGATGGGCGACCTCCAGGAGCGCATTACCTCGACCAAGACGGGCTCCATTACCTCCGTCCAGGCTGTCTACGTCCCCGCAGACGACCTGACCGACCCGGCGCCTGCCACGACGTTTACGCACCTCGATGCAACCACGGTTCTTTCGCGTAGCATTTCGTCGCTCGGCCTGTTCCCGGCTATCGACCCGCTCGCATCTTCCTCCGACGCTCTCGATCCCTCGATCGTCGGCGAGGAGCACTACCGTGTCGCCGTCAAGGTCCAGGAGCTCCTGCAGGAGTACTCCGACCTTCAGGACATCATCGCCATTCTGGGTATGGACGAGCTGTCCGAGGAGCAGCGCCTTACGGTCAACCGCGCTCGTAAGATTCAGCAGTTCCTCTCGCAGTCCTTCCACGTCGCTGAGAAGTTCACCGGCAACCCCGGTGTCTACGTCCGCGTCGAGGATACCGTCCGCTCCTTCGCCGAGATTGTCGACGGCAAGGCCGATGACCTGCCCGAGCAGGCTTTCCGCTATGCTTCCACGATTGAGGACGTGCGCGAGCGCGCCCGCAAGATGGGGGAGAAGTAGGTTATGCGTATCCGCATCGTGTGCCCCGTGAGCTGCGCCTATGAGGGCGACGCTGCGTTTGTGTCGATTCCGTCCACGGATGGCGAGTTTGGCGTTCTGCCTGCTCACTCCAGCGAGATCTGCACGATCGACCGCGGTTACGTTCGCGTTTCCGATAAGGCCATGGGCACTGTCGACCACACGTTTGCCGTGGCCGGCGGCTATGCCCAGGTTGCGGACGATGTCGTGACCGTTCTCGCCGAGCGCGCTTGCGATCTGGCGACCGTCGATGCCGACAAGCTTAAAGCTGATATTCAAGGTTTTGAAGAGAAGCTGGGTAATTTGTCGGAGGATGATGCACGCCGCGCCTACCTCTATAATGAAATCGCATGGTGTAAGCTCAAGCTTGCCCAATAGTCAAACGATTTAACGTTCGACCATTTGCGAACACATCATGCCCGGGATGGCCCAGCCACCCCGGGCATGCTTTTTGAAAGGGTAGACCTTGGATATTATCCGCGTTGAGGGTGGCCATGCCATCGGAGGCTCCGTGCCCGTTTCGGGTGCCAAGAACTCCGCGCTCAAACTCATGGCGGCAACGCTTCTGGCGCCGGGCAAGACGACGCTGCAGAACGTGCCCGATATTTCCGATGTCCACGTGATGGGCAAGGTGCTCAAGGGCATGGGCGCTACGATCGATGTTCTCGACGAGCACACGCTCGAGATCGATACCTCTCAGGCCGATTCTTGGGAGGCCCCCTACGAGCTCGTTGCCAAGATGCGTGCTTCCACCGCCGTCATGGGACCCCTGCTGGGTCGCTTCCATCGCGCCAAGATCGCCATGCCGGGCGGCTGCAACCTGGGTGCTCGCAAGATCGATATGCACATTCTGGGTCTTGAGGCCCTGGGCGTAGAGTTTGATACCGCCCACGGCTACATCAACGCCAGCGCGCCTCAGGGCCTGCGCGGCACCACCGTCACGCTCGAGTTTGCCAGTGTCGGTGCGACCGAGAACCTCATCATGGCCTCTGTGCGCGCACAGGGCACCACGGTTATCGACAATGCCGCCCGCGAGCCCGAGATCGTCGATCTCGCCAACATGCTCAACGAAATGGGCGCCAAGATTGTCGGCGCCGGTACGCCTGTCGTGACCATCGAGGGCGTGGAAGAGCTCCATCCCGTTACCCATCGCGTGGTGGGCGACCGCATCGAGGCCGGCACCTTTATCGTCGCCGGTGCGCTGATGGCTGACGATCGCGGTGTCGACGTCACGGGTTTTTGCCCCATCCATCTGGGCATGGTGCTCAAGAAGATGGAGCTCATGGGCATCGATTGCGAGCGTACCGACGACGGCGTTCACGTGAATCGCGCCGAGCGCATCAAGCCGGTCGACATCCAGACGCTTCCGTTCCCCGGCTTCCCGACCGACATGCAGGCACAAATTATGGTGCTCTCCGCCCTCGCCGATGGCAGTTCCGTTATTACCGAGAACATCTTCGAGAATCGCTTTATGTTTGCCTCTGAGCTGGTGCGCATGGGTGCCGACATTCGTATCGAGAGCCATCATGCCATGATTCATGGCGTCAAGGGCTTCTCGGGTGCACAGGTCACCTCGCCCGACCTTCGTGGCGGCGCGGCGCTTGTGGTTGCCGGTCTTATCGCCGACGGCGTTACCGAGGTCTCTGCCATCCATCACATCAAACGTGGCTACGAGCAGTTTGTCGAAAAGCTGCAGGCGCTTGGCGCGCATGTCGAACATGCCACCGTCCCCGATCCCGTCATCTACTAATGCAGGTTGCCTATGTTTAACAAGAAGCCCCTGGCGGATAACACCCGAAGACCCTCGACTGGTGCGCAGGCCAAGATCTACAGCCGCGACAACGTCGCTCGCTATTCCGAGCGCGCCCGCCAGCGCCGTCGTAGCCACACGATTCGTCACGTCGCGCTCATTGTCGTGTTTGGCGTGCTGCTGAGCGCCACTACCGCTGCCGGCCTGTGGTTTGCCACCATTATGGGCAAGCTCGGCGATTCTAATGTCATTACCGACAATCTGCGTCGGGTTCTGGTTGACACCGATGAGGCAAAGGATCCGTTCTACGTGCTGCTTCTTGGCACCGACGGCCGTCCGGGCGAGGATACGTATCGTGCCGACTCGATTATCTTGGCACGCATCGACCCCACGCAAAAGCAGGCGACGCTCATTTCCGTTCCGCGCGATACCAGGGTCGTGTACAAGGGCGAGACCATGAAGATCAACGCCTGCCATACCGTTGGCGGCGCCGAAGCCATGGTCGAGGCGGTCAACGAGCTGTGCGGTGTTCAGATTTCCCACTATGCCGAGGTCAGCTTCGACGGTATGCAGGCGCTGATTGATTCGGTTGGCGGTATCGACATTAACGCAACCGATGATGTTGACGACCCCGAGCACCTGGATATTAAGATTACCGCTGGTCAGCAGCATATGGACGGAGCTACCGCCCTTACCTATGCCCGCTGCCGCTACATCTATGCCGACGGCGATTACACGCGCATGCGCCACCAGCGTCAGGTGCTTGGCGCCCTTGCCAACCAGATTCTCAATAACTTCGATGCCACGAAGATCTTTGGCCTGGTTAATTCGCTGTCCGATATGCTCGTAACCGATATGAGCGTTCAGGATATCGTGTCTACGGTCAACGCCATGCGCGGTATGGATGTCGACGGTATCTACTCGGCCAACCTGCCCTCGTACGCCGACGACAGCACCATGATCGACGGTGTGAGCTACGTCTTTGTCTACGAGGACGAGCTCAAGGAAATGATGGAGCGTGTCGATGCCGGCAAGGATCCCAAGGGTCCCAACACCATGGGTCTTTCCGACGGTTCCAGCTCTACGATTGGCGACCTGAACAACAATACGTCTGACGACTACGCAAACGGTACCGCAACCTCATCGGTCAGCTCTGACAATTCCGATGACTCAAGCGATTCGAGCGATTCGGACTACTACGAAGAGCCCACCGGCGACGGTAACGGCTACGAAGCCAACTACTAAGTTACGGCGTTTTACCAAACGCCGTAACGGCTCGACGCTGCGCGCCGCCCAAGGCGACAATTTGTCATTCAAAAGGCAGGGCATGACCAGAAGGTCAACAAACCCGCCAGAGCATCGGCGTAACACTTGGCACATGGGTAGTCACTTGGCACTTGGGGACGTTCCTTATGTGCCGGCAGTTTGGGACACTCCTTGCTTCAAGAGGCTGGCGCGCGTCAACCTGTTCTCATTGCAGCAAAAAAACCGCCCCGTTCTCTGTAGAGGACGGGGCGATTCGTCTTTTGGGCTTATGCAGCCAGGCTTATGCGAAACGGGCGACGAGCTCCTGGAGCACGTCGGTCATCTTGACGAGCGAACTGACCGGGACGAATTCGTTGACGCCGTGATAGCAATAGCCGCCGGTGGAAAGGTTGGGGCAGGGCAGACCGCGGAACGACAGCTGCGCGCCGTCGGTGCCGCCGCGAATCGGCAGCACTTGGGGCTCAACGCCGCAGGCAAGGTAGGCTTCCTTGGCAACATCAATAAGCTCGGGATAGTCACGAACGATTTCGGCCATATTTCGATACTGCTGCTTAATCTCGACCGTTACGCGCTCCTCACCCAGACGCTGGTTGAGCATCGAGGCGGCGGCATCAATAAGGTCGAGTTTCTGCTGGAACTTGGCGGCGTCATGGTCGCGGACGATATAGCGCGCCGTGGCGTGATCGACGGTCGCAGATACACCCTCAAGGTGATAAAAGCCCTCGTAGCCTTCCGTATACTCCGGGCGCTGCACGTAGGGGAGCAACGCGTTGAAGTCGCAGAACAGATTGCCTGCGTTGACCATACGGCCCTTGGCGTCGCCCGGGTGGATGGACTGGCCCTCAAAGCGGATGGTCGCCTCGGCGGCGTTAAAGCACTCCCACTCCAGCTCGCCGATGGGGCCGCCGTCGACCGTGTAGGCGTACTTGCAGCCAAAGGTATCGATATCCAACAGCTCGGCTCCGTGACCGATCTCCTCGTCAGGGCAGAAGCAAATGCCGAGTGCGGGATGGGGCAGAGAAGGGTCCTGAGCGATACGCGCGACAAGTGACATGATCTCGGCGACGCCTGCCTTGTCGTCCGCGCCCAGCAGCGTGGTGCCATCGCTGCAGACCAGGTCCTCACCCGCGAGGTCATTCAGGGCGGGAAGCTTGGCGGTACTCATGGCAACGGGCTTACCGTCAACCGTGCCGCAGACCAGGTCGCCGCCTTCGTAGTGTACGATGTGCGGCTTCACGCCGGCGCCCGGTGCAACTTCGGTGGTGTCGAGATGGGCGATCAGGCCCAGGGCGGGCTTGTCCTCAGCGCCCGCACTTGCGGGGATATGCGCGCAGACATAGGCGTGCTCGGTCACGTGGGCATCTTCCGCACCAAGCTCGCGCAGCTCTTCAGCCAGCACGTTGGCAAGGTCAAACTGAACGGCGCTCGAGGGTACCTGGTCGCAGTTTGCATCCTCGGACTGCGTGTTGATCTGGACGTAGCGCAAAAAGCGCTCGAGGACATCGGGGTTTGTGGTGGTGTTTTCCATAAAGACCGCTCCAATCTTGGTCGTCGTGTGCAACAAGAACTCTAGCACGGTATGCCACGGCATACCGCGACGCTTGGATGGGGTAGAATCAGCCATTGAATGCAGAAGGGACGGAAGATCATGGATACGACAAATAGCTCGCGCGAACTACATCTGACGGTGGCGAACGAAGACTACTTGGAGTGCATGGTTCGCATTGAAAGCGAAGAGGGGGAAACCAACGGCGTGCGATCGGTCGACATCGCGCAGCGCCTTGGCGTCTCCAAGGCATCGGTCAATAAAGCGGTTTCGGCGCTCAAGGCATCCGAGCTTGTCGAGCAATCGCACTATGGCAAGGTAATCCTGACCGATCGCGGCCGCGAGGTTGGCACGGCTATCTGGTACCGTCATCGCCTCATCCGCACGTTTTTGGTTCAGGAGCTCGGTGTCGAATTTGAGCGAGCCGATTCCGAGGCCTGCATGATGGAGCATGCGCTATCCGAGGACACGATGAACCGCTGGCTCGCCTATCTCGAAAAGCAAGGAATCAGCGTCGAGGAATAGCGGGATATATATGGATACGAGTTATTACAATCGCTTTGGTGCCGAGGAACTTACGCGCCGCTTGTCGAGCGAGACCTTGTTGGCGCAGGGCCCCATGGGCAGTGTTCTGTTGAGTGAGTACGACGCCGCAGACATTCCACCGGCGTTTTGGAATCTGGCAGAGCCGCAGGCCGTTTCTCGTATCCATCGCTTGTATGTCGCCGCCGGTGCGCAGGTGCTCATTACCAACACCTTTCAGGCATCAAGCTATGCCCTCAAGCACGACCAGATTGCGCCGTCCGTGGCGGAGGTCAATCGCGGGGCCGTCGACGATGCTCGCCAGGCGCACCCTCAGCTGCTGCTGGGCTCGATGGGCCCGATCGGTATTGAGTGGTTTGCCGAGGACTCTGCCGAGTATCGTGAAATCCGCGGCATTGCGCGCGAACAGGCGCACGCCTTGCTCAATGCCGGCGTTGACGGTCTGCTGATCGAGACGGTGACGTCTATCCGTAATCTGCAGCCCATGCTTGCCGGCGCCCGAGATGCCGCCGACGGCATGCCTGTTCTGGTGAGTTTTGTCGTTGACGATAAAGGCGACCTGCTGGGCGATGGCCTCAACATCGAGGCAGCCGTTTTGTACGCCGAAAAACACGGCGCAAACTCGGTTGGTGTTAATTGCTGTTCGCTTGCGGCCGCGAATGCGGCGGTGCCCAGGATGGTTGCATCGGCGACGACTCCCGTCACGGTGCGTCCCAACGTAGGCGATCCGGTCCAGACTCAGGATGGCCCCGTATGGCACGAGAACCCTGAAGCTTTCGCGCGCGCATGCATCGAATGGAGACATGCCGGTGCCGCAATGGTGGGCAGTTGCTGTGGAACCACGGCAATCACTACGGCAGCAATGGCCGAGGCGCTCGATATATAAAGGGCAAAACCGCTCCATACGGGGCGGTTTTTTATTGCCTGCATGTCCTTGGCAGCATTTGCCCAAATGGTGAATGCTGGTGCCGGCAGGTTGCCGAGTGCATGTTGCGGGTATACCCCATGCGTAACATGATCCAAACACTGTGAGGTGTCTGCGCGTGTGCGCGATAATTCATTTTGGAACTGACGGTTGGCGCGCTCGCGTCGATGAGGACTTCACTGCCGATAACGTTGCCCGTATCGCCGATGCCGTCGGCGAGTTGTGGCAAAAGACCAATCCGGGCAAAACGGTATATATAGGGTTCGACACCCGGCCCCTGGCGCGCGAGTTCGCTGAGCTTGCGGCGGGCGTGCTAGCAGCGCACGGGCTAGACGCCGTGCTCGCTTCGCGACCTGTTCCGACCCCTGCCCTTACGTGGGCGGCGGCTTATGACGGTGAGGCGTGCGGCGCGCTCATGGTGACGGGGTCCCATCATCCGCAGGGTTATCTGTGCCTCAAGATTCGCATGGGTGACGGCTCGACCGCCAACCAGGATGTCATCGAAGAGCTCGAAGAGACCATGGCTCCCGAGCCAATGGGGATCGAGGGGCAATATCGCACCGCGGATATCATTCCTGACTATATGCAAGCGGTGGCATCGTTTGTCGATGCCGAAGCCATCCGCGCCGCGCACTTGCGCGTGGTTGTCGACCCCATGGGCGGCGCAGCCCAGGGCTATCTAGCCGACTTGCTGCGCGAGCTTGGCGTTGAGGTGCACGAGATTCACGCCGGGCAGGCGTCTGATCAAGAAGATATCTGCCCCGACCCCGTTGAGCCTTGGGTGGACACTTGCGAGCGCATGGTTATCGAGGACGGAGCTTGCGCTGGCCTGGTGACCGACGGCGACGCCGACCGTATCGGCGCGGTTGACGAGCGCGGCAGATATATACATCCGCATCAGATCATGGCGCTCGTTTTAGGCGACTTGGTTCAATTTCGTAATTTGGAGGGGCGCGTCGTCGTCAATCTTTCATGCTCGACGCTCGTGCGTCGCATTGCCGAGGCGCTTGGCTGCCGCGTGACCGTCAAACCAGTCGGTTTCAAATATATAGCGGCGGAGATGAAGAAGGGCGGCGTCCTCATGGGCGGCGAAGAAGCCGGTGGTATCGGCATCGCCGCGCATATGCCCGAGCGCGATGGAATCCTCGCCTGTCTGATTCTGTGTGAGCTTATGGCAAAGACGGACGCGCCTTTGGGCGTTCTGGTCGACCAACTCGAGGACAGTTTTGGTAAGACGAGTTACGGTCGACGCGATTTGCGCCTTGAGGCCGAAGATGCCGAAACGTTACGAACCCTGCTGCCGGGCGTAAACCCCAAGTCGATTTGTGGCAAGGTGCCGCAAAACGTTAGTCATATGGACGGCTTGCGTCTGTCATTCGAGGATGATACGTGGCTGCTGGTCCGTCCTAGCGGGACCGAACCAGTGGTGCGCGTCTACGCCGAGGGGTTCTCGGTGGAAGAACGTGATGAGTTGCTCGATGCTGGCTGTGCTTTAGCTAGGGGGACGTATCCGCTTTAACCATGAGACTGCCTCATATAAAGAGATGCTCGGCGAGCGGTAGTTAACGGCTGGCAAACGTTAGTCGGATCCAAAATTGTGTAGGAAATGTGTACGCCCAGATTCCCGCCCCCGGCGCCCCTCCGGTCTGGCAATATATCTCCTTGCCGCGCGGCCCGGTCGGACCGGATCAGCCGC
>NZ_QRQS01000010.1:105673-105989 GCF_003475605.1 Collinsella sp. AF31-11
GTCTGGCAATATATCTCCTTGCCGCGCGGCCCGGTCGGACCGGATCAGCCGCTAAGCGTGCACCTTGAGAACCGGATACTGCGAGGATGGACACACCAGATGTGTCGCATCCGGGCAGACATCGAACCATTTGAAATGGTCTAACTTGGATTTGTTTTTCGCAAGGCCGCCGAGAGGCGGCCCCGAGAAATTCCTTTTCCTATACAGAACCATATGAATCGAACGGAACCGATCAGCGATGAACTGAGAGGACCGGACGGGCTCGAAGCCCATACATTTTGGACGGAGAGTTCGATCCTGGCTCAGGATGAACGCT
>NZ_QRQS01000011.1:0-749 GCF_003475605.1 Collinsella sp. AF31-11
TGAACTGCCTCCCATTTCTTGGACATGAGAAATGGGAGGCTTTCTTTATGCGCGTTGATTTGAGAGTGAGGCATGATGTCGAGGCCAGGAAGGCGGCCATAGGGCTCTTCGAGCTCGGGCACGGGTATAAATCTGCCGCGATTGCCCTTTCGCTTCCCGCGGAAGCCGTGAGAAGATGGCAGGAGATATACCGCGCATTCGGGAGCGAGGTGCTGCTGCGCATGGACGGAAAGCAGGGCAGGTACACATACGAGCAGAAGGTCGCCGCCGCCTCCGCCGTCGTCGACGGCGGCATGACGAAGACCGAGGCGATGGCGGCGTTCGGCATAATGTCGATGTCGCCGCTCAAGAAGTGGTGCGCGCTATACCGCCGGGGCGGCGCGGAGGCCCTGCGCCCGAGGCCCAAGGGCCGGCCGAAGGGTTCCAAGGCGAGGCCGCGGACCCGCGAGGAGGAGCTCGAGGAGCGGTGCCGTAGGCTCGAGGCCGAGGTGGCCTACCTAAAAAAATTACGCGCCCTGGTCGAGAGGGACGGGCTCTGACCAGGGCGAAGGCCGAAGCGGTCGCGGCCCTGCGCGCCGAGGGGCACGCGCTCGGGCACCTGCTCGCATGCGCCGAGCTCAAGCGGTCGACCTACTACTACGCCCTCGCGCACCCGCCGAGGCCCACGCGCCCCGAGCTCTGGGAGGCGGCCGCCGAGATCTTCTCGCGCACCGCCAACGGCTGCGGGCACCGGCAGATAGCGATGTGCC
>NZ_QRQS01000011.1:759-1319 GCF_003475605.1 Collinsella sp. AF31-11
TTCTCGCGCACCGCCAACGGCTGCGGGCACCGGCAGATAGCGATGTGCCTCAGGGCGGAAGAGGGGGCCGTGATAGCCGACAAGACCGTGCTCAAGATGATGCGCGAGATGGGGATTCGCTGCGGTATCAGACGCGAGACGGCCTACCACAGGTACAACTCGTACAGGGGCGTCGTCGGCAGGACGTTCGAGAACGTGATCGCGAGGGATTTCGACGCCGGGGCCCCGTGGCGGAAGCTGGGAACGGACGTCACCGAGTTCAAGGTGGCGGGCGGCAAGGCCTACTGGGCCCCGACGCTGGACTTCTGCACCAAGGAGATCGTGGCGAGCGACATATCGACCACGCCCGACATGGCCCAGCAGGTCAGGATGCTCGACGAGCTGCTGTCCAAGATCCCCGAGGGCGCCGCCCCGACCATGCACTCGGACCGGGGCTGGCAGTACCAGCACGCCTCGTACACATCCAGGCTCGAGGCCGCCGGCATCGTCCAGAGCATGTCCAGGAAGGCGAACTGCATCGACAACGCCGCCACCGAGCAGCTCTTCGGCCACGTCAAGGA
>NZ_QRQS01000011.1:1329-1572 GCF_003475605.1 Collinsella sp. AF31-11
TGCATCGACAACGCCGCCACCGAGCAGCTCTTCGGCCACGTCAAGGACGAGTTCTACCGGGGCCGCGAGTGGGAGACGTTCGAGGATTTCAAACGCGACCTGGAGGAATACATAGTCCACTGGAACACGAGCCGGAGGCAGGTAAGATTGAAGGGCCTGACCCCGGAGGAGTTCCGGGATCAGGCCCTCGCGGCCTAGTCGCTATTTAGGGCGTCCAAGATTTGGGACGCAGTTCAACCCAGG
>NZ_QRQS01000011.1:1582-98952 GCF_003475605.1 Collinsella sp. AF31-11
TAGTCGCTATTTAGGGCGTCCAAGATTTGGGACGCAGTTCAGTGGGGCGGGCCTTGCTGTTGGGGGTTAGCGTTTCTTTCCGCGGAAGAAGAAGCCGTGCAGTGACGGCTTGAGGCCGCGGTTGGCGCGATGCTCCTCGACGCGCTCGTGGATCGAAGCGACGCGCTCGATGACTTCGTCGGGAATCGGCACGTCGGGATTCATGTTCTCGACCTGGCTGACCTCGGCGGCGGAGACCTGGTCGATAATGGGCACATCGTCGTGCGAGATGACAGGTGTGGCGTCTTCCTTCATCTTGCGATAACGCTGCATCATGTCGGTCTGTAGCTGCTGGGCCGAAGGCGGCGTCCAGATGATGGCGTTGGCGCCGGCGGCGATGGTTTCACGGATGCTCTCTGGCGTCTTGCCGCCCGGCGCGATGAGCGGCAGGTTGGGATAGTGCTTGCGCAGCTCGCGTAGGACCTGGGGCGTGTTCTTGCCGGCGGCGATGTTGAGAATCTTGGCTCCAGCGCGCACCTTGGCGTGGGCATCGTCGTCGCAGCGAACGACCGTAGCGATGACGGGGATGTCGGCGATGTTGGTGATGTGCTCGACCATCTCGGCGGTGGCGGGGGAGTTGACCACGCATCCCGCCGCGCCCTGCATCTCGGAGACGGCTGCCATCTGCACGGAGCGCTTACCAGTGGTGGTGCCACCGCCCACACCTACAAAGACCGGGCACTCGGCGACGGTCAGCAGCGCTTGCGTAATGGCGGGCTGCGGCGTGAAAGGGTAGACCGCAAAGACGGCATCGGCGTTGGAGTTGCGGATAACCGCGACATCGGTGGTGTAAATGAGCGACTTGATGCGGCGGCCAAAGAGCGTGAAGCCGCTGGCCTCCTCAATCTCGTCAGGCATGCGAAGGGCCGCCTTGCGCAAACGCCCGTCGATGGGCAGCGGCTCCATGGGGAGCAGTCCGTTGGGGGTCACGGCTACCTGGGGCTCGGTGAACTCGTCTGCGAGCTCGACCTCGGAGAAATCGACCGAGGCGACGATGTCCTCGTGAACCTCGGCGGGCACATCGATGGGGGATTGGTCGTTTGCCGCGGCAGGCGTGTCGAAGGAGCTGGTGCCGACGAAGGCGTCGACGCGCTCATTTAGATCGTTGAGGGTATCCATGGAGGCTCGATTCTATGTGATGACGGCCGGCAGGGTGCCGGCAGCGTTGTGCTTGCTAAACCGTTTGACGAGTTGATTTTTCCCCGCCGCGCCATCCGTTAGACCGAAGGGCCGGCGAACGTGAAGGAGCTGTGGTGGCGGGGATCGAGGTGCTATCTTGAAAGTCCCGTTTAAAAGAGAGGTGACGCGGTATGGAATTTTCGGCAATGTTGGGCTCGATTGGCCTATGCGTGGGCGCAATCGTAGCCGCCGCGGTCATCTACTTTGTGGTCACGGCCATTAAGGGCAAAAGGGCCGAACGCAAGGAGCGCACGATGCTTAAACGGCATCGCGACCAGCAGGGCAAACGCGCACGGAGATAGCTTGTTGAGTTTTGGATCCGTGCGCTAACTGCGTTTTCGGATCAGGGCAATGTAGAAGCCCTCAAAGTCGCGGCTGGGCGGAATGGTGAGCGTGCCGGGCAGGCCGTTGGCGATGGCCGATACCTGACCCGCGGCAATGGCTTCGGTCAGGGCGTTGGACTCGATGCGCGGCTCCTCACCAGCTTCCTGGGCGCGGCGTGCCTCACTTTCGCTCGGCGTGCCATCGAGGGGGATAAGCTCGCAGTCCATGTGCTTGTCGAGGGCCTCTTGCAGGGCGTCCTCGTTTTCCTGCGGCAAGATCGAACAAGTCGAATAGACGAGCGTGCCGCCCGGTTTGAGGGCTCCCATGGCGCGGTCCAGAAGTGCTCGCTGCGAGCGGGCGCACCTGCTCAGCAACTGCTCGGTGAGGCCGCGCAGGCTCTTCTCGTTGCCGCTGACGACTGTGCCCGTGCCGGTGCAGGGAGCGTCGAGCAGGATACGGTCAAAGCGGAAGAACTCGTCGAGCTCGCGTGCGTCGATGCGCATGACGGGCACGTTTTTTGCGCCTTGGCGGTGGAGGTTGGCTTCGAGCTTCTCGGCGCGGGGAATGCTCATCTCGCAGGCGGTAAGGTGCGCCTGGCCCTGCGTGAGGGCGGCGATCTGCGTCGTCTTGCCACCGGGGGCCGCGCACATGTCCAGGATGTCCTCGCATGCCTGGGCGCCCAGGACCAACGGCGGCATCATGGACGACAGACTTTGCAAGTAGATCTTGCCGTCGCGGTAGATGTCGAGGTCCCACAGGTCGGAAACCTGGGCGTCGGGCAGGATGAAGGCGTCTGGGTACCAGGCGACGGGGTTGTGGGCGATGCCGGCGGCATCGAGCGCCGCAGCGATGTCCTCGGCGGTTGCCTTGAGCGTGTTGGCGCGCAGCGTGACCGGGCGTGTGGCCGCGGCGCCGAAGCCCTTGATCATGAGCTCGGCATCGGCGGGCGCATAGGCGCCGGCGACCGTGTCGACCATAAAGCGCGGCAGGTCGGCGGCGCAAGGAAGGGCGGCAAGCTGGTCGGAAAGCTCGGTGGCGGCAAACTGCCTGAGCTTGAGCTCGGCCTTGACCTGCTTTTTCTGCTTACGACGACGCGGCTTGGACATCCGTCTTTCCTTCCCATTCCGTTACATGTCGAGTGTTTAGTACTGGCTCTCGTGCTTGCTAAAGAAGTCGAAGCGCGGGGGCAGCGGCTTCACGCGGTGCTCGCCGGGCTTCTCGCCCAGGATCTCCACGAACTCGTCCGTGGAGGCAAAGATGTTATCCCAGCTAAAGAAAGCGACCGGGTCGACGTCGAAGTACTCGCAGATGAGCTCGCAACCGGCCGGCACAATACCGTGCATCAGGACGGTCGCCACGCGCAGCTCGGTAAAGGCGTCGACAAGGGCCTGCGTCATCGCGGCATTGGCCGGCTCGCCCTCGAGCTTGTTGGCGGCCTTGGAGGCGTCGCTCCAGCGCTTGTTGGCGGCGCGCAGGTAGTCGTCGCACACGGCAAGCGCGCGGTGCGTCTCGAACTTGTACATGGCCTGCTCAAAGGCGAGGGCTGCCTGCTGGGCGGCTTCGACCACGGTGTCAGAAGCGGCACCGGCGGGGATGCAGCCGTTGCGGTAGG
Organism: Collinsella sp. AF31-11; assembly: GCF_003475605.1. Taxonomy (NCBI): domain Bacteria; kingdom Bacillati; phylum Actinomycetota; class Coriobacteriia; order Coriobacteriales; family Coriobacteriaceae; genus Collinsella; species Collinsella sp. AF31-11. Next base: position 4,737 of record NZ_QRQS01000011.1, read on the forward strand.
GGCTCTCGTCGCCTTCCTTGACGGCGACGCCGTAGAAGCAGCTGCGGGCCAGACGGTTGAACACGCCGGTCAAAAGGGCGCTCTCCTTAAGGGCCGGGTCGATAACGCGCTTGTCGTCGCAGGCGCGTACCTCGTTGCCGTCCTTGTCCTTGCCGGTCACACGCGTGTCGTATGCCTTGGGGCTAAAGCTCACCGGCTTCTCGGATAGGCCGAGCGACAGCCAGTGCGCGCGCATCTGCTCGCAGGTGTAGTGGTTGAGCAGGTCGTCTGCCGGCGGGGGAGGCGTCTGCGAGGACGAGCTGGCCTTTTTGCCCATGTAGAGCAGGTGATAGCAGGCGCTGACGGTGCTCTGCGTAAGGTCCCAACCCAGGGCCTCCCACATGGCGGTTTGCGCGATGCAGTAGAAATAGATGTTGTCCTGACCGATGAACTGGTAGATCTGCGCGTCGTCCGAGCACCACCAGTCGCGCCAGTCGAGCGAGCTGTGCTGGTAGGTGGGCACGGGGACCTGCGTGGAATCGGCGGCGGGCTCGCCCATGAGGGCGGCATCCTGGGCGGCGACGCCCTCGGTCACGCCGGCGGCCTTGGCATCGCGTGCGAGCACGGTGCGAGTGTAGCTGATGGGCGCCCACAGGCTCTCGGGCCAGCACCAGCAGGTGACGTCGGTTACGCCGTCAACCTCGGGCACCGGAACGCCCCAGCCGATGTTGCCGGTGATGCGGAAGGGCACGAGCGCCTTGCCGCTGCGGAAGCGCACGCCGCCGTTGGCGAGCACCGCGTGGGCGTCGTCGCGCTCCTTCCAGCTGGGGAAGGTGACGGTAAAGCTGCTCTTGTTGCCCTCGGGCTCCAGCACGGTGTGCTCGGGGAGCTGGCCCTCGACGGCATCGAAGGCCTCGCGGAACTTGTTCTGGATGTAGAGCTGAGCCGGCAGCAGCCACTCCTCCATGGTCTTGGAGACCACGGAGCGAACCTGCGGGTTCTGGGCGAGCTTGGCGGTATAGGTCTTCATAAAGTCGAGGTAGGCCGGCAGATCAAAGTAGAGATTGTCGACCGGGCGCAGCTCGGGCACCTCGCCGGTGAGCTGGCTCTTGGGCGCGATGAGCTCCTCGGGCTCAAACTGGTGGCCCAGATCGCACTCGTCGGCATAAGCCTTCTCGGACTTGCAGCCCTGGATGGGGCAGCGGCCGATGACCTGGCGGCCGTTGAGGAACGTGCCGGCCTTGGCATCGTAGAACTGCAGCGTGGAGCGCTTGGAGATGGTGCCCTGCTCGTGCAGACGCTCGATAATCTCCGCGGTCACCTCGTTGTGAATCTGCGCAGCCGGCTCAAGGCCCGAGCCGCCGTAGATGTCACAGCTGATGTTGTAGTTGTTGAGGGTCGCGGCCTGGCGGGAGTGATTGGACTCGACATACTCGCCGATGGACTTATCGTAGCCTTCATTCTCCTTGAGCTTGCGGTAGCTCTCCATGATGGGCGAGCCGTAGCAGTCGGTGCCCGAGGTGAAGATGACGTTCTCGCGGCCCAGGCGGTCGCGCAGGAAGCGGGCGAAGAAGTCGGCCGGGACAAAGACGCCGCCAACGTGGCCAAAGTGAAGGCCCTTGTTGCCGTAGGGCTCGCCGGCGGTAACGATGGCGCGGCGAGGCCAGCTGGGACGGTCGTTCATGGAGTATTTGGATGCCATGGGACTCCTTCGCATATGGTAAGAGCGCGGCCGGGCGCAAGGCCTGGCGATGCGGTGGTCAATTCGTGCATATCGTTCGACATTATCGCACATGCGGACGGGTACGTGGCAGGGGCGCTATCCTAAGATGCTATGAATGAGATTTCCAACATACATGCGTTTGAGGACGAGGATTTTCTACACGCTTGCTTCGTGTGGGGGATGGCCGTGATCGCGGTGTTTGCCGTGTGCCTGGTGCCGATGTTTATGCTGCTGGGCGGGCCTGCGGACTTGGATGCGGCTGAGGCGGGCGGCTGGACCACCGTCGTGGGCTGGATGGTCGGTGTGGCTGCGGTTTCTGCAGCGTCGTTTGCCGTGCACGAGCTGGTGCATGCGGTGTTTTTTAAGCTGCTGGCGCCTGCGGGCGCGCATGTGACCTTTGGCGCGAATCGTGAGACGGCGATGATCTATGCCTGCGCCGAGGGCGTTGTGTATTCGCGTCGGCGGTACATGGCCATTTGCCTGGCGCCCACGGTTGTTTTGACGGTGGCGTTTGCCCTGGGGTTTGCGTTCTCGGGCTATCCGCTGCTGTGCTACCTGGCGGCTGGTCTGCACTTGTCGGGCTGCGTGGGCGATTGGTATTACGTGCGGACCATCCTGCGCGACCGCCGCATTGTCGCCTGCGAGGATACGTCCTTTGGCGTGCGCTTTTTCGGGTGAGGAGATGTTGATGAGGCCGTTGTTGTTGCACGCTTGCTGTGCGCCGTGCTCACTTGAGCCGGTTCGCTTGCTGCGCGAAGAGGGGTTTGAACCCACGATTTGCTGGACCAACCCCAATATTCAGCCGCGCGATGAATGGCAGCGCCGCTTGGACGAGCTACGCCGGTGGTGTGCCGATGGCGACATCGAGCTCATCGAAGCGGGGGAGGACCGCGAGCGCTGGGAGGCCGGCGTGGCCCCGCTGGGCGCCGATCGACCCCGTCGCTGTCGCGCGTGCTATGCCCTGCGCTTGGCCGAGGCGTGCCGCGTGGCCCAGGAGCGCGGGTTTGAGTTTGTGGGCACGACGCTCGCCGTCTCGCCGTATCAGCTGTTCGATACCTGCAATGATGTTTTGGAGCGTCTGGCTGTCGCCCGCGGTCTCACCCCGGTGATTCGCGATTTTCGCCCGTATTATCCCGAGGCCACGCGTCGTTCGCGTGAGCTGGGCATGTATCGGCAGAATTACTGCGGCTGCCGATTCTCGGCCGTCGAGGCGGCCATGGACCGCGCTCGCATCCGCGACGAGCGCAAAGCGTCCAAAAAGTAGTTCTTTTGAGCTGGCAGCCTGCTAGGATGTAGAGCGGACTTTAGCTATATAAGGAGTATCCGACGTGTCTATGCGTACCGATGATTTTGACTACAACCTTCCTGAGGAACTGATCGCCCAGGCTCCTGCCGAGCCGCGCGACTCCTGCCGCCTGCTGGTGGTGGATCGCAAAGGCTCCCAGGCGGGGAAGCCGCTGGAGCACGGCGGTACCGTTGAGCACCGCATCTTCCGCGACATCATCGACTATATCGAGCCGGGCGATGTGCTCGTCATCAACCAGACGCGCGTGATGCCGGCCCGTCTTATCGGTCGCAAGGCTGGCTCGGGCGGTGTGGTCGAGACGCTGCTGCTCAAGCGCCGCGAGGATGTTGACCCGCTGGGTCACGTTTGGGAGTGCCTGGTCAAGCCGGGCAAGCGCCTGAAGCCCGGTGCTCAGATTGAGTATCGCGCCGGTGGCGCCCATGCGCCCGAGGGGGCTCCCGTGGTGCTGATGGCCGAGGTCATCGACTTTGTCACCGATAGCCGCGGCGGTCGTCTGGTGCGTTTTGAGCCGGCCGGTTGCAATGCCGCCGGTGACCCGCGCACGCTCGACGAGGCCATCCATGCTGCCGGCCACGTGCCGCTGCCGCCTTACATTACCGATTACGAGGGCGATCCCGAGAAGTACCAGACCGTCTACGCCATGAAGGAGGAGCACTCGGCTGCCGCTCCTACGGCGGGTCTGCATTTTACGCCCGAGCTTATGGCCGCTATCGAGGCCAAGGGTGCGAAGTTTGCCGCCGTCGAGCTCGAGGTGGGTATCGATACCTTCCGTCTGGTGGAGGAGGACGACCCCACGCAGCACGTGATGCACACCGAGCGCTACCACGTGTCGCAGGAGGTTGTCGACGCCGTGCATAAGGCTAAGGCCGAGGGGCATCGCGTGATTGCTGTCGGTACCACCGCAGTGCGCTCGCTCGAGAGCGCCTTTGACGCTGAGGCACCGGTGTCCGATCCGGCCGTGACGGCGCGCTATTTTGAGGGCCGCGAGGACGGGGCCGATACACTTGGCCGCGGTGACATCGTGGTGCGCGAGAACGCCACGACGCAGCTCTACCTTATGCCCGGCTCGACCTATCACGTGGTCGACGCGCTGATCACAAACTTCCACGTGCCGCGCTCCACGCTCATGATGCTCGTGAGCGCGCTTGCCACCCGCGACCAGATCATGGATGCCTACGCCGCCGCCATCGAGGAGCGCTACCGCTTCTTCAGCTTTGGTGATGCGATGCTCATTTGTTAGTTACGCGGTTCTACGAACCGCGTAACGGCTCGACGCTGCAAACCCGCCAGAGCGGCAATCTGCCTTTCAACTTCGGCGGCATGACCAGAAGGTCAATGCCGCCTCGTTTCAAGGCACCTTGCTCGCTCTGGCGGGTTTTCGCTGACTTTGCCAAGGCATCGGCGTCGCCTTTGTTGGCACTTGGGGACGTTCCTTTTGTGTCGGCACTTGGGGACAGTCCTTATGTCAAGAGATTGGTGCAAGAGGGATAGGTTGCCTTGCGTCGATTTAAATAGGTTGCGGTGAGATAGTTCTTGAATTGGCCTTATTGAGGACTAAACAGGAACTATCTCACCGCAACTGCGTTGAACGTTTTTTGGCAACTGGTTTACTTGCTCGCGAAGAGCCAGACCAGGATGATCGCTAGAATCACGGCGACGATGCAGACGATGGCGCCGGTGAATTTGATGCGTGAGTCGCGGGTGCGCTCTCGTACGTCATCCTCGGTAGCCTCGAGCTGGGCCACTTCGTGCTCGGTCTCGGTATGCTCGGCCTTGTCGCGTGCCAAGGCCCCGGCGAGCGATTCGGTGATTTCGGGATGGTCGTGCACCTCGGTCGCCTGTTCGATGATCGACTGTGCATGTGCGGCATCTGCTTGGGCGTTGGCGATGCTCTGCTCCTGGTCGCGGCGTGCCTTGTCCTCGGCAGTGATCTTCTCGCGCAGTTCGCGCTGACGAGTCGCGGCGGCTGTCTTCGCCGTCTGCAGCTCGTCGCGCGCGGCATCGGCTTCGGTCGTCACGGCTTGGTGCGCGCGTTTTGCGTCGGCGATAGGGGCTTGAGCCTGCTCGACGGCCTGCTCGGCTGCGGCAAGCGAGTGCTCAAGGTCGGCGGTGATGCGCGGGACATCTTCTTCGGCTTTACGCAGGGCATCTGCCGTGTCGGAAATCTGCATCGAGAGCTCGCTGGTGCGCACCGTATAGTTGGCGGGATTTGCCGAGGGATTGCGTTGCAGCTCGGCATACTCATGGCGCAGCGTCTCGAGCTGGGCGCGCGTGGCGTCGACGGTTTGTTGTGCGGCCGCAATGCCGGCGTCTCGCTCGGCCTTCACCTTGTCGCGGATGCGCTTGGAATCCTCAAGACGTCGAACGAGGCGGTTGCCGGTCTCGCGAGAGCTCGCCTCGCGGGCCTCTACGGCGTCGAGCGCGGCCTTCAGGCGGAGCTCAGTCGCGTCATCCTCTGTCTTCATTTGTTCGAGCTGACCATTGAGCTCTGTCGCTTTGGCGGCGTGGGCATCACGGTCAATCTCGGCTGCCGCAGCGGTCTTTTGCGCTGTGGCGATCGCCTGACGCTGGTCGGCGACGATCTGGTCGTAGCGGCCTGCGATATCCTGGCGCGTCTCGAGTTCCTCGGCCTGATCGGCAATGCGCTGCTCAAGTTCGGCCAGGTGGGCGCGGGCATCGGCAAGTGCCTTTTTCGCGGCGTTCATCTCGCGCATGGCCGAGGCGCCCTGGGCGATAAAGGTGCCCACGGCGTTCGCAGTGTTCGAGACAGCGGTCCCCAGATCGCGGCTCGCGGCGGAGGAGTGCGGGGCGGTCGGGCGAGCGGTGTCGGCAGCGTCCGCATCGGCAGCCTGCGGCACGGCGATATTGCCGGTACCGCCCTCGATCACAGAAAAGCCTGCTGCGTGCGGGTCGACCGCATCGGCACCAATCGTGGGATGCTCGAGCTGCAGAAACGAGGGCATGGTGCTGCCCTGGTCGGCAACCGGAGTCTCGCCGGGTACAAAGGTCGAGGCCGCCTCGGCGGCCTCCTCTTCCTCGGCGTCAACGTCAGCGTCGGCCACGGCGTCTTTCATCGCTTTGACGGCATCCATCATGGAGTCCATGACGGCGTCGAGCTCTTCTTCCGAAGAAACCTCGATAGGGCCCGCAGCTTGCGGAGCAGCATCCTGTACGGGGTGGTCGTCCTGAGCGGGCGCATCGTCGTTTTGCTCGCCTGCATCTTCGGCGCCGGGGGTTTCCGCCGTAGCGCTTTCGTCTAAGATGGGGTCGTCGAGGCCAATATCATCGCAGGTCACAGCGTCAGCATCTGCAGTGACGTCTGCGGAATCATCAATATGCTGTTGAGTCTGGGGGTCCAGCTCGTCTGTCATAGGCATGTGCTCCTCATCGTTGTTTGTCACCCTATGATAAAGTCTCGCGCCGACATCCCGCGCGCTGCAGCAAAGTTTCAAAACGTGTTCGATGGCTCGCGTCGATAGCAAAAACTCGGCCACTTTATCCAGTTTGTGCTTGACATCCCCTTCGCCGAATGACGTTGTGCCGTTCGCCTGCCGCAGTCTTTATTTTTCACTTGAACACGTTAAAGTTGCATTTCAGCTTTTGGCGCGTGAATTTGGGTGCGCGCAGTCGGCGGGCGTGCCCGTCGTGATTTGAAAGGACTTTCTTATGGGACTTTTCACTGGCAAGACCGTGATCGTCACCGGCGGCGGCAAGGCCACGCTTAAGGACGGTTCCGCTGGCTCCATCGGCTACGGCATCGATATCGCTTTTGCCAAGGAGGGCGCAAACCTCGTCATCACCGGCCGCAACGTTGCTAAGCTCGAGGCCGCCAAGGAGTCTCTCGAGGCCGAGTACGGTGTCAAGGTTCTGCCCGTTCAGGCCGATGTTTCGGCCGGTCAGGACAACGAAGTCGTCGTCCAGAACGTCATCGACAAGGCCATTGAGGAGTTCGGCCGCATCGACGCCGTCGTCAACAACGCTCAGGCCAGCGCCTCGGGCGTGACCATCGCCGACCACACCATGGACCAGTTCAACCTGGCCATTTACTCCGGCCTGTACGCCACCTATCTGTATATGCAGAAGGCCTATCCGCACCTGAAGGAGACCAAGGGTTCCGTGGTCAACTTTGCTTCGGGCGCCGGCCTGTTTGGCAACTATGGCCAGTGCAGCTATGCTGCCGCCAAGGAGGGCATCCGCGGCCTGACCCGCGTTGCTGCCAACGAGTGGGGCAAGGACGGCATCAACGTCAACATCGTGTGCCCGCTTGCTTGGACCGCTGCGCTCGAGAACTTCCAGGATGCCTATCCCGAGGCGTTCAAGGCCAACGTCCACATGCCGCCGGCGGGCCATTACGGCGACGTCGAGAAGGAGATCGGCCGCGTTGTCGTTCAGCTCTGCGGTCCCGACTTTAAGTATATGAACGGCGAGACGGTCACCCTCGAGGGTGGCATGGGCCAGCGGCCTTAAGGGTTACGCGGTTTTACCAAACCGCGTAATGGCTCGACGCTGCGCGGTCGCCAGAGCGACAACTTGTCATTCAAAGAGGACGGCATGACCAGAAGGTCTATGCCGCCCTCTTTTCATGCCAATTTGTTCGCTCTGGCGACCGCTCGCTGACATTTCCAAGACATCGGCGTTGCTGTGGCTTTCGGGAATGATTCGTTGGGGACGGAGGAAAACGGATCATTTTTATCCTGGTGCATTGGTGCAAGGGGGCAGGTTTCCTTTGCACCAGTTTCTGTCGAGTCGGTGCTTCTTGCGGGTTGCCCGTATAATGGTTTGCGTATGAACCGCAACCAAGGAGTTCCAGTTTATGGACCAGAACCTTTTTAAATTCGACCTGATTACCGAGGATCCGACGACGCACGCGCGCGCCGGCGTACTGCACACCCCGCACGGCGACATCGAGACGCCGATCTTTATGCCCGTGGGCACTAAGGCAAACGTCAAGGGCATTCCTACCGAGACTGTCAAGAAGCTCGGCGCCCAGATCGTGCTCGCCAATACCTATCATCTGTCCATGCGTCCCGGCGAGGATACCATCGCCGAGCTGGGCGGCCTGCACAAGTTCATGAACTGGCACGGCCCCATCCTCACCGACTCGGGCGGTTTCCAGGTCTTCAGCCACAACGATGCCGTCAAGCTCACCGATGAGGGCGTGCGCTTTATCGTCAACGATTACGACGGCCGCCACGTGTTTTGGACGCCCGAGGACAACATGGAAATCGCCATGAAACTCGGCTCCGATATCTGCATGCAGCTCGACCAGTGCCCGGGCTATCCCGCCACGCGCGCCTACGTTGAGCGCGCCGTTGAGCTGTCGAGCATGTGGGCCGAGCGCTGCTATAAGGCGCATACCCGCGATGACCAGGCGCTCTTTGGCATCGTTCAGGGCGGCATGCACCTGGATCTGCGCCTGCGTTCGCTGCGCCATCTGGAGGAGTGCGGCGACTTCCCGGGCTATGGTATCGGTGGCTATTCGGTGGGCGAGGATCACGAGACCATGTTCGAGACCCTGGCGCCGCTCGTGAGCGAGTACATGCCCAAGCATAAGCCGCGCTACCTGATGGGTGTCGGCAACCCGACCACGCTCGTGCGCGGCGTTGGCGTGGGCATCGACATGTTTGACTGCGTGCTGCCGACGCGCACCGGCCGTATGGGCACGGCATTCTCCAGCGAGGGTCGCCTCAACTTCCGCAACGCTCGCTTTGCGCACGACGACGGTCCCATCGATCCCACCTGCACCTGCCCGGTGTGCACGGGCGGTTACAGCCGTGCGCTCATTCGCCACATGGTCACGCAGAAGGAGATGCTCGGCGGCATTTTGCTTTCGATGCACAATATCTACTACCTGCTCAACCTTATGCAGCGTGCCCGCCAGGCCATTATCGAGGGCCGCTACGGCGCATTCGTGAGCGACTGGATGAATAGTCCTGCCGCGGTGGATTACTAAGAGCCGCGACCGCTGACCGATGCCTTGCAAGCGCATGATGCATCGTGGGTACCATACCGAATAGTTGATGTTCGGGCGGGTGTTTGACGCATGGCGTCGACCCCGCTCGCTTTTCTTTTTCTCGATAGGAGTACCCTTGATTAAGAATGAGAACGTCGAGGGCGAGCCGGCCTACGACGAGACGTACCGACGCGGCCCCGTGGTCATGCGCGGCCCCATGATTCCTAAGGACAACACCTACGCCAACCTGCTGGCGCCCGAGGACTCGACCGACTGGTTGCATGCCGACCCCTGGCGCGTGCTGCGCATTCAGGCCGAGTTTGTCGATGGCTTTGGCGCGCTTGCCGAGCTTGGTCCTGCGGTGACCATCTTCGGCAGTGCCCGCACGCCCAAGACCGATCCGCTCTACAAGGCGGCGCGTACGGTCGGTCGTAAAATCGCCCAGCGCGGCGTGGCGGTCATCACCGGTGGTGGCCCCGGCATCATGGAAGCGGCCAACAGGGGAGCGGCGAGTGTCAACGGCAAGTCAGTTGGCCTGGGCATTGAATTGCCGCACGAGCACGGGCTCAACAAATACGTGAACCTGGGTATGGACTTCCGCTACTTCTTTGTGCGCAAGACCATGTTCGTTAAGTACAGCTCGGGTGCCATCGTGTTCCCCGGCGGCTTTGGTACGCTCGACGAGATGTTCGAGGTACTCACGCTGGTGCAGACGCACAAGGTCAAGCGCATGCCGCTCGTGCTGGTGGGCAGCGAGTACTGGCAGGGCCTGTTCGACTGGCTCAACGGCCCGGTGATGGACACCGGTATGATCAGCCCGCTCGATCCGGAGCTGGTGCACATTACCGACGACCTCGACGAGGCCGTCGATATCGCCCTGAGCGGGCTGATGTAGGGCGGGCGTTCCTGCCCTTATGGTAATTTGAATGGCAGTCTGATGCTAAGTAACATCAGGCTGCCATTCAAATTGGGTATACTGATGCAAAAGACGAGGCGAGGAGGTCGCGAATGTCTACTGCAACGGTTAAGCCAACGACAGTTCGCATCGAAGAGGGGCTCAAGGAACAGGCGACTGAGTTTTTGGATTCGGTTGGCCTGAGTCTCAATTCGTATCTCAATCTTGCTGTTCGGCAGCTTGTAAATCAGCGGAAGATTCCGTTTGATATTGTGGGTCGGCCCGAAGTCCCCAACGAGGCGACGAGGCGCGCCATGGTGATCGCCGAGGCTCATGAGTTGGGGATTCTGCCAGACGACAGCCCGTCATTCAATAACGCTGATGAGCTTATATCGTTCCTCGATGAGGACTAGCGATGTTTGAGATTAAAGTCGAGGCTCAGTTTAAGGCGGATTACAAACGGACGATGCGCATCCATCCGCAGCTAAAAACCGAGTTTAAGGCGGCAGTCGCAGAGCTTGCAGCTCGCGGCTCGCTTCCCGCGGAATATGGCGCCCATGAGCTTTCAAGCCCGGGCGGCAATTACAACGGCCACATCGATTTCCTTCTATCCGATGGGTTGGTCGATGTGGTCGTTCTGTACTTGCCGCATAAGACTAATCCTGTGATCCGACTGGTCAGAATGGGCTCGCATGAGGAACTGTTCCGGGGTCCGCAGGGCTGATTGCCGATTTCTAAGTTGCGGTGGAATAGGGATTGATTTGCGGCTGATAAGCCAAAAACAGTCCCTATTTCACCGCAAGTGGTAAAGGTGCCCCTAGTGGATGGGCTGGTAGCGGGGGCAGTAGCTGATGGCAATGGCGTCGACGCCTACGTGGGTGGCGATGGTACAGCCGATGGGGCCGGTGCCGGCGTCTACGTAGTCCTGGCCTGCGAGCGCTTGGTTGACAAGCTCCTGCTCCTCGGCGGCGCCGGTTGTGAGCACGCGAACGCTGGAGCCCGGATGCTCGGCCAAAAATGCGAGGCAATCGGACATGGTGTTGGCGACGATGCGTTTGGCGCCGCGGCCCTTCTTGATGGCCTTAATCTCGCCCGATTTCCATTCCGGCGAAACGGCCAGGCGAATGTTGAGCATCTGCGTCAGCTGGCCGGCGAGTTTGGGCGCGCGGCCGTTCTTAACGAGGTTCTCGAGCGTGCGGGGAATCAGCAGCAGGTGGGCATCGGGCAGCGTCGCGCGGATCTGCGCCTCGGTCTCGTCCAGGCTGCGGCCGTCCTCGCGCATGGCCAGCGCGTACTCCACCAGCAGGCCCTCGGCACCCGAGCCGGTGCGCGAGTCGATACAGCGCACGTCGAGCTCGTGCGTTTCGGCCGTCAGGCTGGCGTTGGCATAGCAGGCGGACCACTCGCTGCACAGCGAGATAAAGATGGCGCTGTCGTGGCCGTCGGCGAGCACGCGATCAAAGAGCGCTTTGAACTCGCCGGCGCTCGGCTGCGAGGTGTGCGGCAGCTGCTCGGAGCCGGCCATGCGGGCGACGTACTCTTCGGCGGTAATCTGCACCTGGTCGAGCAGATCCTCGCCTTCGATAATCACATGCAGCGGAATCACGTAAATGCCGAGCTCTTGGGCGCGGGCGGGGGAGATGTCCGACGTGGAGTCGGTTATGATGGCAAAAGACATAATTGCACCTTTCGTTGGGGCGCGGCAACGCCGCCTTCAGAGAGCAAAGTTCGTCAAGTATAGTGGAGTTGCTCTACATTGCTAGGTTCAATTGTTGAATAGACAACAGTTTGAAGTGTCGATGTGGAAATCGTCAACTGGGGAAGAGGAATGCCGATGGAGGCACTGGAGATATGCAGGCGGCCGGTCGTGCTGTTCGATTTTGACGGCACGGTGGCCGATACGGGCCGGGCGGTGATGACCTCGACGCGCAAGACGCTGGCTGCGCGCGGTTTTTCGGAGGCGCAGATGGGTGACCTGCGCCGCATGATCGGGCCGCCCCTGTGGAAGAGCTTTCACGACTTTTACGGCTTTTCCCGCGAGGAGTCGCTTGTGGTGGCCGATGAGTACCGCGCCTTTTTTGATGAGCTGGGGCCGGAGGAGTATCCCGTGTTCGATGGGATTCCCGGGTTACTCGACGGCCTTGCCGCCCAGGGCAAGCGCATGGCCGTTGCGACGTCGCGCATGGAAGCGAAGTGCATCGATATGGTGCATGAGCTGGGTCTTTCTCAGTTCGAAGCCGTGGTCGGCATGAATCCGCCGCAGGGCCGCGAGACCAAGGCCGATTCGATCCGCGATGCCCTGGCGGCACTTGGGGCGTGCGCCGACGATGCCGTGATGGTCGGCGATCGCTTTAACGACGTGGAGGGCGCGCACGCAATGGGCGTGCCGTGCATCGGCATCTATTCGGGTGCGGCGGCGCCGGGCGAGCACGAGGCCGCGGGTGCCGATGCGGTGGTGCACTCGGTGGCCGAGCTTGCTAAACTTTTCGCTATCTAATGACGTAATGTGAGGGGCGGGCGTGCTCGTCGCTCATTGGTAAGGAGGTCGTCCATGAATCAGGTGGAGCAGAGTGTTGCCGAATACGTCGACGAGGTCTGGGAGGATGTCGTCGCCGATATCGAGCAGCTGGTGAGCTACCCGTCTGTTGCCGTTGCCGCCGATGCGGAGCCCGGTGCGCCGTTTGGCCGCCCGGTCCGTGATGCGCTCGATTGCGCGCTCGGCATTGCGCAAAAGCTCGGCTACCAGACGAGCGATGACGAGGGCTATGTGGGTATTGCCGACATTCCCGGCCGCGGCGATAAGCAGCTCGCGACCATTTGCCATGTGGACGTGGTGCCCGCGGGCCCCGGCTGGAACACCGACCCGTTTGCGATGGAGCGTCGCGAGGGCTGGCTGCTCGGCCGCGGCGTGATCGACGACAAGGGTCCGGCGGTACTGTCGCTCTACGCCGGCGCCTATCTGCTCAAGCACGGCATTACCCCGCGCTATACCTTCCGCGCGCTGCTGGGCTGCGATGAGGAAGTGGGCATGTCCGACGTTCACCATTATCTGGAGAACCACGCAGACCCCGACTTTCTGTTTACGCCCGATGCCGAGTTCCCGGTTTGCAATGCCGAGAAGGGCCAGTTTGGGGCGACATTTGTGAGCTCCAAGATCGACGGCGGGCGCATTGTGTCCTGGAGCGGTGCCGAGGCGAGCAACGCCATTCCGTCGCAGTCTATCTGCGAGCTCGCGATTGCCGCCGATGAGCTGCCTGCCCCGGTCGAGAACGCTGATCGCCTGGAGATTACAGCGCTCGATAACGGGCATGCGCAGATTTTCGCTCACGGCATTGGTGGCCATGCCTCGATGCCCGAGGGGACGATCAATGCCGTCGGCCTGGTCGTGACATACCTGCGCGAGATCGAGGACACGTTTGCCGCACGCGACGAGCGCCTGTTGACGCCCGCCGAGCACGAGTTTGTCAAGTTCCTGGCCTTTGTACATGCGGACGCCTATGGTCGCGGCCTGGGCATCGACGCGACGAGTCCCGCGTTTGGCCCGCTCACCTGCAACCCCGGCGTCATCCGCGTGGCGGATGGACATATTGAGCAGGTTATTGACGTGCGCTTCCCCGACAGCACGAGCGCCGACACCATCTGCGAGCAGCTGGAGCCGCTCGTGGGTCGCTTTGGCGTGACGTGCCGCGTGGGTCGTGCGAAGGTGCCGTTCTCGGTTTCTGCCGACGACCCGGCCGTGAAGGCGCTTATCGATACCTATAACGAGTTTACGGGTAAGCATGCCGAGCCCTTTGCCATGGGCGGCGGCACGTACGCGCGCAACTTTGCCCGCGCCGTATCGTTTGGGCCCGAGGAGACCGGCCTGAAGCTGCCCGCATGGGGCGGCCAGATGCACGGCCCCAACGAGTGCGCCAACGAGGAACAGCTCAAGCAGGCACTCAAGATTTATATCGTGGCGATCCTGCGTTTGAATGAATTAGAGCTTTAAGGTTACGCGAACGCCAGAGTGACAACCTGTCTTTTGAAGAGGACGGCATGACCAGAAGGTCTATGCCGTCCTCTTTCTGAAAATGATCCCTTAGGGACGGAGGAAAACGGATCATTTTGGGGTCTGCTCAACCCGATGATCCGTTTTCCTCCGTCCCCAAGGGATCATTTGGTGTAAAGGCTGGCCATGCTTGGCGGCGGGTTTGTTATTCGTTTGTAAAGCCGAGCCGCGCTTGCGGTAAGGGTCTATCAAAAGCCCGTAAGAAACCGCAGTTGGTGCGGGCGCTGACCGGTCGGGGCCGTATCTTTCCAAACAGCAAAGCGGGCAGGGTGCCCGCGAGTCGCTTGTATGAAAGGAAGATCATGCTCGATCAGGCTTATTCTCGTCGTCAGTTCCTCGGCCTCGCTGGTGGTCTCGCCAGCATCGTGGGCCTCGGCCTCGTTGGTTGCGGCGGCGCAGGCGCTTCCGACGCCGCCGACAAGGGTAGCGCCGCTGCCGCCGAGTCCGTCTCCGGTGAGGTGACCTACGACGGTGCCTCCTCGTTCCAGGCTCTCGTCGAGGCCGCTGCCGAGAAGTTCATGGATGCCAATCCGGACGTCTCCGTCTCCGGTTCGGGTAACGGTTCGGGTAAGGGCCTGACCGCTGTCGCCGCCGGCACCGTCACCATCGGTAACTCTGACGTCTTCGCCGAGACCAAGCTCGAGGCCGATCAGGTCAAGAACCTCGTCGACCACGAGGTCGCCGTCGTGGGCATGGGCCCCGTCGTCTCCAAGAACGTTACGGTCGACGACCTGTCCCTCGAGCAGCTCAAGGGCATCTTCTCCGGCCAGATCACCAACTGGAAGGAGGTCGGTGGCGACGACGCCACCATCGTCGTCCTCAACCGCAAGGCCGGCTCCGGTACCCGCGCCACCTTTGAGGCTGCCGTCTTTGGCGACGAGGCCAACGACTTTAAGGGCGACGCCGAGCTCGACAAGTCCGGCGACGTCCAGACCCAGATGGCCAGCACCGACAACGCCATCTCCTACCTCGACTTCTCGCACTTCGACGACTCCAAGTTCAACGCCATCAAGGTCGAGGGCGTCGAGCCCAAGAGCGCAAACGTTACCGACGACTCCTTTAAGATCTGGGCGACCGAGCACATGTACTGCTCCAAGGACGCCGACGAGGCCACCACGGCCTTCCTGGAGTTCATGCTTTCCGACGACGTCCAGGGCAAGCTCGTCGAGGAGCAGGGCTTTATCCCAGTCTCTGCCATGAAGGTCGTCAAGGACGCCAGCGGCAAGGTATCCGCTAAATAAGTAATCGCCCCGGAAAGGTTTGCAATGGCAAAACAGCTGCCAAAGCGCGACCTTGAGAACGTGGGCCTGGGCGTCACGGGCGCGTGCGTAGCGCTCGTGACGCTTGTCGTTGCCGCGCTCATCTTTATGGTCGCCCAAAAGGGCCTCTCGGCTTTTCTCAAGGACGGCGTCTCGGTCGTAGAGTTCTTCGCCGGCACCAAGTGGGATCTGGCCAACACAGCCGAAAACGGCCTGCCCTACACCGGCGCCCTGCCCCTGATCGTCACCTCGTTTGCGGTCATGGTGCTCTCCACGCTCATCGCGCTGCCCATCGCCATCGGCTCTGCCATCTTTGCGGTCGAGATCCAGCCTAAGTTTGGCTCCAAGGTCTTTCAGCCGCTTATTGAGCTTTTGACCGGCATTCCCTCGGTCGTCTTTGGCCTGATCGGTTTTCACGTGGTCGTCGGCCTTATGAAGAGCGTTCTCCACGTGAGCACAGGCCTGGGCATCTTGCCCGGCGCCATCGTGCTGGCCGTCATGATCCTGCCGACCATGACCACGCTTTCGGTCGATGGCCTGCGTGCCGTGCCCGACAGCTACCGTCAGGGTTCGCTCGCGCTGGGCTACACCCGCTGGCAGACCATCTGGCACGTGGTGCTCAAGAGCGCCATGTCCTCGCTCATGACCGCGGTCATCCTTGGCATGACCCGCGCCTTTGGCGAGACGCTCGCCGTGCGCATGGTTATCGGCGGTATCGAGGCCATGCCGACGTCGCTGCTGTCGCCGGCCTCCACCATCACCACCACGCTCACCACGTCCATGGCGGTCTATGCCGAGGGCTCGGCCCAGGACGACGTCCTGTGGGCGCTCGGTCTTCTGCTGATGGGCATGAGCCTCATCTTTATCCTGATCATCCATCTCATTGGCCGCAAGGGGGCGAAGGCTCGTGGCTAGCACGCGCATCCATATCGACGAGGCGAGACTCGGGCGTGTCCAAAGGCAGGACCGCATCGCCACGGGCGTGCTGACGGCGATCGTCGCCATCGTCATGCTCATCGTCGTCTCCATGGTGGCCTACATCCTGTTCGAGGGCATCTCGACGCTGTTCCAGCCGGGCTTCCTCACGCAGCCTGCGCGCGCCAACGGAACCCAGGGCGGCGTGCTCTACCAGCTGTTCGACTCGTTCTACCTGCTGCTGATCACTCTAGTCATCTCGGTGCCCATCAGCCTGGGCGGAGCGGTCTTCCTGGTTGAGTACGCGCCGAACGGCCCTATCCGCGACATCGCCTCCACCGCTATCGAGACCTTGTCCTCGTTGCCTTCCATCGTCGTCGGCATGTTCGGCTTTCTGGTGTTCTCGGTGCAGCTGGGCTGGAAGTACTCCATCATCTCCGGCGCCGTCGCGCTCACCATGTTCAACATCCCCATCCTGGTGCGCGTGATTCAGCAGGCGCTCGAGGACGTGCCGCAGGCCCAGCGCGATGCGTGCCTGGCCATGGGCCTCACTCGCTGGGAGGCCACACTGCACATCCTGATTCCCGAGGCCATGCCCGCCATCGTGACCGGCATCGTGCTTTCGGCCGGCCGCGTGTTTGGCGAGGCCGCAGCATTGCTCTTTACCTCGGGCATGAGCTCGCCGGTTCGCCTGAACTTCTTGAGCTTTAACCTGTCGAGCCCCACCTGCGCCTGGAACGTGTTCCGCCCCGGTGAGTCGCTCGCCGTGCATATCTACAAGATCTATGGCGAGGGCAGCCCCGAGGCCCAGCAGATCGTCTGGGGCACCGCGGCGCTGCTGATGATTTGCGTGCTGCTGTTTAACGTAGTCGCCCGTATCGTGGGCAAGCAACTGGCAAGGAGGATGACGGCCGAATGAGCGAGATGAGCACAACGCCCGCAACCGAAGCAGCATCGTCCGAGACCCGGGACTTCCTGTCGAGTGTGGGGGAGAGCGAGAAGCGCGTGCGCGTGAGCGGCAAGGCCGCGAGCGACGAGGTCGTGCTCTCTACCAAGGACGTCAACGTGTACTATGGCGACCACCATGCGCTGTACGACACGTCGCTCGACTTCCACAAGGGTGAGATCACGGCGCTCATCGGGCCTTCGGGCTGCGGCAAGTCGACCTTCTTGCGTAGCCTCAACCTGATGAATCGCGAGATTCGCCGCTGTCGCGTGGAGGGCGAGATCAACTACCGCGGGCGCAACGTGAACACCAAGACCGAGAACACGTACGAGCTGCGTCGCTCCATCGGCATGGTGTTCCAGCAGCCCAACCCCTTCCGCAAGTCCATTCGCGACAACATCACGTTTGCGCCCAAGCGCCACGGCATCACCGACCGTGACGAGCTCGACCGCATGGTCGAGGAGAGCCTGCGCGGCGCGGCGCTGTGGGACGAGGTCAAGGACAAGCTCGACAAGAGCGCCTACGCGCTTTCGGGCGGTCAGCAGCAGCGCCTGTGCATCGCGCGCACGCTGGCGCTCAACCCCGACGTGATCTTGTTTGACGAGCCCTGCTCGGCGCTTGACCCCATCTCGACGCTGGCGATCGAGGACCTGATGTCGTCGATCGTGGCCGACCGCGCCATCGTCATCGTGACGCACAACATGGAGCAGGCGTCGCGTGTGTCCAACCGCACGGCGTTCTTCTACATGGGCGATATGGTCGAGTACGACGAGACCGACGAGATTTTCCAGCGGCCCAAGGATAAGCGGCTGAATGATTACCTCACCGGCATGTTCTCCTAGTCCGGAACATGCTTGAGGCCCGCGGCGGCCACGGTCGCCACGGGACTGATTGGAGAGGCGGGTCATCTCTTGCGGGAGATGGCCCGCCTTTTTGCTCTGCGACCGAATCGACCACCACAAAGGGGACAGGCACCTTCGTGGTGGTTTTTCGAATAACGAGGCGCCTGCCCAAAACCACCACGAAGGTGCCTGTCCCCTTTGTGGTGGTTTTCGCTATCATGGACAACGTTGAATTTCTACGAAGGAGCAGGGCATATGGCGATTCTTTTGGGATGCGATTCCGTCAGCCTAGAGTTTCCCACCAAGCATATTTTCGATAGCGTGACGCTCGGCGTGGGCGAGGGCGACCGCATTGGTATCGTCGGCAAAAACGGCGACGGCAAGTCGACGCTGCTGAGCGTGCTCGCCGGCACGCTGGAGCCCGACGACGGCCGCGTGACGCATCGCCGCGGCACCACGATCGGCCTGCTCGGCCAAAAGGACGACCTGGTCGATACCGACACAGTGCACCATGCCGTCGTTGGCGACACACCGGAGTACGAGTGGGCTTCGAGCCCCCGTACGCGCCAGATCCTCGCCGGCCTCATTAGCGATGTGCCCTGGGAGGGCACGGTGGGCGAGCTCTCGGGCGGCCAGCGCCGTCGCGTGGACCTCGCGCGCCTGCTGATTGGCGACTACGACGTGCTCATGCTCGACGAGCCCACCAACCACCTGGACATGCGTACCATCAACTGGCTCGCGCGTCACTTAAAGGCTCGCTGGCAGCGTGGTCAGGGCGCGATGCTCGTGGTCACGCACGACCGCTGGTTCTTGGACGAGGTCTGCACCAGCATGTGGGAGGTCCACGACGGCCAGGTCGACCCCTTCGAGGGCGGCTACTCCGCATATATCCTGCAGCGCGTGGAGCGCGACCGCATGGCCGCAGTCACCGAGGAGCGCCGTCGCAACATGGCGCGTAAGGAGCTCGCGTGGCTGAGCCGCGGCGCCCAGGCGCGCTCCACCAAGCCCAAGTTTCGCGTGGATGCCGCTCGCGAGCTCATCGCCGACGTGCCGCCCGTGCGCGACGAGCTGGAGCTCAAGCGCCTGGCGGTGAGCCGTCTGGGCAAGCAGGTTATCGACGTGGTCGACGTGGATGCCGGCTATGCGGATGCCGATGGCGCGCCCAAGCAGGTGCTTTCCGACGTGACCTGGCTTATTGGCGCGGGCGACCGCTATGGTCTTTTGGGCGAGAACGGCGCCGGCAAGTCCACGCTGCTCGAAGTGATTCAGGGCAAGATTGCGCCCACGCGCGGCCGCGTGAAGATTGGCCAGACGGTGCGCTTTGGCGTGCTTTCGCAGCAGCTCGAGGAGCTCGAACCCTACATGGGCGACACGATCCGCGAAGTGCTCAGCAACTACAAAAGGTACTACGTCATCGACGGCAAGGAGACCTCGCCCGAGAAGCTCTGCGAGCGCTTGGGCTTTACGACCCAGCAGCTCTGGAGCCGCATCGGCGATCTTTCGGGCGGCCAGCGCCGTCGCCTGTCACTGTTGCTGACGATCCTGGACGAGCCCAATGTGCTTATCCTGGACGAGCCGGGCAACGACTTGGATACCGACATGCTGGCGATTGTCGAGGACCTGCTCGACGGCTGGCCCGGCACGCTGATCCTGGTGACGCACGACCGCTTTTTGATGGAGCGGGTGACCGACCAGCAGTGGGCGCTGCTCGATGGTCACCTGACGCATATGCCCGGCGGCGTGGACCAGTACCTGCGCCTGTGCAACGCTACTGCCGATGGCGAGCCCGTGGGCGCACCGAGTGCCAAGACCGGCACGTTTGACACCGGTGCCGCGGCAGCTGCGGCCGAAAAGCCTAAGGCAAGCGGTCAGCCCAATGGCCTTTCCAACGCCGAACGTCAGAAGCTCCGCCGCGAGGTGAGCTCGCTCGAGCGCAAGATGGAGACGCAGCGCGCTCGCGTTGAGGAGGCCGAGGCCGCGATGGCCCAGGTCGATCCCACCAACTACACGGCGCTCGGCGAGCAGCAGGCAAAGATCGACGAGGCTCACGCCGCCATGGACGAGCTGGAGATGGCGTGGCTCGAGGCGAGCGAAAAGCTCGAGGGCGAGGAGTAAGCGAGAATGATCAAAGCCGCGTTTTTCGATATCGACGGTACGCTGCTGAGCTTTAAGACCCACCGGATTCCGGCGTCGGCGCAGCAGGTGCTCGACAGCTTTCGCGAGCAGGGGATTGCGTGCGTGATCGCCACGGGCCGTCCGACCTACCAGATGCCGGACTGGCTGTTCGACCTGGGCTGGGATGCGTACATTACGCTTTCGGGCCAGCACTGCTTTGATGCCGAGGGAGTTTACCGCAGCTGCCCGATCGATCCGGACGACGTCGCGGTGATTGTGGACCAGGTGGCGCAGGGGCGCTACGACTCGCTGTGCATGCAGGGCGAGAACTCGTTTGTGAACCGCCTGTCCGAGCGCGTGGTGACGGCTGGCAGCAACGCGGGAATCGTCTACCACGAGGAGCCGTTTGAGCACGCCTTTGACGCACCGGTCTACCAGTTCTGCGCCTTTGTGGACCCGGCCGACGAACATATCGTGACCGACGCCGTGTCGCATTCGCTCACCACGCGCTGGTGCGACCTGTTCTGCGACATTATTCCCGCTAACGGCGGCAAGGACCTGGGCGTGGCGGCGACGCTCGAGCGGCTTGGTATCGACGCGAGCGAGGCGATTGCCTTTGGCGACGGCGAGAACGACCTGTCGATGTTTGCCGCCGTGGGCACGAGTGTGGCCATGGGCAACGCGCAGGACACCGTGAAGGCCGCGGCGACCTACGTGACGACCGCCGTGGACGACGACGGAATTTACAACGCCGCAAAGCACTTTGGGCTGCTATAGCTGCGGCTCGGCACTTGGGGACGGTCCTTTTCTGCCGGCAGCTGGGGACACTCCTTGCGGGGCGTTCCCATTTTGTTTCATCCCGCACGTTTTGTGAAACACGGCTAACTTTTAGGTAAAGTAGTAAGACATGGGCAACTTTTGCGGTAAAGTAAGCCGTGGAAAGTATCCAACGGCTAACTAGCAATCATCGCGAAAGGCGGCCCATGGCCCTACGTGAATCCGGAGAAGACTATCTCGAATCGATCTACGTTCTGTCGGAACGTCAGGGCATCGTGCGCTCGATCGACGTCGCGGAGTACCTCGGCGTAACCAAGGCGAGCGTTTCCAAGGCCATGGCGACGCTGGAAAGCAACGGCTATGTCGAAATGGGCAAGCGCGACGTTCATCTGACGGAGCGTGGTCTGGAGGTCGCTCGCCAAATGTGGGAGCGTCACTGCTTTTTCGTGGGGCTGCTGGAGGATGCGGGTGTTTCGGCTGAGGTCGCGTCGCAAGAGGGCTGCTACATGGAGCACTGCCTGAGTGAGGAAAGCTTCGAGAAGCTGAGGGCTATGCTCGCCAGGGAAGAGACGTCGAACTCAACAACGGAATCCTAACAGGTCCTCAGTAGCGCGGAGTTCGCGCAAAGCGCGAACCAGCGAAAAGGGGATAGAGACTTCTAGCAGAAGGGACTTTCTCCGAGTCCACAGTAAACCTGTCGGGATGTAGCATCCTTTCAGCAGCGCCGCCCTTCCATCCCAAAGAGACGCGTCTCCCGCGCCGAAGGCGCGGGACAGCGGCCGGGACGAAAGGTCCCGCCAACCAAATTCAACTCAGACAAGGAACCTCGCCAGCAAGCGATGCCCAAGAACCGCCAGCTGTGTCAATGCAGGCCGGGACCGGGCTTGGTTTTGAAAACACTCCGCAGCGCGAGGCCCGTCTTTCCGTTGCTCCGTAGGAGCAGGAAAGACGGGCCTCATGCGCGAGGACGTTTTCAAAACCAAGCCCGGTCCCGGCCGGACAGCCCACGAACGCTACAGGTTCTTGACACCCATCGCGCGCATGGTGTTCAGGATAGCGATGATCGCCACGCCCACGTCGCCAAAGACAGCGAGCCACATGTTGGCGATGCCGAGCGCCGCGAGCACAAGGATCAGCAGCTTAATACCCAGCGCAAAGATGATGTTCTGCCAAACAATCGACATGGTCTTGCGAGCCACGCGGATCGCGCGGGCGATGTTGGACGGCTTGTCATCCATCAGCACGACATCCGCCGCCTCGATCGCAGCGTCGGAGCCCATGGCGCCCATGGCTATTCCGACGTCGGCTCGCGTAAGCACAGGCGCGTCGTTGATACCGTCGCCGACAAAGGCGAGCTTGCCCTTGCCGCTTTCGGCCGCGATCAGCGCTTCAACGCGCTCGACCTTGTCGCCCGGCAGCAGCTGCGCGTGGAACTCGTCGAGGCAGAGCTGCTTGGCCACCGCAGCAGCCACTTCCTCGCGGTCGCCCGTGAGCATGACGGTGCGCTTGACGCCGGCGGCGTGCAGGTCGCTGATCGTCTGCTCGGCATCGGCCTTGACGGTGTCTGCAATCACGATGTGGCCGGCGTACACGCCGTCAACGAGCACATGCAGAATCGTGCCGACGACCTCGCAATCGGGCGCTTCGACTCCGGCCGCGGCGAGCATCTTTGCGTTGCCAACGACGACGTGCTTGCCGTCGATGGTTGCCGTCACGCCATGGCCCGCGTCGTTGGTGGAGTCGCTTACGCGCTTGGGGTCGACCTCGCCCTGGTAGGCGACACGTACGGACTGCGCGATGGGGTGATCGGAGAACGACTCAGCAAGGGCTGCGACTTCGAGCAACGACTGCTCGGTATAGCCGGCCTCGGGGTGTACCGCGACCACCGAGAACGTGCCGTTGGTGAGGGTGCCCGTCTTGTCAAAGACGACGGTGTCCACGTCGGCGAGCGTCTCGAGGTAATTAGAACCCTTGATGAGAACGCCCAGCTTGGACGCGCCGCCGATGCCGCCAAAGAAGCTCAGCGGCACGCTGATCACGAGCGCGCACGGGCAGCTGACGACCAGGAAGGTCAGGCCGCGCAGGATCCAGTCGGACCAGGCGCCGGTGACCAAGCCGCCGCCGAGCGCGAGTACCGCGGCAGCGCCGGTGACGGCGGGCGTGTAGATGCGGGCAAAGCGCGTGATGAAGTTCTCGGTGCGCGCCTTCTTTTCGCTGGCGTTTTCTACGAGCTCCAGGACGCGCGCGACGGTGGACTCGCCAAAGGGCTTGGTGGTGCGCACGTGGATGAGCCCCGTCATGTTGATGCAGCCGCTGATGATATCGTCTCCGGTTTTGGCCGGGCGGGGGACCGACTCACCGGTAAGGGCGGCGGTGTCGAGCTGGGTTTCGCCTTCGACGATGACGCCGTCGATGGGCACGCGCTCGCCGGGCTTGACCACGATGACGGTGCCGACGGCGATGTCATCGGGGAAGACCTGTTCGAGTGTGCCGTCGGGTTGTTCGACGTTGGCGTAGTCGGGTGCGATGTCCATCATGGCGCTGATCGATTTACGGCTCTTACCCACGGCGTATGCCTGGAACAGCTCGCCGACCTGGTAGAACAGCATGACGGCGGCGCCTTCGGCCATGTGCGGATCGGTGTCGGGGAAGAGCACCATGGCAAACGCGCCGATGGTCGCGACGGCCATGAGGAAGCTCTCGTCGAAGGCCTTGCCGCGGCGGATGTTATTGAATGCCTTTTGCAGTACGTCGTAGCCGGCAATCAAAAACGGCACGAGGAACAGCACAAAGCTGGCGTAGATGTCGCCCGGGGTGCCGAATGCGGCAGTGAGGGTGCCGAGCTCATCGAGGGCGTACACCACGGCAAAAATGCCCAGCGCTACCAGGATGCGGTTGCGCTTATGCTCGAGTGACTCTTTTTTCTTGCGCTTCTTCTTTTTCTTCTTGGGGTCGGCGGTGGCCATGACTCGTATCCTCCCATTTGAATGTATGAACACTCGCTCATACAATTTCGTGAGCAAAGGCCGCGGCAAGCGCGGCCTTGCGTGTTGGCGTAAACCTGGGCTAGAGAATGATCTCGCAGTCCGGCTCGGCGTCGGCGGTGAACTCCACAACGCGGTCGAGGACCTCGTCGAACTCGGCTTCATCGGCCTCGAGCGTTAGCTTCTGGGTCATAAAGTTGACCGAAACGGACTTGACGCCCTCGAGCTTGGCCAGCTCGTCCTGAAGCTCGCGCGCGCAGTTGGCGCAGTCGATCTCGTCGAGCTTGAACTGCTTTTTCATGGCGGGTTCCTTTCCCTGCTTTTGCGGCTTGGATGCTGGCCGCGTTGGTGCCGTGGTTGGTCGCTATTCGCAGATGTGGCTCATGCCCTGATTGAGCATGGTGTAGACATGGTCGTCGGCGAGCGAGTAGAGGATGTTTCGGCCGTCGCGCCGGAATTTGACCAAGTGCGACTGCTTGAGGGTGCGCAGCTGGTGCGACACCGCGGACTGCGACGTCGCGGTTGCTTCGGCGATGTCTGCCACGCAGAGTTCGCGGCCCATGAGAGCGTAGAGAATCTTGATGCGCGTGGTGTCGCTGAAGACCTTGAACAGGTCGGCGAGGTCGTAGAGAAGTTCCTCGTCGGGAAGGTCCTCGGGCGAGCAGGTGGTGGGGATTGCGGGTTCGGTGGCCTCGATGTCGGGTTTCGTTTCATCAACGCGGATGCTCACTGCAATATCCTTTCATATGAACACGCGCTCATATAACTTACTTCCGATTATATGAGCGCATGTTCACATGTCAATACAATTTGCGATAATTTCGATGGCTGCTTGCCGCCTCTGCGATTTTCTGTGGGTTGGGATGCATCGACGCAATGCTCGCCAACATATTTTGAGATGTTCGGCCAGCATGCTAAGATAGCCGCCTCGAGAAGCATTAGAACTGTTCATATTTGTACTTTATCTTGTTAAATACCGTGAGAATCAGTTCTTTCTCTACGGGAGTTCCTGCAGAATCAGTTTTATCTAAAGTTATATTGAGCATTGCTGCGGCCAATCCGGCACATCGGCGGCCGAATAAGTCGAAAAATGTAGGTGGACATCCGCAGAGATCGACTTTAGAAGAGTGAATTCTCAATCAGATTAATAATCGTGTCGTCTTCCGTGCGGTTTTCATCGATTTTTGCGGACATGTCGCATTCCCAAGGCCCATTGATTTCTTCAGCAAGGGCCCCGACGTGTTGCATGTCGTCGGGTTCGGGCACATCGTTGATGCTCGGGTCATCAGCTTGCGGATATTGGCTTGCAATTTCGCGCTTGGCGGACTCTTCTTCTTTGAGAGCCTCCAGGACGCGGCGACCGTATTCGAAGTAGCGCCGCAAGACAAATCGACGAAGAGTTTCTTGCAGGATGGCGAAGCTATCCGGGAGTCGACCAGGCCAGATCTTCTCGCGAATGCGAATCGCTTCCATGACCCGTCTAAAAGCGGACTGCTTGAAAAACGAATGACGACTAACTGTGATAACGGCATATCCCATGTTTCGCAGCGTGTTGCGGCGTTCCTCGTCAATTGATTGCTGCTCGGGCTCGTCGTGGTAAAAGCCGTTGTATTCGATATCGGTCATCGAATTCTCGAGCAGCGCGTCGAGGTAGAAAACCATCCGTCGCGTTAGGGCGGCGTATCTTTTGGGGACTGGGATCGGATAATCCGTTTTGATAGCGCGTATGGCTAAGCCACCCATTGACTTGGGCATCGTCAGCATCATGACAAACGCCGTTTCGAGTGGGGAGCGACAGCCTTCGCGTACATAAGAAAGTGCCTTAAGGGCTTTATTAGATCCACGATACCCCGACGCCTCTGAAAAGAAGGCTCTGAGCTCTTCAACGCTGGTTAGGGCCGGGCGCTCGCGATATTGAGTTTCGTTGGACGTTTCAAGCGCGTAGGAGCCGCAGATTTCAAAGTAATACTCAACGAGCTCCGAAAGGTTGAGGTCGGCTGTTGCTTCTAACGCGCACAGCTTGATATCGACGATGTAGACGTTCGGCTCGAGTTCTAGGTAGCTTTCTGCATTAAACGTATAGCGCGTGCAGTGGCAGATGCAGCCCTTGCAGTGCCTTTTGGCATTATTGGAAAACGTCAGCACATGGATGCTTTCAGAATCGACATTCTTTCTGTTGAGCCATGCTCGTGCCGCTTCCAGGTCGGACGTGGTCGGCGCAGACACCCTGATCTTTTCCATAGGTATGGGATCGGTCGCGTAGCTTGCGAGCGAGTTGGCTGTTTGGTATACAGCGCGTGCCGTGGTATGTGACAGAACGATTCCCATACGCGCATGATGGCATAGCGGACGCCACATACGCCCGAAACTTCGGGCAACGGTATTGGGGTGCGGCTTATCTTCTGCGAACGGTGGGTTTTTGAGCTGTCGTATTGAGGGGGGCAGCTTCGGCCGGGGAGGTTTCTGCCAGCTGCGCCTTTTTTGGTGAACTTTAGTTGCGGGTTCGTAGCTTCTAAGCGTTTTTGCCGACCGCCCAGATGCCTCACCAACATAATTTGAGTTATTCGGCCTTTTCCTATACGAATGGTGCGATCACAATGTCCTATTTGAATTGATTCAGGTAGATTAATGGGGCTTGGTTGCGAAATTAAGGCGACTACAGCGCTCGATTGCGGTTCAAGGGGCCTTGACTAGTGGTTCAGCTGGCCGAACAACTCGAAAAATGTAGGTGGGCCAACCTGTCGACTGTGTGAAGCACGCGTATTTGCTTGTTTTGATGAAAACTAGGGTGCAGCCATAAGGCTGCGCCCTAGTTTATTGCGTGCCGGTGCGCCCAGACGGATTGCGCTGTGCCTGGCAGGCGCTCCCGCAGATGGATCGGTTACTTCGCGAATAGGTTCTTGAGGTTGAACTCGGCTTGGACGGTGCGGAGCATGAGGTCGGTGTCGTCCAGACCCAGATGCTGCTCGTTGGCATCGGCGGCGAGGGTTCCGCGGCGGCGCGCCCAGTTCTCGAGCGCGGCGGGGGCGGACTCGCGGGGGAGCGAGCGGACGTCGGCATCCAGGCTGCGGCAGATCTGGCGCGAATCGATGACGATAATCTTGCCGGCACGGCGCGCCTCGGCGTAACCGTCCAGGTGAATTTTGAACCAGCTGTCCTCGAACGCGGCGTTATGCGCCATGTACGGGTACTTCTTCATAAGCTTGAGCAGCTGCTTCTGCAGTTCCTTGTTCTCGCGGAACGGCTTTTTGCCGTCGATGTCGTCCCAGGTGATGTGGTGGATATTCGACAGCGGCACATCTTCGCCGCGGTAGATGTCGGGCAGGCCACAGTAGTGCGCCTCGGCGTCATGCGGGACGGCGTCGCTAGTGAGTTCCATGATCTCCCAGCCGACGTTGATGATATAACCGCGTTCGGGTGCACGGCCGGTGGTCTCGATGTCGATACCGAGCACGGTGCCCTGGATGGGCTTACGGGCGTAGGCCACGCCGAGCGCGTCGCGGTCGCCGCGGATCTCGCGCATAACGGACGCGGCGGTGCGCTTTTGCATCTTGCCGATGGCGGCGCAGGTGTCGGCATCGGACAGGCCGCGCGAAAGCGTCGCGGGCGTCACGTTGCGCAGGCGCGCCTCGCCGATCTGATCGCACAGGTCGCGGTTGCGGTCGGCCAGGTCGCGCACGGTGGCAAAGTCGAAACCGGGGTCGCCCTCGGCGGTAAAGTACTCGGTTTCGAGCACCTTAAGGGCCTCCTCGCCCTTCTGGCGCTCGGACTCCATGGCGCCGTGATCGCCATAGATAAACATGGGAATAAACGGCTGGCGCTCGTATTCGAGTGCTTGCGAAACGTTCATAGGCTGCTCCTTGGACGGGCCGCGTCGCGCGGCTCGGGGTTACTGAGTTGTGGCGAGATGATAGTTTACCATGGGCAACTATTGGCACCGCGCCCGGGACTACTACAATACCCTAGTTGACCGCTAGGACTTTTACAATGCTGCCGAAAGACACGAAAGGTTCCGTCCGTCATGGATTTACTGATAGATATTCTGCTCGATGCCGGCAAAGACACGCTCTCGCTGGTGCCGTTTTTGTTGGTGACGTACCTTGCGCTCGAGACGCTCGAGCATGTTGCGGGCGACCGCGTTAACGGCGCCATCAAGCGCGCTGGCGCTGCGGGCCCCGTGGTTGGCTCGTTGTTGGGCATGGTGCCGCAGTGCGGCTTTTCGGCCATGGCGGCCACGCTGTACGCCGGTCGCGTCGTGACGCTGGGCACGCTGGTTGCGGTGTTCCTCTCGACCTCAGACGAGATGCTGCCGCTGTTGCTAGCCGAGCAAGTTCCCGTGCAGACCATGGCGATGCTTTTGGCTTCGAAGGTGCTGATCGCGCTGGTCACGGGCTTTATCGTGGATGCCGCCATTCGCGGCCTGCGTCGTAACGCTCGCGCGCATGCGGCGATTCGCCGTACCGTGCTGGGAACCGCGGCCAACCCGGCCCACGTGAACTGCGCGCACGATGACCACACTGGCGGTGACATCATCGACGAGGTGGCCGAGGCGGGCGTGAGCGCCGACCACATCCACGAGTTGTGCGAGCGCGACCATTGCGGCTGTGATGAAGACGAGGACGAGCACGAACACGGACATGGCCACGATCACGGTCATGAGGGCGAGCATGAACATCATGATGGCCACGGTCGCTCCCACTCACACGAAGGTGCGCCCGCCGTGTCGATTATCCGCAGCGCCATCTCGCATACCGTGCAGGTATCGGTATTCATTTTCCTGGTGACGCTGATTCTGGTCGCCGTGCTCGAGACCTTCGGCGAGTCCGCAATCGAGCAGTTCCTGCGCGGCAACGAGACGCTCGCCGTCCTGGGTTCGGCGCTTGTCGGCCTGATCCCCAACTGTTCTGCGAGTGTGGTCATCACGCAACTGTACCTGGAAGGCGCGCTGCAGCTGGCCCCGATGCTCGCCGGCACGCTCATCTCTGCCGGCGTGGGCTACCTGGTGCTGTTCCGCACCAATCGCAGCGCCCGCGAAAACGTCCTGTTCCTGATCATGATGTACGTTATCGGTGCCGGCTGGGGACTCGTTCTCTCCGCCTTTGGTCTCTAAGCCCAAAATTCTACCTTGGTCAGCGTAGCAGCTCGGTGAGGTTGCGCTTAAAGCGGGCGCGATCTTCGCTGGTGAAGGCTGCCGGCCCGCGGGTGCGACCGCCAGCGCGGCGCACCTTCTTTTCTTCGTGACGAATAAACAGCTGCATATCGATGGTCGCTTTGTCGTAGACGCGCCCGCGCACGCCGATGGCGGCGGCGTCGCGGCCGAGCGCCATGCTCGCCAGACCTATGTCCTGCGTCACGACCACGTCGCCAGTCTGCAGGCGCTCAATAATGGCAAAGTCGGCGCTATCGGCTCCCACACTCACATCGAGCGTCGTGACCCAAAAGCCCCGACGCGCATGCTCGGCGTCGCGCGGATCGTCGCGGCGAATGTGGCGTTCCAGGTTTTGCGTGCTGTTGCCGGCGATAACGACGGCAACAGCACGCCCTCCGCGCGCAGTCGATCGACTCGCGCGTGACCGGGCAGGCGTCGGCATCAATAAAAAGCGTCTTTGGCATCTAGCGCACCAGTTTGCCAAATTGAATAGCGCGAACAATCAGTGTCACGCCAAACACCAGCAGCGCGGCGCCGCTAAAGATGACGAGCATCTTTGCCGACCACAGCGGATAGATAAACACGAACATGCCGGCGATGATGGAGAGCGCGCCGCTCAGGATGGCGAGGGCGCGGTTGGCGGAAAGTTCGGATTCCAGAATCGACATGACGCCCTCGACGATCCAGCCAAAGCCGGCGACGACCACTACAAGCGTGGTGAGCGTCGCGGTCGAGAAGGCCTGATTGCGCAGGATTATGACGCCACCCAGAATGATGAGCAGGTTGGAGATGATGCTCGCAACGCGCCATCCGGTGGGCAGAAGCGGCTCAAAAACAGCGGTAAACAGCCTAATGGCAGCGGTGATTACAAAGTAGAAGCCCAGTACGGTCGTCAAAAAGACGAGGGTCTTAGCGGGTGCAAACAGCAGCGCGATGCCGGCGATGAGCGCGATGACACCCGTGGCGGCGTAGATCCAGCGCACGGCTTTAATCGCCTTGCCTGCCATGCTCTTCTCGTCAAATCCAAACAGACTCGATTGTTGGTCGTCATTCTTAAAGATGCCCATGAGGCCTCCTTTCCGTGCGGCGTAAGCCGCGATCGTTACAACCAGTATCGCCTAAAGGCGCTGGCGTATGGGCCGGGGAGGGCGAAACGCAACCCAAAGGCCCCGATTTGTTTCCGTTGTTCCCCACGTTGCGATTTTCTATTCAACAGGTGTAGAACATTGCAGCTCTGTTCGTTATTGCCTGCGTTTTAGGTTAGATTTTCCTAAGAACAATTGGCTTTTTGGGGGTCCCTATGAACGAAGCAGTTCCCGTGGTGCCGTTGAGCGCCGAGTCGATGGCAAAGCAGGGTTGCGAAAAGCTTGGCCTGGATGCGTTTGATGCGCTGATCCGTCGCGCCCGCACATGCCGCCGTTTTGACGAGTCCATGCGCGTGCCGCGCGAGTTTTTGCTCGAGCTGGCAGAGCTGGCGCACCTGGCTCCCTGTGGCGCCAATGCTCAGCGCTTGCGTTTTCATGTGGTGAGCGGTGCCGAGGACTGCGCTCGCGTGTTTGACGAGCTCGCATGGGCCGGGGCGCTCAAGGACTGGCCGGGTCCTGCCGAGGGCGAGCGCCCGACCGGCTACATTGCAGTTCTTGCCGAGCGCACCGTTCCCGGCAAACCCGCCGCGCCTATCACCGAGGTCGACACGGGCATCGCGGCTCAGACGATGATGCTCGCCGCGCGCAGCGCAACGCCTGAGGTGGCGGCTTGCATGTTCAAGGCCTTTACGCCCCGCGCGATCGATGCGATGGGGCTCGACGGCGACAAGTATGAGCTCAAGCTGATCATGGCTTTTGGCGTACCGGCCGAGACCCAGGTTATCGACGCGATCGATTCCAACCCCGACGGTTCTATTAATTACTGGCGCGACGAGGCGCAGGTGCATCACGTGCCCAAGCGTCCGCTTGCCGACGTGCTGGTGTAGTTGCGTCGTTGCGGCGCGATTCGGCGGCAAGCCACCGCAAAGGTGCCTGTCCCCTTTGTGGTGGTGCGAGAGGAGGGCGTGTGTCCGATCTGTATTTGGTTCGGCATGGGCAGACCGAGCTTAACGTGCGGAACATTTTGCAGGGCTGGCAAGACTCGCCGCTCACGGAGTGCGGGCGCGAGCAGGCACTGGCGACGCGCGCGGCGTTTGAGGCGCGCGGCATCTCCTTTGACCACGCGTATTCGTCTCCGTTGGGTCGGGCGCGCCACACGGCCGAGCTGATCGTTGGCGAGGATCTTCCCATAGAGCCGGTCGATGATTTGCGCGAGTGGCGCCTGGGCTCGCTGGAAGGTACATCAAATCGCAAGATGCCGCCGCAGCCCTGGGGCGATTATCCGGTGGCCTTTGGCGGCGAGTCGGAAGCGCAATTCCGGGCGCGTATGGTCGCGGCGCTGTCCCGCATTATGGCCCGACCGCAGCACAACTGCGTGCTGGCTGTCTCCCATGGGTCTGCCTGCCAGGAGTTTCTTGAGTACGTGGCCGGCGGGGGAGAGCAGCCCGACAACGGTGCCGTGCTCCATTTTGGCTATTGCGACGGGGCGTTTTCGCTCCTTGATTGGTAACGAACGGAAGGACCCCCTATGAATAAAGACTTGTATCTGGTCCGTCATGGACAGACAATATTTAACCTTAAGCGTATCATTCAGGGGTGGAGCGATTCGCCGCTTACGCAGTTGGGCTGCGACCAGGCGGCGCGCGCCGGCATGTTCTTGCGAGCGCGCGGCATTGAGCCCGATCATGCCTACACCTCGACGCTGCATCGCACGGAGCAGACCATCGCCAGCCTGTGGCCGGGCCTTGCCTACGAGCGCCTAGATGGCCTGCGCGAGTGGTTCTTTGGCGACTTTGAGGCCGAACGCGTGATGCTCATGCCCGAGCGTCCGTGGCGTGACTTCTATCGCCAGTTTGGCGGCGAGGGGCAGATGCGGGTGCGTGAGCGCATGGTGGCGACGTTGACCGATCTGATGCGACGCCCGGACCATTCGTGCGTGCTCGCGGTGAGCCACGCCTCGGCCATCAAGGAGTTTTTGGATCATGTGAGGGGAGCGGCGGCCGACGAGCGCGAGCGCGTGCCGGGCAACTGTTCGGTGCTGCACTTTGCGTTTGACGATGCGACCGAAACGTTTGAGCTGGTTGAAGTCTTTACGCAGGAAGATTATGCGCGTGAGCTGGGTCTTGAGCCGTTGACGGCGGCAGCGGGTCCACAGCGCGGGTAACGCAGGCGTGACGATACGGGTCGCCGACATACTTGCTCGATGCAAAAGGGGCGGAGATGCATGCGCTGGCATTGCATCTCCGCCCTTCGTTTGTTGGACTGCCGAGTCTTTGCGCTAAGCGTTTAAGTCCTGCTAGTATCGTGCAATCTGGTGAGTGAGCAGACCCGTTGGAACCTGCGGCGCGCCGCCTGCGACCTGCGCGGCAGGGAACAGCGCGGAAATGACAAAGTTGAACGGCTCCTTGCCCGTGTAGGTGCCGGCCGCGCGGGCCTCGTCTGCCAAGAGCTGTGCCGCCCCTGCCAGCGCGGCGACATAGGCCGGATCGTCTGCGGGGGCAGGCTCCGGTGCCTGGTCGAGCATAGCGTGGATGGCGGCAACGGCGTCATTGCGTTTGACCTCCCACACGCGATGCGTAATGCCGGCGGGGTCGGTGACGGCATAGAGCGACGCGCCCTCTTTGGCGGCGCCGAGGATGATATCCATGACGGGCGAGGCTTCGTAAGCAAGCGTTACAGGGCGGGGCTGCACCTTAAGCTCGGTGATTGCACGGGCGGCCGCTGCTACATCTGCGGAGGCCGCGTCGCCGTCACAGGCCGCGTCGTCGCCCGCCAGCACGCTGACCGGGCAAATCGCCACAACGCCCGTCACGCGCCCTGGCTCTCCGGAGCATTCGTACACGTAATATGCCGAGCCCGGATCTTTGAGCATGAGCCCGTCGGCAATGGCGTCGCGCAGGGCGTCGTTGCCACTCAGGATGCCGCCCATCTGCGGCAGCGCTTCGAGCACGCGATCCTGGGCTGGGCGGATGCAGGGAAACGGAAGTGCTTTCATGGGCGGTCCTAACGCGCGAGTCGGTTTGTTCGCGGCTTATTATGCCCCAACTTGGTTGCTCGCGTCCCAGAGCGTGTTATCGACAAGCGCGATCAGCACGTTCTGGCAGCGAACGATATCGGCGTGGGGAACATATTCGTTGGGCTTGTGCGCGAGTGCCAATGAGCCGGGGCCGTAGCTCATGCAATTGCGGTTGCCCGTCTTGCCGGCAATGACGGCGGTGTCGGTGTAGCCGGTAAAGAAGCCGACGGTCGTGTCCACGTCCGTCACGTCATCGGCGGCACGCTTGAGTGCAGCTAGAAGGGGAGAGCTCGGGTCGCGCTCGATGGCGGGGCGATCGCCCGTCACAACATAGCTGCCGTGACAGCCGGGAACCGCAGCTTCGGCAGCGGTGATGGCCTGCTCCACCATGCGTGTCGCGGCGGCCGTATCGGTCGGCGGCGTCAGGCGCATGTCGACCCAGACCTTGGCGTGGTCGGGCACGACGTAGGGGCGATAGCCGACCTCGATTTGTCCAAACGTAATGGTCGAAGGCCCCAGCTCATCATGCACGGGCAGCGCCGCGAACGCATGGCGAAGCGAACACACGACCTCGGCCATGGCGGCGACGGCGTCTGCACCCTTCCAAGGCTGACTCGCATGCGCCGTGCCGCCGGCCATCTCAATTTCGAACCACGTGCGCCCCTTGTGCGCCACCTGAATCTGCGCGTCGGTGGGCTCGGTGTCCAGCACCCATTCGCGCGAGCCGATCCAGCCGGAATCGATGGCGGCCTCGGAGCTGCGCATAAAGTCCTCCTCGTCGACCGAGCAGATGAGTGAGAAGCCACGGCGGGTCAGCTCGCCGCTTGTCGCTATGCGCTCGAGTACGTGGACAATCGCGGCAATGGCGCAGGCCAAGCCACCCTTCATGTCGCAGGCACCGCGGCCATAGAGCTTATCGTCCCGCACGATCGCTCCGAGCGGCGGAATGTCCGCGTCCCAGCCATAGCCCAGCGTAAGGGTATCCATATGGCAGATATAGACCAGCCGCGGCTCGTCGCTCAAACCGGGCGCGGTGACCATGAGGTTGCGGCGTCCGGGGAGCACTTCGAGCTCCTCAATCTGCACGGCCTCGAGCGTAGAACTATCAAGTTGTGCCAGCTGCTGCTCAATGAGCCTCTTAATGAAGCGCTCAATCTCGTCCTCATATGCGCCCGGGTCTGAGCTGTCAACCTTCACAAGGTCCTGCGCAAGCCGCCAGGCAAAGTCCTCATCAACCATATGCATCCTCACAATTAGTCTGCTTTCCAAACTGATTGTAAGCCTCCTGAGAGATCCGCGGCGCGCGTGGCGGTATTTACCGTTCGCAGGCGGAGCCATCGCGTTTGCCGTCCGAGCGGGCTCACAAACGACGTAGTGGGTACGTACCCTTCATGGACGACATGCTGTGCGACATATCTGCCTTTCGGTATCACCGGATACCTCCACAGGTCTTGGCAATAATGCCAGACCTGCCCGATTCTGCGGACGATCCGCGCAGGGAGCACCTATGTGAGCATCCGCTCGTCACGCATTTCCTGGGCACCCCGTTACATGTGTTGGCACAGGGCAGCTGCGGACGTAAGGGCGATCGCATCGTCAGGCATGTTTGGAACGGGGAGAGGCCGTTTGGCTCCGTGCGGCCGACAGAGTTTGGTCTCGATATCGCGTCCCCGCTCTTTACCTTGCTGACACTGGCCTCCTCGGTCTCAAACGAGCGACTGATCATGTGCATGTATGAGATGTGCGGCACCTTTGCCGTGTGCAAGATTGCGCCTCAGGTAAAGTCGGCACTTGAGCAGGCGTATGGGAGCCGGTGGGGTGACGCACGGTTGGGCTGGGAAAACGTAAAGGATGCCTCGGGGAATCCAACGGACCTGTGGAAACGACCGCCCTTGATTGAGTTCTCTGAACTAACCGAGTACGTCGATAAGATCCGAGGGCTTCGCGGTGCTAAATCGTTCACACGTGCCGCAAAATGCGTTACGGGGGTGGCGGCATCGCCGCTCGAGGTCCAGGCTTCGATGCTGTTTGGTCTTTCGAGGTTGCGCGGCGGTGAAGGGCTGCGCCTTACCAATAACGTTGAGATTCGTATGACGCGCAGTGCCCGTCTGATTTCGGGGCTTGATAGGCGCTATGCCGATATCCTGCTGGCAAATAAGGACGGCAGCCGAGAGTGCCTGGTTGAATGTCAAGGTAAAGCCATTCATGGATCCATAGAATCCAAGATCTCGGACTCCGATCGAACGACGGCCTTGCAAGCGATGGGATATCCCGTCGTTCTGATGACCTATGGCCAGCTGGTTGACTCCGATGCCTTCCGCGTAGTGATGGAACTCATCATGTCCTATCTCGATGTGCCGCTGAAAGACAAGACGTCGCGGCAGCAGGAGCTCGAACGGCGGCTTCGTGAGGAAATTTTTATCGATTGGGCGGGAATATAGTCGCGCAGGCAGAAAACGCTCGCGCGAGCTAGAGTTTTGGTCGCAAAAAGGCTTCAATTTTGCCTTGGAAGGGCTTTAAAAATGCTATCCAAAAAAAGTTGTTTCGGAAAATCGACAGTCAACTTGAATATGGTATATAGAGATTGATTTTTACCTACTAAAGTCCCTGATAAAGCTGTTTATCAAAGCGGGTGTGCTTGGTGATTTGGGTCTTACTGTCGATTATCCGAAAAAACTTGTTCTGGGTATCATTTTAAAGTCGTCCGGAGCAACGAAATCGGCCCCCGTTTCGCGAAAACGGGGGCCGAATGGGGCTTCATGGCCTGCCTGGCAGGCTTGGCGCCGGCGCTATTTGATCACGCGCACGCGATGCATCGACGGAATCTGCTTGAGCGCCTCGATGGTGCTGCTGTCCAGGTGCTCGTCGGTGTCGAACATGGTGTAGGCGTTCTCGCCGGCGGACTCGTTGGTCATGCGCTGCACGTTGGCGTTGTCCTTGGCGAGGATTGCCGTGATCTGGCCGATCATGTTGGGTACGTTGGCATGCAGGCAGGCGATGCGGCTTGCGGCGCGCGCCTTGCCCATGCTGCAGGCGGGGTAGTTGACGCTGTGCGCGATGTTGCCGTTCTCCAGGTAGTCCTTGAGCTCGCTGATGGCCATATCGGCGCAGTTGGCCTCGGCCTCGCCGGTGCCGGCGCCCGAGTGCGTGGTGATAAACGTATTGGGCATCTTGACCGTCTTGGGCGTGGCAAAGTCGCAGCTAAACCAGCTCAACTTGCCCGCGCGCAGGGCGGCGTCAACGGCGTCCTCGTCAATGATGGTCTCGCGCGCATAGTTGATGAGCACGGCGCCCGGGGCCAGCAGGTCGATCTGCTCGGTGCTGATCATGCCGATGGTGTCGGCCTTGCTGGGCACGTGTACGGTGAGGTAGTCGCAGCCGCGGCAGAGATCTTCGAGCGTGCCCACGCGCTGCACCTCGCGGCTCAGCACCCACGCGTGCTCGACGGAAATGAACGGATCGTAGCCGTAGACGTCCATGCCCAGGTCGACGCAGGCGTTGGCGACCTTGGAGCCTACGTTGCCCAGACCGATGACGCCGATGCGCTTGCCTTTAAGCTCGCGGCCCACAAAGGCCTTCTTGGCCTTTTCGGCATCGACCTGAATCTCGGGGTCGTCGGCGTTGTCACGTACCCAGTTCATCGATTGCACCACGCCGCGGCTCGAAAGCACCAGCATGCCCAGGACGAGCTCTTTGACGGCGTTGCTGTTGGCGCCGGGGGAGTTAAAGACGACGACGCCCTTTTTGGCGTACTCCTCGACGGGGATGTTGTTGACGCCGGCGCCGCAGCGGGCGATGGCGCGGATGCCCTCGGGCAGCTCGTAGCCGTGCAGGTCGGTCGAGCGCATCAGGATGGCGTCGGCCTCCTCGGCGCTGCTTACAAACTCGTAGCCCTCGCCAAACTCGACTTTGCCGTCTTTGGTGATGTCGTCGATGGTCTTAATCTTGCGCATGGAAAACTCCTTAGCAGGTTTTGATCTAAACAGGGTGGTCTGAGGTGCCTGGTCGGCCCGCGTATTGCGGGCTAGTTAGATCGCGGACTCAAACTATGCTGCGCTTCGAAGTCCTTCATGTACGTGGCCAGTGCCTGCACGTCTTCCATGGTTACGGCGTTGTAGACGCTGGCGCGCATGCCGCCTACCATGCGATGGCCCTTGACGTTTTGAATCTGGTACTCGGCCGCTCCCGCGACAAAGGCAGCGTCGAGGTCGGCGTCGCCGGTGCGGAAGGTGACGTTGGCGATGGAGCGGCTGTCGGCTTGCGTGGTGCCATGGAACAGCTCGCTGTGCTCGAGCAGGTCGTAGAGCAGGTTGGCCTTGGCCCAGTTGCGCTCGGCCATGGCGGTAAGTCCGCCGGTCTCCTCGACCCAGCGGAATACCTTGCCGCATACGTAGATGCCAAAGGTGTTAGGCGTGTTGAGCATGGAGCCCTTGGCAGCCTGGGTTTTAAGGTCCATGTACTGCGGCGTCTGCGCAAAGGCAGGGCCTTTGGCGATGAGGTCGTCGCGCACGATGACCACGGTCACGCCCGCGGCGCCGGCGTTTTTCTGCGCGCCGGCGTAGATGAGTCCGTAGCGCTCAACGTCGAGCGGCTGCGACAGAAAGCAGCTCGAGACATCGGCGACCAGCGGCACATCGCCGCAATCGGGCAGCTCGTGGTACATGGTGCCAAAGATGGTGTTGTTCTGGCAGATGTAGACGTAGTCGAGCCCTTCGCCCGCGGCCTCGGCGGCAATGCGCGCGTTGATATTGGCCATGGTGGGTATGCGGTCGAAATCGGTGTCCTCGGAGCTAGCGAGCAACACGGCCTCGCCGTACTTGGAGGCCTCTTTGTATGCCTTGTTGGCAAAGTTGCCGGTCACGACGTAGCCGGCGCGGCCGCGGCGCATGAGGTTCATGGGGATGCCCGCAAACTGCAGCGTGGCGCCGCCCTGCAAAAACAGGACGCGGTAGTTGTTGGGGATGCTCAGCAGGCGGCGCAGGGTTGCCTCGGCGTCGTCGATAATCTGCTGGTACATGCTAGATCGATGGCTCATCTCGAGCACGGACATGCCGCAACCGCGGTAGTCCATCATCTCGTCGGCGATCTCGGCGAGCACGCTTGTAGGTAGCGCGGCCGGGCCAGCTGAGAAGTTGTGCACACGTGCCATCTTCTAGTTCCCCTCGTAGTCGTTTGAACGTTCGGGATACTTTAGCACAGTGGAGCGCCTGGCGCGACCGCATCACGGTAAAACTCGAGTGCGCCGCTATGATTTACAGGATGGCTACATGGGGGAGGGGTGCTTTACTTCTCAGGCAAATCCAAATCTGCGAGCGAAGGCATGGGGTTCTCTAGGCGCTTGATCTTTTCGTCGCGAATTAGCTACCTCCTGGTCACTACGACGCCAGCGTGGCGATGACGGCTTCGTCGCCAGCGTATATAAGGGTGTTGCCGTCGGGGATGATCGTTTGGCCGTCGCGCTTGAGCATCACCACGATAAACGGGTGCTTGCCCTGCGGCACGTCGCGCAGACGCTGGCCGGCCAGCCGACCGTGGGGCGTTACGGTGACCTCGCGCAGTGTAACCTCGGCACGCTCTTCAAACGTCGGCGCGGCCATCACCAGCAGATCGCCTTCCTCGATCACGGTATCGCCGTTGGGCAGCACGGGATGCGCGCCATCGCGCAGCACCAGGACCACGAGCATATCTGTGGCGCTGCCAATATCGGCGAGCGAGCGCCCGGCAAACGGATGGCCAGCACCCACCTTGAGCTTTACAAATGACATGCCGTCTTCGTCGCGATAGTCGTTAAAGGTGCGGCGCACGTCGCCGGTCGCATCGATCATATCGAGCTTCTTCGCCACCGCTGGCAGCAGCGAGCCCTGCACCACAATGCTCGACACGGCAATCACAAACACCAGGTCAAACAGGTCGTGACCGCCGGGAACGCCGGCCACCACGGCAAAGAGACTAAACAAGACCGAAGCCGCGCCGCGCAGGCCCGCCCAGCTTACGAGCGCAACCTGGCGGGGGTTGGTCTTAAAGGGTGCCAACAACATGCCCACGGCGATGGGCCGGCTCACGAAGAGCATGAACGCCATGAGCGCCAAGCCCGGCAGCAGCATCTGCGGCAGGCGCGCGGGCGTGACGAGCAGGCCCAGCAAAAAGAAGATGGTCATCTCGGCCATCTCGGTGAGGGTATCAAAGAAGTGCGCCATCTCGACCTTGCCGGTGATGTCGCTGGCCCCCAGCACAATGCCGGCAAGGTACACGGCCAAAAAGCCGTTGCCACCCAGGTAACTCGGCAGTGCGTAGGCCACGATGGCCACGGCAAACAAAAAGATGGTCTGCGCGCCCTCGGCTGTTGCATGCGCGCGCTCAATCAGGCGGCTGGATGCCCAGCCGATGGCAAGGCCCAGCCCCACGCCCAGGATAATCTGCTTGGCCAGCAGCATGGGGATGTCGATATTGCCGCCGGCCGCGAGTGTGGCGAGCACCGCGGTGAGCATGTAGGCGACGGGGTCGTTTGAGCCCGATTCGACCTCGAGCAGCGAGTCGGTGCCGTCACGCAACGACAGGTTGTGCTCGCGCAGCACGCCAAAGACGCTCGCCGCATCGGTGGACGCCACAACCGAGCCCAGCAGCAGGCCGCCGATCCAGTCGAAGCCCAGAACCAGGTGCGTAAACACGCCGGTGATGCCGGCGGTGATGACCACGCCGAGCGTGCTCAGCAGCACCGCGGGCACGGCGACGGGTTTGGCACGGTCGATGTTGGTGTTAAAGCCGCCGTAGAACATGATGAACAGCAGCGCCGTGCTGCAGACGGTTTCGGTGAGCGCATAGTCGCTAAAGTCGATATGCGCCGGGCCGTTGACGCCCAGTAGCATGCCGAGCGCGATAAAGATGAGCAGGGTGGGGAAGGGGAGCTTTTTGCCGACGGGTTTGATGGTCAGGCACAGAATAATGACGAGGCCGATAAAGAGAAGTATCTGGTTCATGGATGGTGTCCGCTCCTGGGTGGTTGGCGTGGCACGGTTAGTTGTCTGCGGTATTTGTACCCAAAGATGGTGGGTTTATGGGGTTGGATTGCGGGCGCGCGCGATATCGTCATAGACGGCTGCCGTCTTTGCCTCTGCTCGGAAACCCTTTCCAGCTTTATTGCAACGGAGTACAATGGATAACGTTTAAGTTCAACTTGAAGTTTTAGTTGCGGCTCCGGGCTTCGGCCGCAATGTAAAGAGAGGCGTTCCATGGCGATCTATGTGACATCCGATGCTCACGGGCACGTGCGTGCGCTTGACGAGGCCCTTTCCAAGATTTCGCTGACGTCCGAAGACACGCTGTATGTGCTGGGCGACATGATCGATCGCGGGCCCGATCCGGTTGGCGTTATTAAGCTCGTGCGCTCGCTGCCCAACGCTCGCGTGCTCAAGGGCAATCACGAGCAGATCATGCTCGACGCCATCATTGGCCAGGATCCGCTCGATGCCGAGACCTGGGATATCAACGGCGGTTGGACTACCCGTCAGCAGCTCAACGACATGGAATTTGAGGCGTACGAGGAGCTGATCCGCTGGGCTGCCGCCCTGCCGCTCTATGCAGTGGCCCAGACTGTCGAGCGCCCGTATTTGCTGGTGCATGCCGGCATCCAGACCGAGGCTGCTCGTGCGTTTTTGCTTGAGCACGGTGTCGATTGCGGCAACGGCAGGGGAGCGGTCGATGCCGATGCCGAGTTGCTGCAGCAGATGCTTGCGGTGCAGTCGTCCGATGACCTGCTGTGGATTCGCCATGGCTATTGGGATGCGCCGACGGGGCTGCTTTCTGTCGAGGGCAAGGGCCCGGTCGTGGTGAGCGGCCACACGCCCACGGTGTCGCTCGGGCGTTATTGCGAGGTCGGCGGCCTGGCGGGGCTCGATGAGGAGTCGGGCCGCGGGCAGATCGTGCGCCTGGGCGGCGAGGATACCGCCGGCGTGCCCGATCGCATCGACATCGACTGCGCCGCCGCCACTGGGTCGGAGTTTGGCCGCGTAGGTATCCTGCGGCTCGATGATGGGGCTGAGTTCTACGCGAATATCAATCCTGGAGAATGATGGCGCAAGGGGTAGCTAATTTGGGACGGAGCTTTTTTGACTACTTTCGGAGAATAGCGCCTTCTTGCTCGGTAAGCGCGAGAAATGAGGAGCGTCTGCGTCCTCGGCAGTGCGAAAATGCTCGAAAAACCGTCGCAACGGAGTCAAACGACGTTGCGACGGTTCTTTTTTGGCTGCCCGCTGGCTAAGTGAGTAGGCTTTTTTGGAAATGCCGAGCACCCAACATATTTGCCTCAATAAAACCGCAGATCACAGACTTGTATTATGTCGGTGTGGTCGGGGATTCGGTAAAAGTCTACTCACTTAGTTTTGCGTGATGCATATTGTCCGCAACCGGACCCCAGCCGGGGTGATTCCATCGCAAATTCCGGTTCCGGGGGCAGCTAATTAGGCTCCGTACGGGTTCCGGTCTCGCTCGATGCGCTGACGGATGTGGGCGTACTCGATTATCAACAACACCAGCAGTAGGGCCATGACCGCCAGGTAGCTCACCACAGCGCCCATCAGACCCAGCAGCTCAATCAGGATCACCGGCAGCACCACGCTCACGGCGAAGCAGATCAGGTAGATCTTGGTGACGTCGCCGGCGTGGCGCAGCACCGTGATGATGGCGTAGATAAAGTCGATTGCCGCGGTGACGCCGCCGGCGACGACCATCAGCAGTGCCAGCGTGCGGTAGCGCTCAAAGTTAAGGCCGTACATAAAGCTCATGATGGGGATGCCGGGGCCTGCCATAAATGCGGCGCACGCTCCGGTGATGACTACGATCAGCGTCATAACGGCAACAATAATCAGGTCAAAGCGGCGACGCTTGCGCGGATTCGCCCAAATGCTCGATAGACGCAGGAGCTGCGGTTTATAGATAAATCCAATGCTCAACAAAATGGCCTGCGCCGGAAAAAACAGCGCATTAAAGTACAGCTGATACTTGTAGGCCAGCGTGCCTTCCATCACAAACTTGGGCATGCTTTCGATAAGGTTGAACAGGAACAGCGCGCCAAAAAGCGGGGCGCACTGGACAAACAGGTGACCGACCTCGCGCAGACTCATGCGGCGTGATTTTTCGGTCTCGAGCAGGGCGAGCGGCGCGGTGACCAGTACGAGCGAGGCAATCGCGGCGATGCCCATGGCCATGGCGGCGATGGGCATGCTGCGCGTGAGGAACAGTGCCACGCTAAAGACCGCGATGACGCCGGCGGAACGCAGCGTTTGACTCATGCCAGCCAAGTAGAGCTTGTCGGCCTGCTGCAGGCGGCCTTCGTACGCGTCGGCGACGCCGTCGATGACCTTGTAGAGGTAGACCCCAAGGCCGATCGTCGCCATATGCGCGTCATAGCCGCGGACGCTGCTATAGAGCAGGCCGCAGCCCAAGGCTAGGGCCCCGCAGATCCAACGATTGAGCTGGTAGGAGGCGAAGGACGTCTTTTCGTCGATATCCGAGACCTGGAAGTTGCGCACGCCGTAGTTGCACGCGATCATGATGAGCGTGCCGGTGACAAAGGCGATGGAGAACTTGCCTGCTTCTTCGGCGCCCACGAGCTGCGTAGACACGATGGTGAGCAGGG
Source organism: Collinsella sp. AF31-11 (assembly GCF_003475605.1). Lineage (NCBI taxonomy): Bacteria > Bacillati > Actinomycetota > Coriobacteriia > Coriobacteriales > Coriobacteriaceae > Collinsella > Collinsella sp. AF31-11. The sequence continues at coordinate 47,363 of NZ_QRQS01000011.1, forward strand.
GAAACGTCATGCCCCACACGGCGGTGCCGATGGTGTTCCAAAGGTAGTCGCGATGGGTGGCGTGATCTTCGTACTCGGCTTCTTGTGCGGAGAAGCCGCCGCCGTAGACGGCTCCGAGCAGGCGGTTCCACCAGGCATTGACCATGCGGTGGATGGGGCCGGGCTGGCGATCGCGCTCGCGGCGACGGCGTGTGGCCTGGCCGTTGTCGGGACCGCCGGCGTTACGCTGGCTTAGCTCTTGGATGCGTGCGAGCTCCTCGGCGGTGTGAGATGCGGGGAATAGACCGTTCTCGATGCGTCCGCCCTGCCCGTGCGCCCCGCCCGATACGGTGGGGTCGGTGACGCCGTTACGGCGGGCGATGGCGCGGCGAATGCTGTCGAGGGGCGTGATGCTCAAGGCGAGTCCTTTCTATTACTGCGCTCTAGTATAGACGCGACGGCGTCCGCTCGTGTTTTTGAACCGGTTGTTCAATAATTTCGGCGGGCGGCTGTAATTTGTCGGCAAACGTGCGGTATCCTGATGAAGTTTTGTGACACCCCTATGCCGCCCGCGCGGTAGCAAGGAGCTATGAACCATGGACGTCGCCGCATTCCTGCTGGCTCTTGTGCCGATCATTTGGCTTGTCGTGATGCTGCTGTGCTTTAAATGGCCAGCTTGGAAAGCCGCTATCGGATCGTTTGTCCTTTCGTGCGTGCTTGCCCTTGCGTGGTGGCATTTGCCGACGGCGCAGATAGCCACGGCCTCGCTCGAGGGCTTTTTGATGGCCCTGTGGCCCATCGTGCTCGTGATTATCGCCGCCGTCTTTACGTATAACCTGTGCGTGCGCACGGGTGCCATGGACGTGATCGGCAGCATGATCACCTCCATCAGCAGCGACCGTCGTCTGCTGGCGCTGCTCGTGGCGTGGTGCTTCGGCGGCTTTATGGAGGGCATGGCCGGCTTTGGTACCGCCGTTGCCATTCCCGCCGGCATGCTCGCGGGCCTTGGTTTTGGGGCCGTGCCTGCCGTGCTGATCTGTCTACTGGCCAACGGCGTGCCCACGCCCTACGGCTCCATCGGCATCCCCACGGTGTCCGTTGCCGACCTGGTGGGCCTGGACCCGCTGCATTTGGCGACCGTTCAGCTGGTGCAGCTCGCACCGTTCTTTGTGGTGATGCCGCTGCTCATTGTATTGGTCGCGGGCCGTGTCGCCGATGATCAAGGCAACGTAGCGAGCGTAAGCGAGCGTCTGCACGGCGTTGCCGGCGTGGCGCTGCTTTCCGGTGTGTCCTTTGTCGGCGCGGCCTTGGTCGTTGCCATGTTTGTGGGTCCCGAGCTTGCCGTCGTCGTCGGTTCCATCGTTTCGCTCGCGCTGACAGCTGCGCTTGTCATGCGTGCCGAGAAGTCGGGGCATCTGGACGCACGTTTCCACATGAATATCGAGGCCGGCGAGCAGCTCACCGCTAAGTCGGCGCTTTCGGCTTGGTCGTGCTTCATCCTGATCTTTGTGCTGCTGTTGGGAACGTCTAACCTGGTGCCTGCCGTGCATGCTGCGCTCGCACCGTTTGCGAGCCAGGTGCAGGTGTATTGCGGCGAGAACCCCGGCACGCTTACGTTTTCGTGGATCAACACGCCGGGCGTCTGGATTTTCCTGGCGGCGTTTGTCGGCGGCGCCATTCAGGGTGCTTCGCCGCGCATGATGGGCAAGGTACTGGCCGCGACCGTCAAGCAGATGATGCCGACGGTCATTACCATGCTTTCGGTTCTGGGCTGTGCCAAGGTTATGGGCTATGCGGGCATGATCTCTTCGATCAGCGCGTTTTGCATTGCGGTCGCCGGTGGCCTGTACCCGATTCTGGCTCCGTGGATCGGCGCGGTCGGTGCGTTCGTGACCGGTTCGGGCACGTCCTCAGGCATGCTGTTTGGCCCCATCCAGAGCCAGGCTGCCGCCGCGCTGGGCGTGAGCGACTACTGGATGGTCGCGCTGAACGCGCTTGGCGTCGCCGCCGGCAAGATGATCTCGCCGCAGACGCTCGCCATCGGCCTGGCCGCCGTGCACGTGCGCGGCAAGGATGCCGAGCTCCTGGGCGCCGTCCTGCCCTACGCCGCCGGCATGCTGGTCCTCATGAGCGCCATCGCCATGCTCGGCCAAGGCCTGCCGCTATAGTTGGCACTTAGGGACGTTCCTTATGTGCCGGCACTTTGGGAACGTCCCTAAGTGCCGGCATCTGGGGACACTCCTTGGTTGTTGCCTGTTCAAGAATGTCCCGAATGGCTAGTCGTTTAAGAACGTCCCCAATGACTAGGCCGCTTGCGTGCGATTTTTGACCGTTGGGCGGGTGCTTCGCGGTTGCCGCAAAAACGTTTTTGCATATCGGGTACAACGGGCTTTATGTGAGTAAAGTGCGCGCCGCGTCCACGTGCCGCGTTTTTAAAGGAGGCCCCATGCCTGGTGTTACCCCTGCAGAAGTTCTGTCCAACTTTGGCATTACGCTGGTCGAAGATCCCGCCGAGAACGAGCCCCGTCTGCTGGTCGATCTACCCGCCGCGGAGCTCGTCGAGCACGCCATCCGCCGCGAAGAGGGCCGTATGGCGTCCAATGGCGCACTCGTGATAGAGACGGGGGAGCGTACTGGCCGCTCGCCCAACGACCGCTTTATCGTCGACACGCCCGATGTGCACGACAAGATTGCCTGGGGTGCCGTCAACCGCCCGCTGTCTGTCGAGAGCTACGAGGCCATCAAGGCCGGCGTCGTCGACTATCTCAACGAGCGCGACGTGTTCGTCACTCGCGGTATGGCCGGTGCCGACCGCAACTACACGCGTCGCCTGCTCGTCGCCTGCGAGCGTGCCAGCCAGGCGCTCTTCATTAAGCAAATGCTCGCCCGTCCGCTCGCTCGCGAAATTGCGCGCACCGGTGAGCCGGACTTTTGCGTGCTTGCCGCCCCTGGCTACCAGTGCGACCCTGCCCTCAAGGGCCTCAACTCCAGCGCCGCCGTGGTCATCAACTTCCAGGAACGCGTGATTCTGGTCGCCGGCACCGGCTATTCCGGCGAGATCAAAAAGTCCATCTTCAGCGTCATGAATTACCTGCTGCCTGTCGAGGACGATGTGCTGCCCATGCACTGCTCGGCCAGCATGGATCCCGTCACGCACGAGACCGCGGTGTTCTTTGGCCTGTCGGGCACCGGCAAGACCACGCTTTCGGCCAACCCCACGCGACTGCTGATCGGTGACGACGAGCACGGCTGGTCCGACATGGGCATCTTCAACATCGAGGGCGGCTGCTACGCCAAGTGCGAGGGCCTGGACGCGTTCCACGAGCCCGAGATCTTCAACGCCGTTCGCTTTGGCGCCATCTGCGAAAACGTGGTGCTCGACGAGAACCGCAAGCCCAACTACAACGATGTCTCGATCACGCACAATACGCGCGTGGCCTATCCCGTTGAGCATATCCCCAACGCGTGGACCAAGGGCATGGGCACCATCCCGAGCGTCGTGCTGTTTTTGACCTGCGATGCCTTTGGCGTGCTGCCGCCCATCTCGCGCCTGACGGCCGATGCCGCCATGTATCACTTTGTGACAGGCTTTACGGCCAAGATCCCCGGCACCGAGGTCGGCGTCACCGAGCCCACGCCCACGTTCTCCTCGCTGTTTGGCGAGCCGTTTATGCCGCTCGACCCTATGGTCTACGCCAAGATGCTCGGCGAGCGCATTGCCGACGGCCGCACGCGCGTGTACCTGGTCAATACCGGCTGGATCGGTGGCGGCTACGGCGTTGGCCATCGTATCGAGCTTGCCTACACGCGCGCCCTGGTGGCCCGCGCCCTCGACGGTACCATCGAGGATAGCGAGTTCGTGCACGACGATATCTTTAACGTCGACATTCCCACCACGTGCCACGGTGTGCCCGACGGCATCCTGGTGCCGCGCCAGTACTGGCAGAGCACCGCGCGCTACGACGAGGCCGCGCACAACCTGGCGGTGATGTTCGAGGAGAACTTCGAGAAGAAGTACTCGCACCTGCCCGAGTCCGTCAAGGCCGCCGGCCCGCACGCCCAGGTGCCCGCCGAGGCCCGTCATCGCGGCCGCGGCCTGCTGGGACTTCGTCTCTAGCATCGCCGCGAGTTCAAAACCACCACAAAGGGGACAGGCACCTTTGTGGTGGTTTTGCTCGGGCGGAAGACTCGGGTTACAATACGCCTGACATATCGCCCCCTTCTCCGGATGGGGGCAGCGTAAGCGCTCTTGTGGCGGCACCGTAGGACTTTGAAGGTGGCCGTCGTAAGGGCGCTTTTTGTTTAGGCACCCGGGCTCGGGCGCATGCTATGAAGGGAGAGTACATGAAGAGTTTCGTTGCCGAGGATTCGTTTTGGGAACTGTTTCCGCAGGCGGCTATCGGCGTTGTGGTCGTAAAGGGCATGAAGCCCGCGGTGCAGATTTCCCAGGAGGACGTGGATGCGATTGCCGCGCTGCTTGACCGCGCCAATATCGATGCGGAGCGTCATCTGACGAGCGATACCATCAGCGAGAATGCGCCGGTCAAGGCATGGCGCGAGGCGTATCGTCTGTTCAAGACTAAGAAGGGCGCGCGTTGTTCGATTGAGAACCTGCTTAAGCGCGTGCTCAAAGGCAAACCGGTCGGTCATATTACGCCGGCGGTGGATATCTACAACACGGTGTCGCTGACCTATGCGCTGCCTGTTGGCGGTGAGGATGTGCACGCGATTGAGGGCAATCTGCGCTTGGCGGTGACCGATGGCGGCGATGCGTTCCTGCCGCTTGGCGAGGAGACAGATGATCCGACGCTTTCCGGCGAGCTCGCCTATATTGACGATGCGGGCGCCGTGTGCCGCTGCTGGAACTGGCGCGACGGCGTTCGCACGGCGCTGTCCGACGATTCTGCCGATGCATTCCTGGCGATTGAGTGCGTGGAGCCCGAGCGGATGGGGGATTGCCAGGCTGCCGTTGATCGCCTCGCTGAGTTGCTTGAGCGCTATCTGGGAGCGACGGTTGTCGTCAAGACGCTTGTGACTCGCGACAATCCTTGCGTGGAACTGTAGCGACGCCTGCGGATCAAACTCGACGGTCACAACCACCACAAAGGTGCCTGTCCCCTTTGTGGTGGTTTTTATGTTGATGGGTTAACAAATGGGGCGCGTGGGGCTGCCGGTCGCTGAGTACGGCTAAGATGTTTACTCGTTAGCATTATGCAAGCGAAAGGCGGTTGTCTCCCATGCAGCAGAGCGACGAGACACGTTTCGAGGACTTTGTCGGACTGATCAGCGGTCTCTACAAGGAGATCCAGCGCATTAAGGCATCTGAGGGCGCAAGGCTGGGCCTCAAGGGCTCCGATGTTATGTGCCTGTACTATCTGGAGCGCAGCAAGGACGGCTTGACTGGGGCCGACCTCGCCCGCATGGCAGGCGTGACCCGTGCCGCTGTCTCGCGCACGCTGGCGCATCTGGAGGAGGGCGGCTACGTCGAGGTCGAAGATTCGGGCGATGCTGCCGTTAAATACCGTGCCCCGGTTCGTCTGACCACGTTGGGTGGCGAGAGCATGAACGAGGCCGATCGCATTATTCGCGAAGTGCTCGACACCACCGGCAAGACCATGGGCGTGGAGCAGCGCGAGCAGATGTACGCGTCGTTGCGCACGATTCTCAACACCCTGCGCGAGCTGTAGAGCCGCTGGGGCATTTGCTTCCGATAAACAACTGCAGAGTCCCGTTTGAGCGCGTTCGCCGTGCCGGGGCATTGCTGTCAAAATTCCCTGCGCGAGGCCCGCGCAAGAAAGGATCAACTATGTCTGTCCGCATTATTACCGATTCCGCAAGCGATATGTCGCCGGCCGAGCATCCGGCGCTGGCCGTTTTGCCGCTGTCCGTCACCTTTGGCACCGATGTGTACATGGATGGCGTCGACATCGACCACCAGCGTTTTTACGAGATGCTCGTGGAGCGCGATGAGCTGCCCATGACCGGCCAGGTCAACCCGTATGCCTTTTCGCAGGCGATTGCCGAAGCACGTGAGGCCGGCGACGAGGCCGTGATTATTACCGTGGGCGCTAAGCTTTCGGGCACCAATCAGAGTGCCCGTACCGCACTTGCCGAGGCGCCAGGTGGCGACGTGTTCGTGGTAGACAGCAACAACGTCACCCTGGGCGAGCGCGTCCTGGTCGAGTATGCGCTGCGCTTGGTGGACGAGGGCCGCAGTGCATCTCAGATCGCGGCGGCTGTCGAGGCCGTGCGCGACCGAGTTGTGGTTATTGGCCTGCTCGAGACGCTGGAGTATCTGGTGCGCGGCGGTCGACTGTCTGCTGCGGCGGGCGCCGTGGGTACGCTGCTCAACGTAAAGCCCGTGGTGGCTGTAGAGGACGGTCTGATCGTACAGCTGGGCAAGGCGCGCGGCTCCAAGAACGGTCGTAACCTGCTGAACCAGAAGGTCGAAAAGGCGGGCGGCGTCGACTTCGCCATGCCCCTGGCGCTTGGCTATACGGGACTTTCGGATGCGGTGCTCAAGAAGTATATTGAGGACAGCGTGGCGCTGTGGGCTGGCCACATCGAGGGCGAGCTGCCCGTCCATACCATCGGCGCCACCATCGGCACCCACGTAGGTCCCGGCGCCGTAGCCATAGCCTTCTTCCAGCCTACCAACTAACCGACCTGCCATAAACCACCACAAAGGGGACAGGCACCTTTGTGGTGGTTTATGCTTTTCCGGATGGAAAGGAGTGAGCAATGGCGTCTGAGGGCTTTTTTGAACGGGTGTACGAGGTGGTCGAGCAGATCCCCGAAGGGATGGTCGCCACGTACGGTCAGGTGGCGCTGCTCGCCGGTCGTCCGCGGAGCGCGCGTTTTGTGGGCTATGCGCTGCACAGCAATCCGCGCCCCGGCGAGATTCCCTGTCACCGTGTGGTGTTTGCCGACGGGCACATTTGCGAGGGTTTTGCTTTTGGCGGTCCCGATGCTCAACGTGAGCTTTTGCTAGGGGAGGGTGTGGCGTTTAAGGACGACATGCACGTCGATCTGGGCGCCTGTCGCTGGCCTGCCGGACTCTAACGGTTCTGCCGTGGCTAAAACCACCACAAAGGTGCCTGTCCCCTTTGTGGTGGTTTCTTTCCTGTAAGCATGGGGCAAACCCATCAGGTCTGTTATCCCATAATGAGGTACTGACGTTTGGTTTTAGGGGGGCACTAACTTTGATTGTTAGTCCCGCTTACAGCAACCGATCTTGGTAAATCCCTGCGGCGCTTCTTCGCCTGCGGGGATTCTTGGGCTGTCGCTTCCCAGATATGCTTCTACATGCCGCGCGAACGCTTGCCACGACCACTCGTCTTTATCGGCATCAAGCCGATCGGGAGAAATCGCGTTGAACAGGCACGTTGGAATCTCGTGCTCGTGCAGATTCTTAGCGATACATGGTGTGCAGCCCTTGTCGTGGTTGACAGGGTTAAATGGGCATTTCCGGTCGTTGCAGGTACAAAATGCAACTGAGCTCATGGGACTCCTTCCGGTCGGTCGGGTCTGCCGTAAAAGCTGCCGCATGTTAAACAATAGGGTGTCATTGCTTAACAGTATATAGCCTCAAGGTGCTTGCGACTTAGGGGTTCTGCCAAGCGGCTGAATATCTCGGCGACCGACCTCTGAAGAAAACAAAACCGCCGCAACGAGGATTGTGCTCATCGCGGCGGTTTAGTTTGAGTGTTGTTTATTGCTCTCGACTAGTACACCATACCCATGGCGTCCTGAACCTCGGCCAGGGTCTGCTCGGCAATCTCGTTGGCACGACGGTTGCCCTCGTGCAGCACGTCCTTCACATAGTCCAGGTCGTTCTCATAGCGCTGGCGACGCTCGCGGATCGGCGCGAAGTACTCGTTGACCGCCTCGGTCACGTATTTCTTAAGCTGACCGGAGCCGCCCATGCCAATCTCTTCGGCAATCTCAACCTCGGAACGACCGGTGCAGATGGCGGCTGTCGAAAGCAGACCAGACACGCCGGGGCGGTTCTCGGGGTCAAACGTGATCATGCGCTCGGAGTCGGTCTGGCTCTTCTTAATGCGCTTGGCCGTCTCCTCGGCGGTCATCGAAATATTGATGGCGTTGCCGTAGCTCTTGCTCATCTTGCGACCGTCCAGGCCGGGCAGCAGCGGGGTCTCGGACAGTAGCGCGTCGACCTCGGGAAACACCTTGCCGTAGCGGTTGTTAAAGCGGCGTGCGATGGTGCGGGTGAGCTCGATGTGCGGCAGCTGGTCGCGCCCGACCGGCACGACGTTGCCCTTGCAGAACAGGATGTCGCAGGCCTGGTGCACCGGGTAGGTGAGCAAAAGGCCGGTGAGCTCATGGCCCGAGGCCTCCATCTCGGCCTTAACCGTGGGGTTGCGCGCCAGCTCGGCCTCGGAGACCAGCGACAGGAACGGCAGCATGAGCTGGTTGGCGGCGGGCACGGCGGAGTGCGCGTAGATCATGGTCTTGTCGGGGTCGATGCCGCAGGCAAGGTAGTCCATGACCATGTTGTACACGTTGTCCTGGATGTGCTCGGTGGTGTCGCGGTCGGTGATGACCTGGTAGTCGGCGATGAGCACGTTGGTCTTGGCGCCCATGTCCTGCAGCTCGACACGGCCCTTGAGGGTACCGAAGTAGTGGCCCAGGTGCAGACGGCCGGTGGGGCGGTCGCCGGTGAGCATGGTGAACTTCTCGGGCGTCTTGGCCAGGCCCTCGCGAATGGCGTTGCTCTTTTGCAGCGCGACTTCGTAGCTGTTCTCGTTTGGCATGATTGCTCCTAACGTTCGTTCGCAGGTCTTGATGATAGCGTGTTTATTGAGAGGGGTGGGCGTGAGTGGGTGAGGGACTGTCGGGGGCCGGCTTTCATGTCCGTCACGGCGTCCGCGCGAACGGCTGCCAACGCCTTAGCCCATCCTCGCCAGCAAACCCTAGCGCCTGTGGTGCCGCTCTTCCTTACGCTCTTCCGCCGCCTGCTCCTCCTGCTTAAAGGCGGGGTCGTCGGGGGTTACCAGCTCGTCCTCGTGCGTGCGCTTGTTGTAATGGTGGCGCAGCACGGGCTCAAACAGGTGCAGGTGCTTGGCGAAGGCTGCGGAGCCAATAGCGAGCACGGTAAAGATGAGCACGCGCATGGGGACCTCGACCTGATTAATGGCGGCGGCGCCGGCCGAAAGCATGATGCACCAGGCATAGATGAGCAGTACGGCCTGCTTTTGGTTGTAGCCCTCCTGAATCAGGCGATGGTGGATGTGGCCCTTGTCGGCCTGCCCGATGCTGATGTGGGCGCGCTTGCGGCGCACGATGGCGCTAAACGTGTCGATGATGGGCACGCCGGCAACGATGAGCGGGATGATAAGCGAGGTGAGCGCGGCGGTGCGGCTCACGTTGAGCAGCGAGATGGAGCCCAGCGCAAAGCCCAGAAGCAGCGACCCCGAGTCGCCCAAGAAGATGCTTGCGGGGTTGAAGTTGTAGCGCAAAAAGGCCAGGCAGGCGCCAAAGAGCGCAATGGAGAGCGCTGCGGCGTCGATGCGCCCCGAGAGAACGGCCATCGAAAACATGGTGAACGATGCGATGCCGCAGATGCCCGTGGCCAAGCCGTCGAGGCCGTCGATGAGGTTAATGATGTTGGTGAATGCCACCAGATAGATCACGGTGATGGGGTAGGCGAGCCATCCGAGCATGATTTCGCCGGGGGCAAACGGGTTGACGATGACGACGATCCGCAAGCCGCCGATACAGGCGATGAGCGCGGCGAGTACCTGACCGGCCAGTTTTTGTTTGGGCTTGAGCTGATAGACGTCGTCGATAGCGCCGGTCGCAAAGATGACGGTAAAGGAGAGCGCCAGCATGGGATAGCTAATGTGAAGGCGTGGGTGCGGTACCAGGACGGGCGGCCAGCCTAGGTGCCAGGTGCCTAGGATTTGCACAATGCAGGCAACGACCAGGCCCAAAAACACCGCCGTTCCGCCCAAACGCGGGATGGGCTTGGTGTTGATGCGGCGCTTAGAAGGATAGTCGACGGCGTCGAGCTTAATTGCCAAGCGCTTGACCAGGGGCACCGTGAGGAAGGTCGTGATAAAGGCCGCCGCTGCCACGCATAGATACGGTATGTAGCTCGGGGATAAAGCCATGAATCTAAAAACCGCCAAGCGTCGAAGGAAAAGGTCAAAGGTTGCTGCGCAAAAAGGCGTAGCTGACCCATGATACTCGACCGAGGGGGTGCGGAGGTTTGCACCGTGCGATTATCACGCGCTTACCAGATATTGGGATGTTGGTGGGGATTCTGCTGGATGCCACTGAGCGTCCATGTGGGGCCTGCAGTGGCGGTATTCAGAAAAATCGGCAAAAGAAAACCACCCCCCACGTTACGAAAATGAACCCACCTAAAACAGGTGGGTGCCCTCATCGACTGTTCCAGCGTCCTTAACAACGAAGGATACCTGTACTAGGTACGACTGTGTGGGCTCCCTAAATAAACGCGACGGTTCACCCAGTTGCTCCGCGGGGGGCGGAATACCTACATCATAAAGCGGCACTTTATCGATTCCAGTCTTGACATTACAAAAATCGTGTCGGACGATTACGGCGCTTTTAGGCTCGAGCCGTCTGTGCGGCCTAGCCCTTTACGTTTGAGCTGCTGAATCGTTGTTTTGGAGCATGTTTTTATGCCGACGTCGTTGACCGAACTTTTTTCGCCCGCTTGCCATTTGTGTCCGCGCCGTTGCGGTGCGGCGCGCGATGAGGGCGCGCGCGGCGTATGCGGTGCTAACGACACGCTTAAGGTGGCCCGCGCCGCACTTCATATGTGGGAGGAGCCGCCTATCTCGGGCGAGGCCGGCTCAGGCACGATCTTCTTTAGCGGCTGTTCGCTCAAATGCGTCTACTGCCAGAACCACGAGATCTCGACCGGCAATTTTGGCCTTGAGATTTCGCCTGAGCGCCTGGTCGAGATTATGCTGGAACTGCAGGACCAGGGTGCCAACAACATCAATTTGGTGACAGCGACGCACTATGCGCACCTGTTGCCTGCCGCGATTGCCGCGGCACGGACGCGCGGGCTGGTCATCCCAATCGTCTACAACACGAGCGGTTACGAGCGCGCGAGTGCCGTGGCGGCGCTGGGTGACCTGGTCGATGTGTGGCTCACCGACTTTAAATATGCCGATGCCGGGCTTGCGCAGTCGCTTTCTCATATCAAGGACTATCCGCGCGTGGCCGTGTCGGGCCTGGCACAGATGGCGCGCGAGGTCGAGCGCCGCGGGGGAGAGCTGGTGGACGAGGACGGGCTCATGAAGCGCGGCATCATCGTGCGTCACCTGGTGCTGCCGGGGCATGCGGATGACTCGTGCCGCGTGCTAGACCTGGTGTGGCAGACAGTGGGCGATGTGCCGATCTCGGTCATGAACCAGTACACGCCCAATGCCCTCATGCGTGAACAAGGCGGCGATCTGGCGCGCGCCGTAACGCGCGAGGAGTATGAGCAAGTGCTCGACCATGCCGACGACCTGGGCTTTACGACGATGTTTTGGCAAGAGGGCGGAGCGGTAGACGAGAGCTTCACCCCAGCGTTTGACACCACCGGTGTTCTTACCAGCGCAAAGTAGCGCGTTTGCCGATGATTTTTCTGGGACGGGGATTAAAAAATCATCGGTTGGTTCGCTCGCTCGAAAAGTAGTCAAAAAAGCCCCGTCCCAAAAAGACTGGTTATTGGGCGTTGACAGTTGGCGAGCCGTAGGTAAAATATCGACTTGTCCTGGGGACGTAGCTCAGTTGGGAGAGCGCTGCCGTCGCATGGCAGAGGCCGAGGGTTCGACTCCCTTCGTCTCCACCCTTGGATTTGATAAGCCGTCGACATTGTGTCGGCGGCTTTTTTTGAAAGAAAGGGCTGCACCATGGCCGAGCTTGAGTCCCAACCACTGTCTGCCGAGGAGCGCGCCGAGTTGGAAGAGCTCCGCGCCGAGAAGGCTCGTCGCGAGGCCCAGGAAGAGGCACGCCGCGAGCGTGAGGAGCTGGCCGCCCTGCGTGCCGAGCGTGCGAAGGCCGAGGAGGTCGCCGCGAACGCCGCATCCGCACCGGCACCCGCGCCCGCACTCAAGCCCGCTGCTGCGAAGCCTGCACCTGCCGCGCCCAAACCTCAGCCTAATAAGTTCGTTCGTTCCAAGTCCGTCGAGCCCAAGCCGAGCCGTGACGAGATGACCTTTGCCCAGCGCATGGTTACCTCCAAGGAGCCTACGGGCGAGAACGAGATCCCTGGCATGGCGCCGGCTCAAAAAATCATCATTGTCCTTGCCCTCATCGCGTTTGTCATCTTTATGGGCTACACGATCCTGACCAGCATGGGCCTGCTCTAACCGATTTGCATCGGGCGTCATGTCCGCATGCTCTGCTCTCGTTCAACCCTCAAATTCTGCACCACACATCCGAAAGGTCGCCCCATGGCTTTGACCGATATCTCTCATCCCACCGACATCGCAATGCTCACCGATCTGTACGAACTCACTATGGCCCAGGGCCTGTGGGAGAGCGGCAAGGCCAATGAGCAGGGTTGTTTTACCGCGTTTTACCGCGACCATCCCTTTGGCAGCGCCTATGCCGTCATGTGCGGCACTGCCGAGCTGCCCGAGCTAGTCGAGAATCTGCGCTTTACGCCCGAGGATATCGACTACCTCGCCTCGCTCCAGGCCCCGGCCGGCGGCGCGATGTTCAAGTCCGCATTCCTCGACTACCTGCGCGATTTTCGTGCGCATGTAAATATCGACGCCGTGCCCGAGGGCGAGCTCGTCTTTCCGCGCGAGCCCATGGTGCGCGTCACCGGCCCCGCGCTGGAGTGCCAGCTGCTCGAGACGGCGCTGCTCAACATCGTCGGCTTCCAGACGCTTGTCGCCACCAAGACGGCACGCGTGGTGCTGGCGGCGGACGGCCGTCCCGTTGCCGAGTTTGGCCTGCGCCGCGCTCAGGGTCCCGATGGCGGCCTGGCCGTCGCGCGCGCGAGCTACGTTGCCGGCTGCTCCTCTACGTCCAATGTGCTCGCCGGCCGCCGCTACGGTATTCCCGTCTTTGGCACGCATGCGCACAGCTGGGTGATGAGCTTCGATTCCGAGCTCGAGGCCTTCCGTGCCTTTGCCAAGTCGAGCCCCAAGAACTGTACGCTGCTTATCGACACCTATGACGTGCGCGAGGGCTGCGAGCATGCCATTACGGTTGCCAAGGAGATGGAGGCGGTGGGCGAGCGCCTGTCGGCTATTCGCATTGATTCGGGTGACCTTGCCAAGCTCTCCAAGTATGTTCGCGGCCGTTTTGATGCCGAGGGCCTGCCCTATGTGGGGATCTCGGTTTCTAACGATCTGGATGAGTACACGATTCAGTCGCTGCTCGACCAGGGCGCGCCCATCGACAGCTTTGGCGTGGGTACCAAGCTTGCGACCTGCTATGACCAGCCGGCGCTGGGTGGCGTGTACAAGCTTTCCGCCCGCCGTGCGAGCGAGGCAGATCCGTGGACGCCGGTGGTCAAGCTCTCCGAGCAGCCCTACAAGCGCACGATCCCGGGTGTGCAACGCGTGCGCCGTTATTACGACGGCTTTGGTGGCCCGGTCTGCGACATGATTTATGACGAGGACCATCTGGCAGGGGAGGGCGCCGCGCGCGGCAATACCCTCGTGGCCGTGAACGATGCCGCCCTGGTGACCGACGTGTCCGAACTTGAGTATCGCGAACTGCTGGTGCCGATCGTGCGCGATGGCAGTGCGGTGGCTCCGCGTGAGAGCATCCAGGACGCGCGCGAGCGCTGTGCTTGGGCGCTCGATCATCTGGACACAGCTTTTAAGCGCTTCCTGTACCCGCAGACCTATGTGGTGGGCATGGAGCAGGGTTTGGCCCAGGTACGCGACGAGCTCGTGCGCAAGAACATGGCCGCGGCTTCTGCCTTTCCCTGGGCTCACTAATGGACTTGGGCGGTAAGGGCGAATCGCGTTCCTTCGGCCGCTAGCTCGCCCGTTCGCTGAACATTCGATTGGTTTAACGTATGACGACTTCTTATAAAACGATGGTGGTAAAGATCGGTTCGTCCACGGTGGTGGGGGCCGACGGAAAGGTCAACCGTGCCTTTATCGGTGGACTTGCCGATCAGGCCGCAGCGCTGCGCAAGCTCGGCTGGCGTCTGGTCGTGGTGAGCTCGGGCGCTATCGCCTGTGGCTATCCCGTGTTGGGCTTCGACCGCAAGCCGGTCGGCGACCTGCCGAGCCTGCAGGCCTGCGCCTCGGCTGGTCAGTGCATCATCTCGTCGGCCTACGACGAGGAGTTCCATGCGCGCGACCTGCTCACCTCGCTCGTGCTGCTCACGCGCCACGACACGGCGCGCCGTACGTCCTATCTGCACGCTCGCGACGCCCTGCTGCGCCTAGTGGAGCTGGGCGTGGTGCCGGTTGTCAACGAGAACGACACCGTCACCGTCGATGAAATCAAGTTTGGCGACAATGACACGCTGGCGGCGCTTGTGAGCTGCCTGGTTTCTGCCGATCTGTGCGTGACGCTCTCGGACATCGACGGCCTTTACACCGCCAATCCGCATGAGGATCCTGCGGCCGAGTTTGTCCCGGTCGTGCATAAGATCGATGCCAAGATTATTGCCTCGGCGGGCGATTCTTCCACATCGGTGGGAACGGGCGGCATGATTACCAAGATTCGCGCGAGCCGCATTCTGATGACGGCGGGCATTCAGAGCGTCATCTGCTCGGGCGAGGAGCCCGATGCGCTCGTGCGCCTCGCCCGCGGAGAGAGCGTGGGCACGCTGTTCGATCCGCCGGCGGAGCGTCTGGACATCGCACCCCGCAAGCTGTGGATCGCACTGGGCGACAAGGCACATGGCTCGGTGACGGTCGATGATGGTGCTGCGAAGGCGCTGGTCAGCCGGGGCTCTTCCCTGCTTGCGGTGGGTATTCGCGAGGTCGATGGCGCGTTTGCCGAGGGCGATGTGCTCGACGTGTGTGACCCGAGCGGCATGGTCGTCGCCCGCGGTATCGCCGAGGCCGATTCGGACGTGCTGGAGCTTGCGGCCGGCCGCCGCCAGGATCAGATTGTCAGCAACCGCCTGCTGGCGGATCTGGCCGAAAAGCCGGCGATACACAGGGATAACTTGATCGTATTTGCATAAAGAAAGACAGTGCTGTGGATCGTTTCCCGCAGAGCTGTCTTTTTCGTGCCGGCACTTGGGGACGTTCCTTTTGTGCCGGCACTTTGGGACGCTCCTTTGCTAGAAGATTCGACGCAGGTCTCCGCGGTTGAGGGCTTCGTCGAAGAGGTGCTTGAATACCACGCTGCCGTGCAGGCCGTCGTGCTCGAACTCGTTGGTCACCCAGGCGTGCGAGTTGCCCACGCGGCTGAGCGTGTCGAGCTGCATGCCCGAGTCCACGTACATGTCATCGAAGTATACCGCGGCCTGGAGCGGTACCTCGTTACAGGCCAGGCGCTGCGGGTCGTAGATCTTGTCCCAGCTGGTGTCCTCCATCAGCAGGTCCATCGCCGGCTTGAAGGGCTTAAGTTCGGGCATCTGCTCAAACATCCACGGGAACATGGCCTCGCCGGTAAACATGAGCGGGCGTGCGAGGGTGTCGAACTCGGCACGATGGGCTTTCTCTTCTGCTGCGGCCCAGCGAATGGGCATGGTGTCGCCGTCGGCGTAGATGAACTCCTGCAGTGTCCAGTACAGCGGGTTCGTGCGCGTATTGGTGCGCTCGAAAGCGCGCATCAAAAAGCTGTCGGATACCGAGGCGCCGCAGCTCAGCGTGCCGTCACCATCAACAAACGCGTGGTCGATAATCCAGTGCATGCGCTCAAAGCTCGGCTTCATGCCAAAGTCGCTGCCCATGAGCTGCAGACGCTCGACCGTCATCGGCGAACCGTCGGGCAGTGCGGGCTTTTGCACCTCGATCGCATCGGCCAGCGCCGCCACGCGCTCGACATCGGCGGGGTAGCGGTCGTAATACTGCTGGGTCTTGGCCGCCATGCGCGGGAAAGTGTGCGCGTAGACCTCGCTGGCGCTCGCCGGCACGTGCGGAATGCCGCCGCAGGTAAAGCTTGCCGTCACGCCCTCCGGGAAGAGGGACAGATAACTCAGCGTCAAAAATCCGCCGTAGCTCTGGCCGATCGTGACCCAGGGCTTGCCGCCAAAGCCCACCAGACGCAGGTACTCAAAATCGCGCACGATGGAGCTGGCGAGGTGACGCTTGAGAAAGTCTGCCTGCGAGCGGGCCGCATCGGCGCCGGTTGCCTCCGCGCGCTCGCCCAGGGCTGCGATCGTGCGTCCGTCAACACAGCTGCTGCGTCCGGTGCCGCGCTGGTCGGGCAGCACGACACGGAAATGCTTGACGGCCTCCTCGATCCAGCCGTCGCTGGTGGGCGACAGCGGACGCGGGCTCTCGCCGCCGGGGCCGCCCTGCAAAAAGAGGAGGAGCGGCAGATCTTCGTTGATGCGGTCGGGTGCGCAAACCACGCGGTAGAAAAGCTTGATGCTCTCGGGCGCGCCGGCGATGGGCGCCGGCATGGCGCCGCGGCGCATAGTGCTGCCGACGGCCAAAAGCATTGGCTCAAGGCCGCGCCAGTCGAGAGGGACATCGATGCTGTGGTCCTCGACATACAGGCCGGGGACGTGGTACGAAGTGATGAGCGCCATGTAATGCTTCCATTCGTTGCGGTGTTTCGGGTTGACCAATTCTACCGCCGTCGGCGAGGATGCGCATAAATCGGCTACCATGGTTGGCAAACATCTAAGAGAAAGGGCCGCCCATGTCGGTCGATATAGCCACGTATGTCCACGATCTTGCCGTCGAGGCCAAGGCCGCTTCAGCCGCGCTTGCCACGGCGAGCGATGCCCAGCGCCAGGAGGCCGTGCGCGCCATGGCCGCGGCGCTGCGCGACGGTGTCGATTGCATCATTGCCGCCAACGAGCTCGATATGTCTTCCGCGCGCGATGCGGGCACCTCGGCCGGACTGCTCGACCGCCTGCTGTTGACGCCCGAGCGCGTTGATGGCATGGCCGCCGGCCTGGAGAAGCTCGCTGAGCTGCCCGATCCCGTGGGCCGCGTGCTCGACCATCGCGTGCTTGCAAGTGGTGTGGACCTTACGCGTGTGACTGTGCCGCTGGGTCTGGTTGCCATGGTCTACGAGGCACGTCCCAACGTGACGGCCGACGCCGCGGGCATCTGCATCCGCACCGGCAACGCCTGCATCCTGCGCGGCGGTTCGCTGGCGTATCACTCGTGCGCCATGATTGCCGAGCTGCTGGCCGATGCGCTTGAGGCCCAGGGTTTCCCGCGCGAGGCAGTGTCGATGATCGAGTCTACCGACCGCGAGGCCACCGGCGAGCTCATGAAGCTCCGCGGCATCGTCGATGTGCTCATTCCGCGTGGCGGTGCGGGCTTGATTCAGCGTTGTGTGCGCGAGTCGCTCGTACCGGTGATCGAGACGGGCACGGGCAACTGTCACATCTACGTGCATGAATCCGCCGACTTTGATAAGGCGCTCAACATTATCGTCAACGCTAAGACGCAGCGCGTGGGCGTGTGCAATGCCGCCGAGTCGCTGCTGGTCGACCGCGCCGTGGCAGACACGTTTTTGCCCGCGGCTGTGGCTGTGCTGCACGACCACGGCGTGCTCATTCACGGCGACGAGGCCACGTGCGCCGCATGCGCCGACGCCGGTCTTGCCGAGGGCGACGACTACGTGGCCGCGACCGAGGAGGATTGGGGCCACGAGTATCTGGCGCTCGAGATGAGCGTGAAGGTCGTGGCGGACGAGGATGAGGCCATCGCGCACATCAACCGCTACGGCACCATGCATTCCGAGGCCATCATCGCCGAGGACGCGGACGCTTGCGAGCGCTTTTTGGATGAGATCGATGCCTCGGCCGTGTATGCCAATGCCAGTACGCGCTTCACCGACGGCGGCGAGTTTGGACTGGGCGCCGAGATCGGCATCTCGACCCAAAAGCTCCACGCCCGCGGCCCCTTTGCCGCCGAGGCCCTCACCACCTACAAATACAAGCTCCGCGGTACCGGCCAGGTCCGCCCCTAAACCTCCCGTAAGCAAAAACCACCACGAAGGGGACAGGCACCTTTGTGGTGGTTTTTGCTTCCTCGCGCATTCGTTCGTTGCTCAAATGTATCTAAGCATATTTTCGTTAAGCAATAGATGGCATTTCGGCAGGTGGGCGGCATAATCGGTGAATAGATTCTCGCCGCTTTGCGTGCGTCGCGGGGTTATTTTTGACATGAGAGCAAGGAGATGCCCATGTCAAGAAAACCTCGGCAGAAATCGCAGATTGGCCTATATCACATTACGATGAGGGGCAACGGCAAGCAGCTTCTATTTGAGGATGATGCAGACAGGAGGCGGCTGTTGTCGCTTGTCCGGTCGTCGTTATCGAGGTTCAACGTCAAACTTATTGCTTGGTGCCTGATGGGCAATCACGTGCATCTTGTCGCGAGCGATCCCGATGATAACGTAAGTGAGTCCATGCACCTTGTCATGTCTTGCTACGCAACATGGTATAACCGCCGGCATGGGCATGTCGGCCACGTTTTTCAGGATAGATTTTCGAGCACTCCCATTTCGAGCGAGGAACATCTTCTTGATGCTATTCGATACGTGCATTTCAATCCGCAAAAAGCCGGTATTTGTCCGTATGGCGAGTATCGATGGAGCAGCCATTTGGATTATGCTGAACGCGACCCAGCTATTGCGACGGTCGATTTGGCGTTTGTTCGCCTTGCGTTTCCGCGCGCTTGCGACTATCGGGCCTTTATGGACGCATCCGATGTCGTGGTTGTTCGTCCGTCAGCGGGTGGGCGCATCGATGAAGATGAAGCTTTAGATGTGGGGATATCGCTGGTTCGCTCGTTTGGGCTGAGTGAGCTTTCCGATGTTAAAGCCCTCGATAAGGCCAAACGAAATGAGATTTTGGCTGCGATGCGGAGCGCCGGCCTTTCGATCCGTCAGATTCAGCGCCTGACGGGTGTAGGGGAGTGGTCGATTCGCAAGGCAGGTTAGCTCGTTCTGATGCAAACAAAAACCACCACAAAGGTGCCTGTCCCCTTTGTGGTGGTTTTAGTGTTAGGCCTGGAAGGTGTCGCGATCGGGAGCGAAGGACTGCATGGCCGCGATGGTGCGGTCAAAGAGCTCGGGGAGTTCCCAGCCCAGCATCTCGGCGCCCTGCGAAATCACGTCGCGCGAGCAGCCGGCGGCAAAGCGCTTGTCCTTGAACTTCTTCTTGAGCGACTTGGTCGTAAAGTCCATGACGCTCTTGCTCGGTCGCATGATGACGGCAGCTCCGATCAGGCCGGTAAGTTCGTCGCAGGCAAACAGGATCTTCTCCATCTGCAGCTCGGGCTTGGGCAGCGAAGTGTTGAAATCGGACGTGTGCGACTGAATGGCACGGATGAGCTCAGGAGAGGCACCTTCGCCTTCGAGGATCTCGGCAGCGTAGATGGTGTGGTTCATGGGGTCGTCCTCATGCTCCTCCCAATCCAGGTCGTGGAGCAGGCCGACGATGCCCCAGAACTCCTCGTTCTCGGGGTCGAACTCGCGCGCAAAGTAGCGCATGGTGCCCTCGACGGTTTCGCCATGGGTGATGTGGAACGGATCCTTGTTGTGCTCGTTGAGCAGTTCGAATGCGCGGTCGCGGGTGATTCCGGCGGTAAGCGACTCTGCCATAACAGACTCCTTGTGCTCGTGGGTATCGATAAGATTGAATACTACTAGAACAAGAAAACCACCACAAAGGTGCCTGTCCCCTTTGTGGTGGTTTTGGCGTGGGCAGGTTAGTTGAGGGCGGCTTGGGCTAGGCGGGCTTCGGCGGCCTCTTCGGTGACGCCCAGGGCCACGGCGAACTCCTCTATAGAGCGGCGCTTGGCCTCCTTGAGCACACGCATGTAGTAGGAACTGGGCTTTTTATCAGCTTCCTCGGCCTGGCGAATGCGGTGCATCATGGTTTTTGCCACGCGGACCGTCTCGGGCGCGCCCAGCTTGAGCTGCTGCTTAAAGTGCGTCTCCTCAAGCGAGCTGTTGCGCTCGGTAAAAGTGTCGCACTCCAGCTCGTCGTAGTGGCTCAGCAGGTGCTCGGCATCCTGCTGAGAGATGGCGGCATGCAGACGGTCGGCTTGCGCCACGGGGTACATGAGGATCGTCTGCGCATGTCCCTGCTTGGTCTCGAGCAGCAACATGGGCTGCGGCGTGTCGTCCCTAAAACCGACGACGGTGCAGACTCCCTGGCCCGGATGAATGACGTGTTGACCGATTGAGAACATGCTACCTCCAGCTTATACGAATTTGCGTATGTCTAGAATACCACGCTGACGTGCGCAAACCATCGCTTTATGCAGGAAAAGCACACAATTCCGATAGGTAAGAATATTCGATATTCCGAGCAGCTCATGCGCGTGTTTATGCATTTTCGGCAGATGCACAATCAGCAGGCAAACCGCCATCTTTGAGTGGCCCTGTGCGAGCTGTAGTCATTTTTGTGCATATGCAATATCGATTAACTTTACCCTGCGACAGTAGTTACCGCTTGTGATAGAGTGCTACAAACTCTGGCTTTTGCCCTACGAGTGACCAAGAGCTCGGGGGCTTTAACACAAGGAGGATCTATGCCCGAGAAGATTGAAGAGCTGGTACGCGCTGCGCTTGCTGCGGCCCAGGAGGCCGGCGACCTTTCCGCATTTGAACTTGACGATTGCGCTATCGAGCGACCGGCCGACACTTCTCATGGCGAGTGGACCTCCACCATGGCCCTGAAGTCCGCCAAGCTGGCTCACTGCGCCCCGCGCAAGATTGCCGAGGCCATCGTTGCCCATATGCCCGAGGACCCCGCGATTGAGAAGGTCGAGATCGCAGGCCCCGGCTTCATTAACTTCTACCTCTCCGTTGCCGTCAAGAACGCCATTTTTGGCGAGGCCCGCGAGAAAGGCATGGACTTCGCTAAGTCTAACGTCGGTGGTGGCCTGAAGACCCAGGTCGAGTTCGTCTCCGCCAACCCTGTCGGCCCCATGCACATCGGCCACGGCCGCTGGGCCGCTCTGGGCGACTCCCTTTGCCGCGTTATGGACCACGCCGGTTACGACATCCAGCGTGAGTTCTACATCAACGACCACGGTTCTCAGATGAACACCTTCGGCAACTCCATCAGCACGCGCTATATGCAGCTTGCCGATATCATTGCCAAGCAGGGCGTTGATATCGACGAGGCTCACAAGCTGCTGATCGCCGACCGTGACGCCTTCGTTGCCGACGAGAACGACGAGCATCCCGAGACCCATCCGTATCAGGACAACTTTGCCGAGACCCTGGGCAAGGACTCCTACGGCGGCGACTACATCATCGATGAGGCTGCCGAGTTCTGGCGTACCGACGGCGACAAGTGGGTCGACGCCGATCCGCAGGAGCGCATGGAGAGCTTCCGTGAGCGCGGCTATGTGAAGATGGTCGACAACATGCGCGACCTCTGCCACGCCGTCAACTGCGACTTCGATCGTTGGTACTCCGAGCGCTCGCTGTATGTGAAGGACACCGAGGGCGAGACCGCCGGCACCTCTGCCGTCGACCGCGCTTTTGAGAAGCTCGACAAGATGGGCTACCTCTACACCAAGGACGGCGCCCTGTGGTTCCGTTCCACCGATCTGGGCGACGACAAAGACCGCGTCCTAATCAAGTCCGACGGCGAGTACACCTACTTCGCCTCCGACGTCGCCTATCACTGGGATAAGTTCCAGCGCGTCGATCACGTCATAGACATCTGGGGCGCCGACCACCACGGTTACATCGAGCGCGTCCGCTGCGTCTGCGACGCTCTCGGTTACCCCGGTAAGTTCGAGGTTCTGCTGGGCCAGCTCGTCAACCTGCTGCGCAACGGCAAGCCCGTCCGTATGTCCAAGCGTAAGGGTACCATGGTGACTCTGCAGGAGCTCGTCGATGAGGTCGGCTCCGATGCCGCTCGCTACACGCTCATCTCCAAGAGCTCCAATCAGATGGTCGACTTCGACATCGAGGCCGTTAAGAAGCGCGATAACTCCAACCCGGTCTATTACGTGCAGTATGCTCACGCCCGCGTGTGCTCCATCCTGCGCCGTGCCGCTGACGTTACGCCCGAGCAGGCTGACGAGATGGGCATGAAGGCCGTCGCCGCCAAGGCCATCGGTGAGAACGTCGATTACTCGCTGCTGACTGATCCGACCGAGCTCGCCCTTTCGCGTAAGCTCAACGAGCTCACCGACCTGATTGCCAGCTGCGCTCGCGATCGCGCTCCGTTCCGTCTGACGCATTTTGCCGAGGAGCTCGCCGGCGACTTCCATAGCTTCTACGCTGCCTGCCAGGTGCTGCCGAGCGAGGGCCGTCCCGTCGACCCCGAGCTTTCGCGTGCCCGTCTGGCCGCTTGCGACGCCGTTCGCGTGACGCTCGCCCTGGTGCTCACCCTCGTTGGCGTCTCCGCGCCCGAGCAGATGTAATCTGCGGTTCATTTGACCGTGTAGGTTCGGCTTTGCTGAGCCCTATAAGCCCGATCTCCATGCGGAGGTCGGGCTTTTTGCGTTTGGCGGGGCTTTTTGGCGTGTTGGAAAATGCTACAAAAACGCAACTATACCGCTTTACGGGGCTGAATCGCTGCCTGGCGACCATAGCGACAGCAGTGAAAATAAAACCGCAGGTAGACGGCTTGCCGAATATTAAAATGCAGGGTATGGTTGGCTTGCGCCGTTCTTGCACCGTAATCCGCCATAGTTTTGAAAATGACCCCTTGGGGACGGAGGAAAACGGATCATTTATGTCCCGGGGGAGAGCGGTACGAAACCGTCCGCCACGAATCGGGCTTATCTACTACGTTTAGTCGCATACCCCGAACCATGTCGAAAGGCGCGATATTAAAACCGCAGGTAGCGGGATTGCGATTTTAGGAAGACCGAGGGAATGGTCAGGGGTCGCGGGCCAAACGTAGTAGATAGGCGCGATTCGTGGCGAGTCGATCCTGGGACTGACGATTCTGCCCCCGTGCCTCGTGGTCACTACGATCTTTGGGGGCTCGGCTGGCCTCTCCATATAAGTTGCAGTGGAATAGTTCCTGTTTGGGGCGGCTGCCGGGTTTTTCAGGAGCTCTTTCACTGCAACTTATGAGAGCTGGATTTCGCCGCCCGCGGCTTTGTAAAGAGTGTCCCTTTTGACTAGTCGTTTAAGAACGTCCCCAATGACTAAGTTGCAGGTGGCGGCGGTTGTGTTACACTAACGCTGCGTAGTTGACGCAATCATCTCGATACAGATCAATGATGTCCGTCGTTTTGAACGGAACTAGACTGTTTAGCCGTCCTGAAGGTTTATGCAGGGAGCATGTGATCACAGGGCTTGAAAAGAAAGTTGAGCAAACACTGTGTCTGATCAACAGCAAGAAAACGAAATAACGACGACGCAGGCCGCTCCCGCTGCACCGGTTGCGTCGGACCAGGTCACGGCGCCCGCGCAAGCCTCGGCTCCTGAGACGCCCAAGGCTGCTTCGACGCCTACGCCTGCAGCGGCTGAGAAGGCCGTGTCTGCAACTAGTGAGGAGGCTGCTCCGGCAAAGCCCAAGCGCACGCGCCGCACGGCCAAGCCTGCCGCTGACGGCGAGGAGGTCACCAAGCCCAAGCGCCGTACCACGCGCACGACGCGCGTCAAGCGCACCGTTGCAACAGACTCCTCGGCGCCGATTTCCGATGAGGTCGCGCAAGCACGTGCGTTGGCGCAGATTAGCGAGGCTCAGGTGGTGCGTGCCCGCCGTCGTGCTGCCGAGCGCGAGGCCGCGGCTCTGACCGAGCTTGCAGCTCCGTCTGTGCCCGAGACGCCTGCCGCCACCGAGACCCCTGCCTCCGACCAGCCGACCGAGAAGCCGGCACCTCGCTCACGCCGTCGCACGGCTGCTAAGGCCGAGCAGGTTGCCGAACGGGTAACCCCCGAGCTCACTGAGGCTTCGGTCCGTTCCGCGGCAGGGAAGGGCGCATCGCCTGCTGAGCCTGCTGAGCCTGCTGCGCCTGTCGAGGCCGGCGAAGTTCCCGTTGTCGATCCGGCTTTGCGCCCGCACCGTCGCGGTCGCAAGCCCAAGGCCTTCGTCGAGGCCGAGAAGGCCGCAGCCGCAGCCGCCGCCGCTCGGGATGCTGCGGCGACCGCCGAGTCTGCAACCGCTGCCGACGCGCCCGTCCAGGATGCTACGACTTCCGAGGCCGCTCCCGCCGATGCCGAGCCCGCCGACGTCCGTCCCGGTCGCAGCCGTCGCACCGCTGCTAAGCGCACGTCCAAGGCTAAAGCTGCTAAGAAGGGCGCGTCCGAGGATTCCGCCGAGACGACCGCCGATGCATCGACTGATGTCGCCGAGCCTCAGGACGTCGAACAGCCTGCGTCCGAGAAACCCAAGCGCGGCCGTAAGAAGTCCGCTAGGGCCAAGGCCGCCGAGCAGCAGGCTGATGTCGAAGCGCAGGTCGATACCGGCGCCGAGGCCAATGACGCCGCCGCGGCCAATGTTGACACCGCCGCAACCGATGGCGCCGCGCCCGCCGAGGGCGAAGACGGCGCTCGCCCCAACCGTCGCCAGCACAAGCGCAACGACGAGCGCAACGAGCGCAAGGATGACCGCAACAACGACCGCCGCAACCGCCAGCGAGATCGCAAGCAGCGCAACAAGGAGCGTAATGCCGCTCCCACCGAGCCCACGCTTTCGCGCGAGGAACTCGCGGCCATGAAGGTCGCCGAGCTGCGCGAAAAGGCCAAGGAGTTCGAGATCGAGACGACCGGCAAGAAGAAGGCCGAGCTCGTCGAGGAAATCTACACCACCGCTGCGAAGGCCGAAGGCTTCCGCGACATCAAGGGCATTCTGCAGATTCGCCCGGACAGCTCCGGCATCATCCACGCCCATGGCTACATGAAGTCCAACGACGACGCCTTCGTGCCTGCCTACCTCATCCGCTCCGCGCGTCTGCGCACGGGCGATGTCATCGAGGGCTCGCTGCGTCCTTCGCGCGGCGGCGACAAGCGCGCCGGCCTCGCCAAGATCACGACCGTCAACGGTCTGGACCCCGAGCAGATTCGCAACC
Organism: Collinsella sp. AF31-11; assembly: GCF_003475605.1. NCBI lineage: Bacteria > Bacillati > Actinomycetota > Coriobacteriia > Coriobacteriales > Coriobacteriaceae > Collinsella > Collinsella sp. AF31-11. The sequence goes on from NZ_QRQS01000011.1 coordinate 72,442, forward strand.
GTCCCAAGTTCGGCGACCTCACCCCGGTCTATCCCAACGAGCCGCTGCGCATGGAGCACGGCAAGGACTCCATTACCGGTCGCGCCATCGACATCGTGTCGCCGATCGGCAAGGGTCAGCGTGGCCTGATCGTGTCCCCGCCCAAGGCCGGCAAGACCACGATCCTCAAGAAGATCTGCCAGTCTATCTCGATTAACAACCCCGAGGTGCACCTCATCTGCCTGCTCGTCGACGAGCGCCCCGAAGAGGTCACCGATATGCAGCGTTCTATCAAGGGCGAGGTTGTGGCGTCGACCTTCGATATGCCCGCCGACAACCACACCCGCGTGGCCGAGCTCGTCATCGAGCGTGCCAAGCGCATTGTTGAGCTGGGCGGCGATGTTGTGGTGGTGCTCGACTCCATCACGCGTCTTGCCCGCGCCTACAACTTGGCGGCGCCCGCCTCAGGCCGCATCCTTTCGGGCGGCGTCGATTCGGCGGCGCTGTATCCGCCCAAGCGCTTCCTGGGTGCAGCCCGTAATATCGAGAACGGTGGCTCGCTCACCATCCTGGCCTCTGCCCTCATCGACACCGGTTCCAAGATGGACGAGGTCATCTTTGAGGAGTTCAAGGGCACCGGCAACATGGAGCTTAAGCTCGACCGCGACCTGGCCGACCGCCGCATCTTCCCGGCTATCGACCCCGTTGCCTCCGGTACGCGTAACGAGGACCTGTTGGTCGACGAGCAGATGCGTCCGTTTGTCTTTGGTCTGCGTCGCATTCTTGCCGGCATGAACAACACCGAACGCGCAGCCGCGTCGTTCATCAAGGGTCTTAAGGGCACCAACACCAACCAGGAGTTCCTGGTGCGTTCGGCCAAAAAGCACAGTGACTACGAGCAGACGTTCTAGGTTGTCATCCACGCGCAGCGATAGTCATCAATGCGGTAAAGGGTCGGGGCTTTGAGCCTCGGCCCTTTTCCATATCGCCGCTCCGCGCTTATTTTTGACCATAAGACAGGCAAGCAGCAGGTTTCCCGTTTCAATCCGACATTGTCGCTTGCAATCGACAGGGCGGTTTCGCATAATAGCTTTTAAGCTTCGCGACGGAAAACGCAGATGAAACGAACCATATACCGTTGCTTTGGGGCATAGCCCCGCTTCATCTTCTCTCGCGCAGCCAACTGAATGATGCGATTTGGGTGCTGGAAGATGGGGAGAGCTCATGGCTTCTTCTGATGCAACACAACGAGCAGTCCTTGCCGGACTTTCGTGCGGGATCGGCCTTGCCGCTCCCGTGGTTATGTATGCCGCGACGCTGCCGTTTTCGTCGGTGAACGAGACGGTCGTGGCGGGTGCGGTTCCCTTTGCCGTGGGCGCCGTGGCGGGCGTGGGTATCTATGCCGCCTCGCTGGGTATCTCCGAGTACCGTGCGCAGCGTGAAGAGCGTCTGTTCCAGCCCGATGCCATGGGCGGTGCCGCCAATCTCAATCAGCATCAAAGCGAGTTCAAGACCGCCTCGATTCCAGTTCAGCAGCAGGATGCGACTCCTTATGCTGCCGCTTCTGCTTCTCAGACTCAGTCGGAGCAGTCTACCTCGGCATTCCTTTCCGGCCTGACCGGTGCGTTCCAGCGCCGTCATGCCGATGATGGTGTCCCTACCATCGCTCGAGCCGCAGATGCTATGGACGAGGCGGAGGCTTGGTCCATGATCGACAGTATACTCGACGACGATTCGCCGGTGAGCTGCGACCCTGCACGCTCGCGCGACGTCTATCAAGTCGCCATCGACGAGCTCACCAATGGCGGACAGACCGGCTCCTTCAATCGCGATGACATCGCCGCCGCGGCACGTGCCGTGTCTGGCTCCCAGGCCGCCCCTGCGGGCAGCACGGCGGCTTTCGTGGCACTCGTTGCCAACGCCGCAGCCAATAACGCCTGCAGCGCCACCTCGGCGGACGTGAACGCTTCTGCCGGTAATTCGTACGTTGATGAAGCCATGACCGCGGATGAGGAGGCCGTTGCCGCCCGCCGTGCCGCCGAAAGCTCGCTTTGGGGCGCTCCTGCCCAGCAGCAGGCGGCTGAGGCTGCGCCGTACAACGCAAACCTCGCCAGCATGCCTATCATCTCCGGTGCTGCGGACATCGATCTCGATGACCTCGATGAGCCTGCAGCCATCACCGCATCGATTGATGCCCAAGATCACATCGACACCGGCGACCTTCCGGACGCCTCGCTCGAGGTTGATGTCCCTATGGCCGACTACTCGGGCCACGAGGACATGTGGGCCGCCGCCACCGCGATTCTGGATGAGATCGACGAGCCTGCTCCTGTTGCGGCCCCCGCTCCCGTCGCTGCCCCTCAGCCTGCTGCCCCCGCCTATGTCGGCCGTCACAGCGCTGTGTTCCCCGAGGATACCGCCCGTATCTCGCGCGAGAGCATCGAGCGGGCCGAGGCTATTGCCGCCGGCATTATGGAAAATCGTCGTCACGAGCGCGTCAATCAGATCCTAGAAGAAGAGATCGAGCGCCTGCAGTCCTCTACTGCCAAGCGTACGGGCCGTGCCTATCTGAGCGTTATCGAGGGCGGTACCGCCAGCTTCGCGCCGCTCCGCGCGGAGGCATAACTTCTGCATGGTTAAGATCAATCGAAAATGGGCGGTCGTGACCTGCCTGATGGCACTCTTGATCTGGGGCAATTCGCTGGTTCCCGGCTCGGGGTCGGGCTCGCTGAGCCTGACGGTCATGGAAGCTATCCGCGGTTTCCTGCACGGCGTGGGACTTCCATATGCATGGGTGACCAACTTTGTTGTTCGCAAGTGCGCGCATTTTACCGAGTATATGGTGCTCGGCATCCTGGCAACGCACGCCTTTGATTTTGAGGGCCGGCGCACCTTTGACGTGCTGCTGCCCACGGCGGTGTTCCTGCTGCTGATTCCCTCGATCGACGAGACGATTCAACTCTTTGTGCCGGGACGCGCCGGCATGATCACCGATGTGATGATCGACTGCTGTGGAGCGGCAACGGGCGTTGTGCTCCGATATCTCTTACGGTCGCTGATGTGCGCCAAAAAGGCCGCCTAGGACGTATTGTTTGGTCCTAGGCGGCCTTTTTTATTTGAGGGTTTATATGAGGCGTGGTGGCGTCGTTCCGTAGGTCGGATTTGCCGGGCGTGCCACGTCCCGTGGGTGCGTCTGCTACTGAAGCGCCTGTGCGCCCAGGGCCAGGCAGCCCATAATGCCCTGCTTGCCCTCGAGGCTGTTGTTGACGATGTAGTTATCGATGTCGTTGACCTCGGGCGTGACGATATAGCCGTTGAGCATCTCAGCGCACTTTTTGCGTGCGAGCGGCACGATGGGGGTGTGGTCGGCCACGCCTCCGCCGATGATGATCTTTTGCGGCGCGTAGCACAGCGTGTAGGTCATGAGCGCCTGTGCCAGATAGCCGGCGAGCAGGTCCATGGCCTCCGGGTCATCGGCCATGTCTCCGGCGCTCTTGCCATCCCAGCGCTTTTTAACGCCGGGGCCGGCGATGAGGCCCTCGAGACAGTTGTCGTGGAAGGGGCAGGCGCTGTGCTCGCCAATGGTGTCGCGCGGGTCGCGCGTGACCAGGATGTGGCCGGCCTCGGGATGCATCATGCCGTGCACGAGCTTACCGCCCGAGAGCACGCCGGCGCCCACGCCGGTGCCGATGGTCAGGTAGACCACGTCGGTGAGGCCCTGGGCGCAACCAAAGGTGACCTCGCCCAAGCAGGCAACGTTGACGTCGGTGTCGTAGCCACAGGGAATATTGAGCTCGTTTTGGATGGTGCCCAGCAGATCAAAGTAGCGCCATGCCGTTTTGGGCGTCTCCAGGATCTTGCCGTATTGGGGCGACGCGGGGTTGACTGCGGTGGGGCCAAAGGCGCCGATGCCCAGCGCGGTGATGCCCTTGTCGGCAAACCATGCATTGACGGCCTCAACGGTCTCCTGCGGGGTCGTGGTCGCGATCTGCTCACGCTCCAGGACCGTACCGTCTGCATAGCCCGTGGCGCAGACCATCTTGGTGCCGCCGGCCTCGAGCGCTCCGATAAGCTGCTGTTCTGCCATAGTATTCCTCTCTCTGGGACGAGTTGCTCCGTGACTAAAGTATAGGGCTCTAAACTATTTAAGAAAGCGTTATAAAAAGAAGCCTCGCAACGCGGCGGGCGGTGCGAGGCTTCTTTGGTTGCTTTAGTTGCTGGGCCGTCCTTACCCGCGCGGCTTGATTTTATCACGTAGCGACTTGAGGTTCTCCAGCGCCGCGTTAAGCGTCTCGTCTCGCTTGGCAAAGTGGAAACGAATCAGATGGTTGACGGGCTCGCGGAAGAAGCTCGAGCCGGGCACGGCGCCCACGCCCACCTTAGACGCGAGATCCTCGCAGAATTCGAGGTCGCTGTCATAGCCAAACTCAGAGATGTCCATCATGACGTAGTAAGCGCCCTGCGGCACGTTGTGCTCAAGACCGATGCTATCGAGCCCCTGGCAGAACAGGTCGCGCTTGGCGGTGTAGAGGGCGAGGACCTCCTGGTAATAGCTGTCATCGAAGTTGAGGGCGGTGACGACAGCTTCCTGCAGGGGAGCGGCGGCACCCACGGTGAGGAAGTCGTGGACCTTCTTGATGCGCTCGGTGATCTGGGCCGGGGCAATGGTGTAGCCAAGACGCCAGCCGGTGATGGAGTACGTCTTAGACAGCGAACTGCAGCTGATGGTTCGCTCGAACATGCCGGGCAGCGTGGCCATATAGACGTGCTCGTGGGGCGCGTAGACGATGTGCTCGTATATCTCGTCGGTAATGCAGTAGGCGTCGTACTTTTTGCAGAGGTCGGCGATAAAGGTGAGCTCCTCGCGCGTAAAGACCTTGCCGCAGGGGTTGGAAGGGTTGCACAGGACGATGGCCTTGGGGTCGTTGTCGCGGAAGGCCGCCTCGAGTGTCTCGCGGTCAAAGTCGAATGTGGGCGGGTTGAGCGGCACGTAGATGGGCTCGGCACCCGAAAGGATCGTGTCGGCGCCGTAGTTCTCGTAGAACGGCGAGAAGATGACGACCTTATCGCCGGGGTTCGTGACCGTCATCATGGCGGCCATCATGGCCTCGGTGGAGCCGCAGGTGACTACGATATTCTCGTTGGGGTTCACCGGCATGCCCATAAAGTGCTCCTGTTTGGCGGCGAGCGCCTCGCGCATGGCCTGGGAGCCCCAGGTGATGGAGTACTGGTGATAGAGCGGCTTGGGGTCGCTGGCTATGGTGCTGAGGCTATCGAGCAGCTGCGCCGGGGGATCGAAGTCAGGGAAGCCCTGCGAGAGATTGACAGCGCCGTACTTATTGGAGATGCGTGTCATGCGGCGGATAACCGAGTCGGTAAATCTTGCCGTGCGGTTGGAGAGTTCTTTCATGACGGTCCTTTCGAGGATTTGCAGTGGGGCAAGTTTACTCCTATGAAACCGGTGGGATTTGCTCGAAATGGTCTCGAAAAACTCTTTTCAAAATTCTTGAAAATTGGGGCTTGCATCGCGTGGCGTTCCTTGCAATAATAGTCGAGCGCGAAGCGCACAGGACACGGTGGGTGTAGCTCAGTTGGCTAGAGCGACGGGTTGTGGTCCCGTAGGTCGAGGGTTCGAGTCCCTTTACCCACCCCAGTTCTTGCTTCGTGTTGATATCGGGTCGTTAGCTCAGTTGGTAGAGCAGGGGACTCTTAATCCCAAGGTCCAGGGTTCGACCCCCTGACGGCCCACCACACGATATCTCCTCTAAAGTCCGCCATAACGGACTTTAGCTTTGGGTCGTTAGCTCAGTTGGTAGAGCAGGGGACTCTTAATCCCAAGGTCCAGGGTTCGACTCCCTGACGGCCCACCAAAGCAAGTTAAGGCGGTCAACTTCGGTTGGCCGTCTTTTTTGTTGACCTTGCATGGGGTCGAACCCGTCGGGGCGCGAAGTTGGGGAAATGCGTGAGCATTTACCAGCGTAGCGCGCAAGGCGCCTTGGCGCCGCAGCGGTCGCCTGCAAAGCAGGCTGACCCCCTGACGGCCCACCAAAGCATTGTAAAGCGACTGGCTTCGGCTGGTCGTTTTTTTGTTGACCTTTCATGGGGTCGAACCCGAAGGGGCGCGGAGCTGAGTAATCTGCACCGTGATTCCCTTAGGGAAACACGGCTAAAGCCCCGTAGGCGTGTTCTCCTTAGAGGAATCATGCTTACGGGGCTCGATGCATGTTGAAAAGTTGTGATCAAACTCAAAGTGAGAATCGATTTAGTCTGCTCGATAGTGCGATCCGAGACTTTCGGTTCGGTTGCGCATGGCTTTGACTATTTCTTTTGCTAGCTGAATCTGCGATTCCAGGCGGGCAAGGGCTGCGACTTGGCTGTCATGAGCGTTTCGCATGCTCAGAGTCGTTGCTTCCGTCTCCAGGCTCTCAATCTCCTGCAGTGCTGTGGAGAGGCCTCTTTCGGTCCTGTTGATCATGCAATAGGTACTCATCGTGTGTTTGAGGCTGCGAGTCAGACGCTCGGCGTCTGTTGTGGCAATGTCGTACTGGGGGAGGGCGATATCCGCCTTAGGGGCCTCCTCAAGTGCATTCTGTGCTGCTTGGGCTGCCGATGCGCCCGCGATCCGCCCAAACACGATGCCGTTGGCGCTTGACAGGCCACCAATGCGATCGGCGCCGTGCATGCCGCCTGTTGCCTCGCCACAGGCGTAGAGGCCCTCAACGCCCGTGTACGCGGTTTTGTCGATCCTGATGCCGCCGTTGGCGGCGTGGGCATACATCGCCACGCGCATCTCGTCGCTCGGCGCGATACCGTGCTCGTCTTGTAGCCAGGTGGCAAAGGTCTGCACAAACTCGGGGACGTCCTCGCGGGGGAAGTCGTAGTGGAGCGCCAAGCCCTCTGCACCTGCCTGATCTATGACGAGGTCGATGGCGCGGGAGGCTAAGCGCGAGGTGAAAGGGCCATATCCGGAGCGCTGCTCAAGCAGACCGTCCAGCTTGCCGTCGGCAATATCGACCGGCTGGTCTACATGTACGTAACGCCAGGTCTTTTCGTTAAAGACAAGGTTTCGCTTAGGCTCGATGAAGCCGGGCATCATCTGCATGAACTCTATATTAGTAAGGGACGCACCGTGCGCCAGCGCGATTCCCTGTGATGAGCTGAGCACGTCGGCGGAAGTGAGGCTGCGCTCGAACAGGCCGCCTGTGCCGCCCGCAGCGATGACAATGGCCTTGGCTGCAATAGGCACGAGATGCTCGCTTGCGCGGTCGTAGAGCACGGCGCCGGTAATCTTCCCGGTTGTGTCCTCAACAAGGTCGATAAGCTCATGGCGGGGGAGCAGGCGAATGCCGAGCGATTCGATCCGGGCCGTACACGCGTCCTCAAGGGGCTTGCGGGTGAGGCCGCGCCACATGCGCGTCTTGTGGTCAAAGCAGGGGATAAACTGCTTTTGCTGAGCGCTCTCAGCGCTTTGCGGACGCTGGAGCTCAACGCCTAGGTCTTGCTCGAGCCATTCAATTGCCTGGGGAATGCCGTGGACGAACGTCTGGACGAGCGTAGGGTCGGCAACGCCGCCACCAACGGTCTGGATGGTGCTGATGAGGTCCTGTTCGTCGTCTTCGTCGACGGGGCCAATAAGACCAAGGCCCCAGGTGCCCGGGAAGAAGCTCGATCCGCTCATGGTCTTGCCGGCGCTTGCGACGGCAACGGTCGCGCCCGCGCTCGCCGCTTCGATAGCGGCACAAAGGCCCGCAATGCCAGATCCAATTACTAGTACATCAGTCGATTCCATCGGATTCCTTTCTCGTCCGGCGCATTGTCGCATGGGTGATCGGCAATGGGGCCGCAAAGACTCGGCAAATCGGTAAAGGGCAAATATGGCAGGTGGGCGTCATGGGCGCGTGATGGTTCCGTCTCGCTGCAACTCATATTCCCCTGCAGCTGATATATCGGTAGTAGATGGTCTTGCGACGGGGTAGCTAAAATAGCCCCGTCCCAAATTAGCTACCCCTCTGGAAGAAAAAAGAGCCGCTACCCGGGTGGGTAGCGGCTCTAAAGCTCAACTATATGAGCATCGCGCGGGCGCGATTAGGCCTTGAGGGCCTCCTCGACGGCGACAGCGCAGGCGACGGTGGCACCGACCATGGGGTTGTTGCCCATGCCGATGAGACCCATCATGTCAACGTGCGCAGGCACGGAGGAAGAACCGGCGAACTGGGCGTCGGAGTGCATACGGCCCATGGTGTCGGTCATGCCGTAAGAGGCAGGGCCGGCGCCCATATTGTCCGGGTGCAGGGTACGGCCAGTGCCGCCACCAGAAGCGACGGAGAAGTACTTCTTGCCAGCCTCGATGCGCTCCTTCTTGTAGGTGCCAGCGACGGGGTGCTGGAAGCGCGTGGGGTTGGTGGAGTTACCGGTGATCGAGATATCGACGTTCTCGTGCCACATGATGGCAACGCCCTCACGGACGTCGTCGGAGCCGTAGCAGTTAACGGCAGCGCGGGGACCATCGGAGTAGGGGATGGTCTCGACGACCTTGAGCTCGCCCGTGTAGTAGTCGAACTGGGTCTTCACATAGGTGAAGCCGTTGATGCGGGCGATGATCTGGGCGGCGTCCTTGCCCAGACCGTTCAGGATAACGCGCAGCGGCTTCTTACGAGCCTTGTTGGCGTTCAGAGCCAGGCCGATGGCGCCCTCAGCGGCAGCGAAGGACTCGTGGCCAGCCAGGAAGGCGAAGCACTCGGTGTCGTCGGAGAGCAGCATAGCGCCCAGGTTGCCGTGGCCCAGACCGACCTTGCGGTCCTCGGCGACGGAGCCGGGAACGGTGAAGGCCTGGATGCCCTCGCCGATGATGGCGGCAGCCTCAGAAGCGGACTTGGCGCCACGCTTGACAGCGAGAGCGCAACCGAGGGTGTAAGCCCACTCGGCGTTCTGGAAGGCGATGGACTGGGTGTTGTTGACGATCTCACGCGGGTTGAAGCCCTTGTCGGTGCAGATCTGCAGAGCTTCCTCGAGGGAGGCGATGCCGTTGTCGGCGAGGCACTTGTTGATCTTGTCAGCGCGGCGCTCGTAACCTTCGAACGTAACAGTCATAGTTATTTCCCTCCCTTTCTACTCGTGAACCGGGAACACGCTGGCGACGGAGTGAGTCTCCTCGTCGGTGCGCGGGTCGATGTACTTGGCAGCGTTCTCCCACTGACCATAGTGGCCCATAGCGCCAGCGATGGCCTCCTCGGGGGTCTTGCCGGCCTTGACGGCGTCGGTGAACTTGCCGAGGTTCAGGAACTCGAATGCGATGATCTCGTTCTTGTCGTTGAGAGCCATGCGGGTGACGTAGCCCTGAGCGAGCTCGAGGTAACGAGCGCCCTTGGCCTTGGTGCCGAACATGGTGCCGACCTGAGAGCGAAGGCCCTTGCCGAGGTCGTCGAGGGAGGCGCCCACGGGCAGGCCGCCCTCGGAGAACGCGGTCTGGCTGCGGCCGTAAACGATCTGCAGGAAGATCTCGCGCATAGCAACGTTGATGGCGTCGCAGACGAGGTCGGTGTTGAGGGCCTCGAGGATGGTCTTACCGGGAAGGATCTCGGAAGCCATGGCGGCAGAGTGGGTCATGCCCGAGCAGCCGATGGTCTCAACGAGGGCCTCCTCGATGATGCCGTCCTTGACGTTCAGCGTGAGCTTGCAGGCGCCCTGCTGAGGTGCGCACCAACCCACACCGTGCGTAAGACCGGAGATGTCGGAAATCTCCTTAGCCTGGACCCACTTGCCCTCCTCGGGGATGGGTGCGGGGCCGTGGTATGCACCCTTGGCAACGGGGCACATGTTCTCCACTTCCTGTGAGTACTGCATGCCTCTCCTCTCTATCGTGTTGGCGTCCCGTCTGGGGGTCGTGGCTGGCGATTGCCGGGCGACCCTTCGAAAGGGACATGACATGCAGCCCCTATAATACCGCGAAATGCACGGAATATTCGGCGAACGGCTCAGTTTTCGTAGCGAGAAGTCCGGAAGTTTAAATTGAAACGGTTTAACTCTATGTTCTGTGGTCGCGAACTTCCGTAGAGGGGGTTCGTATTGGGCAAGCTTTTGGTCAGCTCTTGTATGCGTTGCGGGGGCTGACCTGTTGCAACGGTGCCGTTCGCCGCCTATTTACCGCCTTTGGCCGCGCGAGTCCATTGTTTTGCGTGGATGTTTTGATGGCACGCTTCAATCGTGCTGTATTAGATGGCAAGCAGATCCCGGCGAAGGGAGCGCCATGCAGCGCGTTTGGAGAACGGTTACCGGCTTTTACCATGTCTGTGCCCGCGGTACGGGCAAGCAGCTCATCTTTGAGGGCGACGAAGACCGGTGGGAGTTTTTGGAACTGATGCGCGACTGCTGCCGCGAGGCGGGTGTGACGGTTATCGCCTGGTGCCTTATGGGCAATCACGTGCATCTTGTGCTTGCAGATTACGAGGACGCGATGAGCGCGGCGATGCACCGGCTGCTTTTGACGTACGCGCGGCGGTTCAATAAACGCACGGGGCGCACGGGCCATCTGTTCCAGAACCGTTTTGACCGGCGCTCGCTCGATACCGACCGTTATCTAATGGCTGCCATTCGCTATGTTCACGCTAATCCGCAGGAGGCGGGTATCGCCCTGATCGAGCGCTATCCGTGGAGCAGCTTTGCCGAGTATCTACGAGCGTATGACAACGATACGACGAGGGGATTTTCCGACCCTTCTTGCGTGCTCGAGCTCTTTGAGTCTGCCAAGGGGTTTCTGGATTATTCTCTGTCGATGCCAGATGGTTCCGATCCGGTGATTCACGATATGGATGAGACGGAGTGGGAGCGGCGTGCGTTTGCCGACAAGATGGCGAATCGCCTGGGCGTGCCGCTCAACGAACTCAAGACCGTAGCACCGTCGCGGCGAGATGGAATCATTTTCTCCCTGCACGATGGCGGCTACACGGTGCGCGAGATTGAACGCTATACGGGAATCAGCAAGAGTACCGTCTCTCGTATCGTGCGCGCTTATGCGCGGGCGAAGGCTCAGGCTGAGGGCTCGGAATAGAAAATGGCCGAACCGCTCTTGTCAAGCGATTCGGCCAACATAATTCTTAAGATTTGGGACAAATACTACTGATTATTTTGTCCCGTGAGCATGCCGTCGAGGGTGCGCCAGGCGAGCTCGGCGCATTTGACGCGGGCGGGCATGTGCGAGATGTCCTGGAGCTGGGCGGCTTCGTCCAGGTCTTCCAGGTCCTCCTCGGAGAGCTTCTCGCCGCGGATCATGGCGAGGAAGAGCTCTGCCAGGCGGCGAGCTTCCTCAACGGTCTCGCCGGTGATGAGGTCGGCCATGATGTCAGCGCTGGCCTGACTGATGGCGCAGCCGTGACCGGTAAACGAGGCCTCCTCGATCACGTCGTTCTCGACGCGCAGCTGCAAGGTGAGCTCGTCTCCGCAGCTGGGGTTGATGCCGTCGTGCTCGTGCGTGGGGGCATCCATCTCGTACTTATAGTCGGGGTGCGAGTTGTGCTCCATAAATGTGGTGGAGGTGTACAGATTACCCATTGAACGTGCTCCAAACGTGATGCAGACCGGCGATGAACTTGTCGATGTCGGCCTTGTCGTTGTAGAAGGCCACGCTGGCGCGGCAGCAGGCGAGGTTCTCGACGCCCAGCCAGGTGAGCAGCGGCTGCGCGCAGTGGTGACCGGCGCGGATGCAGACGCCGTCCATGTCCATGATGCTCGCGACGTCGTGCGGGTGGATGCCGCGGACGTTAAAGCTCACGACGCCGTGATGGTTGTCCCAATAGATGGATCCGATGATCTGGACAAAGTCGAGCTGCATGAGCTCGCCCATCAGATAGTGGACGAGTGCCTGTTCGCGAGCCTGGATGTTCTCGTAACCCACGGTGTTGACCAGGTAGTCGAGTGCCGCACCCGTGGCGAAGATGCCGGCGGCGTCCTGCGTACCTGCCTCGAACTTCTCGGGGACAGGAGCCCAGACGGCGTCCTGCTCGGTGACCGAATCGATCATCTCGCCGCCGGTGAGCATGGGCGGCATGGCGTTGAGCAGGTCCATCTTGCCCCACAGCACGCCGATGCCCATGGGGCCCATGGCCTTGTGCGCGCTAAAGGCAAAGAAATCGGCGCCCAGGTCGGCCACATCGACCGGCATGTGCGGCAGCGACTGCGCGCCGTCGACAACCAGATAGCCGCCGTATTTGTGCACGAGCTTGCCGAGGTTCTTGACCGGGTTCTCGACGCCCAGCACGTTAGAGACCTGACCCACGGCCAGAATCTTGGTCTTGGGACCCACCTTGGCAAGAACCTCCTCGGTGGTGAGCTGACCGGTCTTGGTGGGGTAGAGGTAGACGAGCTTGGAGCCGGTCTCGCGGCAGACCTGCTGCCACGGAATCAGGTTGGAGTGGTGCTCCATGATAGTGATGACGACCTCGTCGCCCGGTTCGAGGACCGTGGGCGCAAAGCTCTTGGCGACCAGGTTGAGCGACTCGCTCGTGTTGCGGGTGAAGACGACCTCGTTGGCCTGGGCGGCGCCGATGAGGTCGGCGATCTGCTGGCGCACCTTTGCGATGGCGTCGGTGGCCTCGACGGACAGCGAGTACAGGCCGCGCAGGGGATTGGCGTTCATGCGCTGATAGAAGTCGCGTTCGGCGTCGAGCACACAGGCAGGGCGCTGCGCGGTGGCGGCGCTATCGAGGAAGGCGATCTCGGGGTGCTGCTGGAACAGCGGGAACTGGCCCTTGTAGGGGTTGGTCTCGATGTCCACAGTGGGCCAGCCGCGCGAAGCCTCGTCGCTGGCGTCGAGCTCCATGGGCTCGGGGGCAGTACAGGTATCGCATTTAACGTGCTCGGTGTCGATCATGCGAGCTCCTCCTCAAAGTTGTCGATCAGGTTGTTGCCCAGGCGGACGACGGCGGCGCGGGCGCGCTCGTCGGTGGCAGAAAGCACGGCGTCCTCCAGCTTGGCGCGGATGAACAGGTCCTCGGCGGCGTTTTGGTCAAGGCCACGGCAGGCGAGGTAGAACAGCTGCTCGTCGCGGACGTGACCGATGGTAGCGCCGTGATTACCGGCGACGTCGTCCTCGTCGCAGAGGATGACGGGAACGGTCTTGTTGTCGACGCCCTTGTTGGCCAAAAGCACCGTTTCGCGCTCGGTGCCGGTTGCACCCTTGCAGCCGTGCACGAGGTCGATGGTGCCGCGGTAGACCTTCTTGGACGTGCCGGTCAGCACGCCGTTGGCGTCGATCTCGCACTCGGTCTTACGACCGCGGTGGCGCAGCTCGTAGTTAAAATCGCGCACCTGATCGCGGGCGCCCAGGTAATCGGTATCGATGGTGACCTTGGCGGTATCGCCCAGCAGGTCGCCGGCAAGGCCGGTGGCGCTGGCGCCAGCACCCAGAACGGTGTGCTGCACGTTGACGCGCGCGCCCTCGTCCAGGAACAGGCCGGTGTCGTCGAGCGCGATCCAGCTATCGTCGAGCGTCTGCGTGCAGGCCACGTTGACGGTGGCGTACTCGTGGGCGCACACGCGTAGCACAGAACCCACGACGCCCTCGCCGGCAACGGGGGAGTCCAGGGCGATCTGCAGGTCGAGCGTCGACTGGGGACGGGCGACGACGTCGATGGCGGCGATGGCCGCGGCTGCATCGACACCGCTCACGCGCACGGTAACCGTGGCGTGCTTGTATGCGGGCACATCGATGACGACGCGCTTGGTGGCGTGGTCGGCCAGGTAGGTGTAGGCAGCCTCGCCCATGCCAGTCTCGAAGGCCTCAGCGGGGGAGAGCTCCTCCTCCAGCTTAATGGCACCGGCCTGGTAGACGGAGGTGGCGGGCACGTCGAGCTCGGTCTCGGGCGTGATGCGGGCGCGGTCGGCGGCATCACCCGGGGCGGAGGCGCGGCGCTCGGGGAAGCGCTCGGCCATGGCGTCCATGGCGGCGTCGAACGCGTCTGCCACGCCAGCAAACTGCTCGTCCAAGCCCTCAACCTCAATGGTCTCGGCGGGAGCGGCGGCAAGCTCGTCAGAGAGCTCGAGTTTGGTCTGGTTCATTTTCAACCAGCCCCAGGTTGCTGCGGGCATCGCGTTGACCTGCTCGAGTGTGGTGGCAGCGGTGTTGGTTTCCTGTTTCATTATCCGATCGCTCCTTCCATCTCGAGCTTGATCAGGTTGTTCATCTCGACGGCGTACTCAAGCGGCAGCTCCTTGGAGACCGGGTTGGCAAAGCCGTTGACGATCATGGTGCGGGCCTCTTCCTCCGAGATGCCGCGGCTCATCAGGTAGAACACCTTGTCGTCGCCGATGCGGCCGATGGTGGCCTCGTGGCCGATGTCGACGTTCTTGGCGCGGATGTCCATGGCCGGAATAGTGTCGGAGCGGCTCTGGTCGTCGAGCATCAGCGACTGGCAGCTCACGGTTGCCTTGGAACCCTCGGCCTTGGGTGTCGCCACAATAGAGCTGCGGAACGTCTGGATGCCGCCGCTCTTGGAGATGCCCTTGGTCTCGACGGTCGCCGAGGTCTCGGGGGCGTTGAGCACGACCTTGCAGCCGGTGTCGAGGTTCTGCCCGGCGCCGGCAAAGGTGATGCCGGTAAAGCTCGAGCGGGCGCGGCGGCCGTTGAGCACGCTCATGGGGTAGAGGTAGCCCACGTGGCTGCCGAAAGAGCCGCTGATCCACTCGATGTCGCCGTCCTCGTCCACGCGCGCACGCTTGGTGTTGAGGTTGTACATGTTCTTGGACCAGTTCTCGATGGTCGAGTAGCGCAGGTGTGCGCGCTTGCCCACAAAGAGCTCCACAGCGCCGGCATGGAGGTTTGCCACGTTGTACTTGGGCGCGGAGCAGCCCTCGATAAAGTGCAGGTCGGCATCGTCCTCGACGATGATGAGCGTGTGCTCAAACTGGCCGGCGCCCTTGGCGTTGAGGCGGAAGTAGCTCTGCAGCGGGAAGTCGAGCTTGGTGCCCTTGGGCACGTAGACAAACGAGCCGCCCGACCACACGGCGCCGTGCAGGGCCGCAAACTTGTGGTCGGTGGGCGGGATAAGCGTCATAAACTTCTCGTGGATGAGCGGCTCCCACTGCGGGTCGTGCAGGGCCTCCTCGATGCCGGAGTAGACGATGCCCATCTTGGACGCGGTGTCCTGCATGTTGTGGTAGACGAGCTCGGAGTCGTACTGCGCGCCGACGCCTGCCAGATAGCTGCGCTCGGCCTCGGGGATGCCCAGGCGCTCAAAGGTGTTCTTGATGTCGTCGGGCACCGACTCCCAGTCGTGCTTTTGGTCGGTGTTGGGCTTGACGTAGGTGACGATGTTGTCCATGTCCAGGCCCTCGATGGAGGGGCCCCACGTCGGGTCGGGGAAGCGGTTGAAGATCTCGAGGGACTTGAGGCGCAGGTCGAGCATCCACTGCGGCTCGTCCTTCTTGGCGCTGATCTCGCGCACGATGTCGGGCGTGATGCCGGCGTCGAGGCGCTCGAAACCCTCCTCGCCATAGGTGAAGTCGTAGAGGCTGCGGTCGATGTCCGCGACCTCGGTGCGGTTCTTGGTCATTGCGTCGCCCCTTTACGCCTGCTGCTCGGCAGCGGCGGCCTCGGCCTGGGCGCGCTGCTCGGCGGCCTCGCGCTCGAAGGTTTCAAAGCCGTTCTTGTCGATCCAGGGGATGAGCGAGGCGTCGTCCTCGCGCACGATGTGGCCCTTGACCATAACGTGGACGCGGTCGACATCCAGGTGCTCCAGGATGCGCGTGTTGTGCGTGATGATGAGCATGGAGCCGTCGCAGCTCTTGCGGTAGGCGTCCATGCCGTGGCTGACGGTGGACAGGGCGTCGACGTCCAGGCCCGAGTCGGTCTCGTCCAGGATGGCGAGCTTGGGCTGCAGCAGCAGAAGCTGGAGCATCTCGACCTTCTTCTTCTCGCCGCCCGAGAAGCCCACGCCCAGCTCGCGGTTGAGATAGGCGGTATCCATGTTGAGCTCGGCCGCGAGCTCCTTCACGCGGCGGCGGAACTCCTTGCCCTTCATCTCCAGGCCGGGGCGGCCGGCGATGCTGGCGCGCAAAAAGCTCGACAGCGGCACGCCGGGGATCTCGACCGGCGCTTGGAAGCTCAGGAACAAGCCGGCGCGCGAGCGCTTGTCGGTGGTGAGCTCGGTGATGTCCTGGCCGTCAAAGACGATACGGCCGCCGTTGACCGTGTAGACGGGGTCGCCCATGACCAGGTGGCCGAGGGTGGACTTGCCGGCGCCGTTGGGGCCCATCAGCACGTGGGTCTCGCCGGCGGCGACGTTGAGGTTGACGTTGTGGAGGATCGTCTTCTCGTCCACGGAGGCGGTGAGACCTTCGATGGAAAGCAGCGGATTTGCGCTCATGCTGTCCCTCTCTGTATATGGTGTACTCATAGGTGCACTAAACCCTAGGAATCTTCTCGGAATAAAGTTACTATGGGTTCGGCGTTAGTCAAGGGAAAACCCGACTAATCCACTCGACTTTTCAAATTCTGGGACAAAATAACCTGTTGTGTTTGTCCCACTTACTTAAGATTTGGGACAAACAAACCTGGTTATGTTGTCCCAGATGCGATGGGAGGGTAGGTATGCTCATTTCTTCCAAGGGCCGCTATGCCCTCCGGCTGATGATCTATATCGCGGCGCTGGGCGACGCCGAGGGCAAGATTGCCCTTCGTGAGGTTGCCGACCGCGAGCATATCTCGCAAAAGTACTTGGAGCAGCTGGTCCGTCCGCTTATGAAGGCGGGCCTGCTTAAGAGCGTGCGCGGCAAGGGTGGCGGCTACATGATGGCCAAGGACCCGGCCGAGGTGCGTGCTGGCGACATCCTGCGCGCTGT
This sequence comes from Collinsella sp. AF31-11, assembly GCF_003475605.1. Classification (NCBI taxonomy): domain Bacteria; kingdom Bacillati; phylum Actinomycetota; class Coriobacteriia; order Coriobacteriales; family Coriobacteriaceae; genus Collinsella; species Collinsella sp. AF31-11. Next base: position 89,254 of record NZ_QRQS01000011.1, read on the forward strand.
CGAGGGCAGCACGGCGCCCGTGGCGTGCGACGGTATCGACAACAGCTGCACCCGCAGCGATTTGTGCTCGACCGTCAAGTTCTGGCGCGGTCTGGACGACGTGATCGAAAAGTACGTCGACGGCGTAACGTTGGCCGACTTGGCTGCCGTTCCAGAAATTAACTTCGACATTAAGCTGTAGGGGTGCAAATGGCATCTCTCGACAAGGTGTACAAGCAAATCGAAGTTTTTGCTCGGGAATGTGACGCTGAGAAGGTCGTGTTGTTTGGTTCTCGTGCTCGAGGCGACAACTTGCCCAAGAGCGATATTGACATCGCCGTAGCAGGTTGCCGGGATTTCGGCCGTTTCTCATATTTGATCGAGGAACATCTTGATACTCTTTTAGATGTAGATGTCGTCAATCTCGACGAGTCCCTATCGCAGCAATTGCTCGATGAGATTGCCAGGGATGGTGTGATTCTGTATGAAAAAATATGAGAACTTTGTTAGCGCCTTGGCGAATCTTGAGGATGCGCCCAATCAGGATCTCAACAATGATTTTGTTCAGAGTGGATTGATTAATAAGTTCAATCTTCAATTTGAACTGAGCTGGAAGCTCCTTAAGCGTCTGCTCGAGTATGAGGGCGCCACGCTTGCCGCGTCGGGGTCTCCTCGTGCCATCTTGAAGGAGTCGTACCGATTTTACGACTTTATTGATGAGGCGGCCTGGCTAGACATGCTCAGAGACCGCAATACGAACGTCCATATCTACGACAACAAGCTCGCTCAAGATTTGATTCAGCGCATCTTGAACGTCTATATCCCCGCTTTCTGTCAGTTGAGGGACGGGCTGATGGAGCGATACGGCGAGCTTCTGATGGCGCCCGACGACCAGTTTGTTTAATTCCTTAAGATTTCGCGGAGGGTTGTTGCCGTTTACCGAGGGGTTGTTGTGCAACAACGGGCGAGCTGCAATACTTAACTTTATCTTTGCAAACCGCACTTTAACTACACCAATGCAGGGAGGATCTTATGCAGCCTAAGCATTCTGCTATTGTCGCGGGCCTGACGCTGGCGCTTTCGTTTGGCGCCGTTTCCGCGCCGGCACCCGCCGCTGCCGAGGAGCCCACGCCGGGCGTTGCCTCGGATGCCACCGATATCGATAAGGGTCTCTACACCCAGCAGTCCTTCTCGGGCGTGCTGAGGTCGGTCCAGGGCGTTTCGTTTGTCAACGTGACTCCCGAGATGAAGTACTTCACCAAATATGAGAGCCATGGCAACTATAACCAGGGCTTTTCGTATGGTGACGGCTACAACGCGCTGGGTTATTACCAGTTCGACCGTCGTTGGTCGCTCATTCCGTTTATGAAGCAGGCCTACAACTACAACCCCGAAAAATACAGCATGCTCAAGGATGCGATTGATCGCGGCAGCGAGATTTCCAACACGAGCAATGCCATGTACGAGAACGGCCAGCTCACCGAGTTGGGCCGTATCGCTCAGGATGCCTTCCAAGGTGCGTACAACACCGATCCTGTTGAGTTCTCAGCACTTCAAGATGCCTATGCGTACAACTCGTACTATGCGGTGACCGAGGCGTGGCTCAAGAGCGGCCTTGGTATTGATATTTCGGGCCGCGCCGATTGCGTCAAGGGCATGGTGTGGAGCATTACCAACATGTGCGGCACTGGTGGCTGCAGGGACTTTTTCCGCTGGGCGAATCTTTCCAACGATATGTCCGACCGCGAGTTTGTGACGGCGCTTTCCAACAGCGTGGTCAATAACGTGGCGACCAAGTATGCAAGCCAGCCCCAGTATCATGAGGGCTGGAAGAATCGTTATAAGAATGAGCTGAAGGACTGCTTGGTTTATATCGCTGAGGACGAGGCTGCCGCTGCGACGCCTGTGCAGCCCGAGCCTACGCCGGCGCCCTCGCCGACACCTGATTCGAATGACGGCTCGAGTGACGATGTCAACGATGACAAGATGGATGCGCCCTCGACCGATGCTGACGGTGATGGCTCTACTGGTGGCACTACCAACGATGGCTCTACCTCGAACGGCTCCGATTCGAACGGCTCTGCTGCGGGCGATTCGTCTTCAAGCTCTGCCGGCAATACGGGCAGCGCCGCCTCTGGTTCGACCGACGCTGGTTCCTCCGGCTCTTCCACTGGCTCGAGTGATTCGTCGATTGACACCGGCTCTAACAACGGCTCCGGCTCTGACGCAACCCCTGATTCCGATGCTTCCAAGGACAACTTGAATAAGGCGCCGGACGCTCCCGTTGCTTCTCCGGACAAGAAGCCTTCTTTCTCCGAGCAGCTTGGTTCTACGCTGGGTTCTTCGCTGATGGCTGGCGTCAATAACGGCTCGGCCCAGAACAAGGACAACTCTGATCAGGTTTCCACGGAAAAGACCGAGGTCGCAAAGGGCGACTCCAAGGACGAGACTTCCAAGAAGACCGAATCCGATAAGGGTCCTAGCTCTGATGAGAAGGACGAGGGTAAGAAGTCTGAATCTGAGGAGAAGGACAAGAGCAAGACCGAGGGCGAAAAGAAAAAGACCGAGGACGACGACAAGAGCGGTGCCGACAACCAGAGCCAAGAGCAAAATGGCTCCAAAACGGTGACCACTACTACCACGACGACTACAACTACCAAGTCATCTGGCGGCAATATGCCCAAGACGGGCGACTTGATCGTGATGGCGAGCCTTGCCAGTGCAAGCTTGGCCACACTGGGCGCTACGTCTATCGTAAGTGGTAAGCATAAGCTCGATCAGCAAAAGAAGGCTGCTAGGCAGAACGACTCCGAGGAGTAGTCCCTTTCGGTTGCCCGACAACTAAAGATCCGCAATGGGGCCCGGTGCAGTTGCATCGGGCCCCATTTTGTTGCACAACGATTTGTTATGCCCCCTCAAGGCCTTTGTTCCTACCGTTGCCCGATGCCTTTGCACGGATCCAGCGTTGCACTTGAACTGCTCGCTACAATGGGCTTCGTGCTGCGTTTTAGGGAGAAGTTACGGTGTCTGAACAGGAGTATTGCAACAGTGACGATACTTTTGGCGTACGGCTTGTCAACCATGTCGATGATGCGGTTTTGCCGGTCGGTGTGCATGATTTTGCCGATGCCATTGGTCGTTGCATGCTGGTTGACAAGACCATGTTTATTGCCGATGTGTTGGACTGCGACGCGTCCGTTGTGGTGTGCTGTCGACCCGAGGGTTTTGGCAAAAGCATGAACTTGTCGACGCTCAGGGCTTTTCTGGAGCGTCCAGCGGTTGGTCGCGCTGATCAGCGTTTGTTTGCCAATGCTCAGATTTGGGATGCAGACGGTGGGCGCTATCGGGATGAATATGCTTGCTATCCGGTGATATCGCTGGACTTTTCTGGCGCTGCGAGGCTTGGTGCCGCTATTGCCGACGTCGTGCGCGATGCCCTTTCGGGCGAGTGCGCTCGCTTGTTGGCGCTCTTGGAGGCTCCTGATTTAGCTCGAGATAAGGTGCGTCACATCGAACGTGTTGCGCGTGGCGTGGCGAGCGCGGACGAGGTTGACTCGGTGCTCGGTGTGCTCATTGAGCTGCTGGAGATGGCCTGCGATGAGCAGGTTGTATTGCTCGTTGATGGGTACGATGCGGCGTGGTCTCGCCGTGCGAGCGCGAGGGACGCTTCCGACGCCGATCCGGCAGGGCTATTCGATCGCGTGCTGTTCGACGCCATTGCCACTGCGCGCGATTCGTTGCGGCTGACGTGTCTGATGGGGGAGTGTCCCGGTCCTGCCGAAGCGGCGCTTTCTTCGCGCGGCTGCTCGTATTGTCTGTCGACGCCGCTTTCGACGTGGTGTGACCGTTGGTTCGGCTTTTCGGATGCCGAGGTCCAGGCTCTGTTGAATCATGCTGGGCGCGAGGAATACCTGGATGATGCGCGTGAATGGCTCGAGGGGTATCGGTTTGGCAGGGCCTATTGCTCGAGCCCAGAGCGTGTGATCGGTTTTCTGGACCGAGGCTGCACGGCGCCTGTGCGTGCCGATCTGTATGGATATGCCGATTGCCTGAATAGGGTAGTTGCCGGGTGGAATCTCGACCGCCTTTCGGTCTTGTTTGATTTGCTCGAGGCCCATGGGTGCGCTGAGGTCCCGCTTTGTTTGGGCACTGCAGAGCCAGATGTTTCGCCTGACGATGGCATGTGGACAGCGCTGTATCTGTCCGGTTTCCTGACGACAGATATGACTGAGGAGCCAGAGCATGGCGATCGCCTCCGTGTTTTGCGATTGCCCAATAAAGAGCTTCGCCAGGTCTTGCGTCTAGTAATTGTTGAGTGGTTTGAGTGCGCTGCCGAAGACATTCGAGACGTCGATGCGTTTCGCGACGGGCTGTGCCGTGGGAACGAGGATACCGTGAGGCGGGCGCTAAGCCGCATCCTGGGGGATGCGGGAATCGGTGAGACCGACCCAGATAAGCCGCTGCCATATCATCTGCTCTTGCGGGGTCTCTGCTTTGGCTTGCCGGGCTATGCCAATCCTGCCTCGAGGCGAAAGTGTGGCGCGGGTCGCTGGGACATCCAGATTTTCCCTACGAGTGCTGTGTTCGACGTAGCAGACACGATTGGCATGCTGGACGAGCGCCCGCTGATAACGATTAACTTGATGTATGACCCCGATGTGGATGCGTTGGGCCTGGAATTGCTGGCCGTGCAGTCGCTACTCGACATAGAGCGCGACGGCATCGACGAAATCCGTGTGCCGCGACCCGGCGTGGGTCGCATGCGCTGGGGGTTCGGTTTTGATGGGCAGCGTGTGTCCGTGGTGTGCCAACGTCTGTAGCGGCGGGCGAAAGCCCTTTACTGTTCCGTGTCCTTCAGGGGCGGCATGGGCTTCCAGTTGGGGTCCTTGACGATCTTGCGGGCGTCCTTCATGCCTCGGCGCAGCGCCGGAATGCCGGTCTTAAAGCACTTATCGACCGCAGCCAGGCGAATGAATTCCTTGCAGAAGGTCGCGGCATTGCCCAGGCGGAACAGCATGGGGTGGTAGTCACCGTAGATCTGCATATAGCGAGCGAGGAAGCCTCGGTTGCGCATGATGTAGTAGCGGTTGGTGTCGCTCGTAGAGTTGAGCTGGCGCTTGCCGGCGATATCCCAGTTAGAGACGGCGCGGGCTCGCTTGAGAACCACGTCGGCAACAACGGCGGCGGGGAAGTGTTGGCTGGCTACGTAGCCGTAGCAGGCATCGTCGCCGTAGATAAAGAAGCGCGCATCGGGCAGGCCGATCTTGTCGACCACGCGGCGCGAGAACATGCCGCCCTCAAAGCACAGCTGGTTCATGGCGCGATAACCCTCTGGACCCAAGTCCCACTTGGCGACGGGGTTGGGAATGCCGAGCGAAAGGATGAGTTGGTACTGCCAAAAGAAGGCGCCGCCGTCAAAGTCCAGGCGCGAACCCTGGATGACATCATAGCGGTCGGTCCACTTGGCAAGACGCTTGATGCCTTCGGGGATGACGAGCACGTCGTCGTCCATGACCCAGAACCACTGGGCCCCCAAGTCGTAGGCGCATTTAGTACCGGCGGAGAAGCCGCCCGCACCGCCGCCGTTTTCGAGCTGCGGGACGTAGATGACACGGTCGGTGCCGCCCTGCGCGTCAGGCTGCTCGGTGTCGATGCCCCACAGGTTAGCCAGGCGCTCGTTGAATGCGGTGCACATGGCCTCGGTCTCGCGCGAATTTTCGTTATCGACAATCACGATGCGCCAGGGCGTTGCTGTGAGCTCGGTCATGGAGTCGAACAAGTTGGCCAGGAGTTCCTGGCGCTTGTACGTAACGACGACGATGGCGAGCTTGTCGATGGGGGCGGGAAGGGTTGAAGGCATGGGGCAATATATCCTTTCACGCGCGGCGCGCATGCGCTGCACGGAAGCTATCGAATACGTCCTTGGGACTGTCCTATTGTAGAGGCTCGGCGCACCTTGACGGCAAGCTTTGAATAAAACGCAGGAACCTGCCACGGCTGTAGCGGCTTTAGCGTCTGACGGCAGCGTGTCTATTGCCGCTTGAGCTTGCGAGCGATAAAGCTTCTGGCTGCATCGATGATGAGAAGTGCCAGAGCAAAGACGATGCTAATGACGGTACCCGTGAAGATGTATATAGCTACCGGGCTGTTTTGGCTGACCAGTATGTTTGCGAGCAACGTATTGAAGACGGGACGCCACAGGCTACTGGTGAGTGACTGCATCACATAGAAACCAAGCGTGGCGGTCGATAAGGTGACGATGACACCTGCAGTCCGCGGATTGCCTGAGGCACTGCGTCGGGTTGCCGCAAAGAGCAGGCAGGCGGCAGCGAGGGCAAACGAGATCAGCGAGGTCGATTTGTAGGAGAGGATTGTCATCGCTGTGAGGTTGTCGGTGAAGGAGAGTGCTCCTTCCAGGATGATGGTGAGCACCAAAACCGTTACGAGCGAGCGCATGCCCAAGGCGCCCACCCTGTCCGAATCCATGACATCGGTAACGTCGCGGAGCAGTCCGCCGATCAAAAACGCGACTACGTACGTGACGGCGCTCATGAACTTTTGGAGCCAAGAAAACTCGCCGGCGCTTGTCGCACTCATAGCGGCTAAATACCCGTTAACAACAAATGCGAGGATGCCAACGGCGATGACCGTCGCCGTGTAGCTCTTCCGGGGGAGTCGACTCCTTGCTAGTCCAAACCATGGCGCCATGAAGACCGTGGCGGCATAGACCCAAATGAACTCGAGTCCCAGGGTATACCAGTTGTGCGTGTTGAGGGCTACATCAGGAATGGGTGAGACGACCGTGGACCACGCGAGCGCCACGAGGCAATAAAACGCAGTGGGCATAATGACCTTGCCAAGGCGCTGCGCCGTCCGTTGCATTTGCGACTTCCACGTTGCTCCACCGTCCCAAGCACGCGCGGCCGAAGCGATGAGAAAATAGCCCGAGATCATAAAGAAGACCTCGTTGGCCCAGCAGCCAAGCAAGTTAATGAACCCCAGCAGTCCCGAATAGGGGAAGGCGGCGAGCGGTGCATATTCCGGCACGCTGATGCAGACGGCCTGGAAGGTCCACTGAAACGTGTGGAATACCGCGATGCCAGCGACCGCTACCAAGCGCAGCGCTTCGATGGAGGTGTTTCTGCTTGTTTTGCTGCCCATCAGACTATTTTCCAGCGCGTGCGTTGTATGAACCAAAGTGCGATGTGATCATTTTTAGAGTTTGCTTGGGCCCCTTGTTCCATACGTTATACAGGCCCTCGCCCACGAGGTCCTTGGCGTATGCGCAGTAGCTGATTTTAGGGTTGGCGATGCCCATATACTCGGCATAGAGCTTTTTGGCCGCAGGGGTAATGCGAGGATTGGCAAATACCAGCTCTTGCGGCATGCGTTCGAACATCCTGTGGATCGCCCGCTCGATTTCGGGGTGGCCATCAATTCCGGTGTGCTCAATCATGATGCCCATATAGGTGAAGCCACGTGTGATTTGGGGTGTCCAAACGGCGGGGTCGGTGACGTTGAGCCGCTCAAGAATATCGACCATGTCGTTCCAGCGATTAAACGGCATCAAGGGGTCACGCTTTGCCAGAGCAGCTGCCTTTTCGGGTGTTTCCTCGCGGTAGCAGTAATACGGCTTGGGCCAGTAAGCGATCGCCTTTGCCTGACAGAGCGTTTCGACAAGGAATGGATTGTCGGCCCAGCCCGCACCGGGGATTTCCTTAAACCAGATATTGTTTTGCATTAGGAAGTCGCGACGATAGATTGCCGACCAAATGGACGGATGATGGGCCAGCAGGTGTGGAGCGTCGTGAATGGTGAACGGTTGCCGAGACGGTTTGATGCGACCACGATATGCGCAATGTAGTTTGACCTCTTGGGGGGTATCGGGGTTGCGAATGATCCAATACGGGGTCTCAATAATATCGAGCTTGTTCGGACCGCCAAATTCGCGCTTGGCAAAGGCAAACATGTCGGAGTACATTCCGGGCTCGATCCAGTCATCGGGCTCGAGGATGGCAATCCAGTCGCCCATTGCCTCGCGAATGCCCAGATTGCAGGTTGCGCCATAACCCTGGTTTGCCTTATCGATCACTCGAACGCGTGAGTCGCGCGCAGCGAAATCTTGCATAATGGCGAGCGAGTTGTCGGTGGATCCGTCGTTGATGGCGAGGATTTCCAGTTCGATTTTGTTTTCGTTTAATAGGCTGCCTATAGCCTGAGAAAGATACGGCTCGGCATTGTAAGTAGGCACGATTACGGTCAGCATTCAAACACTTTCTCTAGGCGATTTGGAAGAATTATACCTAATTGCATTTGCAACGGTTTTAGTTGCGTTCGCCTAATACTGCCAAGGGCTGCACGACTATTGCTGACGCTGCGCCTGTAATGGATGTCAGCGATCGGCTGCAATAAAAATGTCGGCAGTGGCGAGACGGTTGTCCTTCCCATTCTTGCTCGTTATGGGACCAATCGATTGTGGACGCGGACTGAACCTAAAGACCAATCGTTGCCCAACAGGACGCGTGGGTTCGAAGGTGCCCTACAGGCATCTTCGAACGATGCACGTATGAATGCATGGTTTAAATCTCAATCCATTTGGGAGTAGCAGAATAGGCGTGACAGCGCACTGTTCTCTGCGGTTAAAAAGGCACCGGCCTCATGTTTTGATGCCGCTGCTTCTACCGTGGACGCGATGGTCGATTTTGATGCCGAACTCGGCCAGCTGGTGTTTACATATAAGCACTGCCGATGGTAGTTACCATCGCGATAGGATTCACTCTATGAGCGACGGATATCGTGGCACGTCGAGCCTTTTTGCGGACATCGCATATCGCATGGCGATGTTGAACCCCGCACTAGGGGATCGTGTGCTCAAGACGCCGGGCGTGGTAATGATTGACGAGATCGACCTTCATTTGCACCCTCGTTGACAGGCACGAATTCTGGAGGACCTCGTTCGCATCTTCCCCAACGTGCAGTTTGTCGTGACCACGCATTCGCCGGTTGTCGTGGCTTCAGTGCCTCGTGACAATATTTGCATTCTTGATGGCGAGACCACGTCGGTTCCTGCGACGGAGACACACGGACGTGATGCGGGAGACATTCTCAACACTGTTTTAGATGCTTCCTCGCGTCCCGAGGAAGCAGCCCATTTGTTCGATGCATTTAACCGTGCTGTAGACGAAGGACGTCACGCCGACGCTAACTGTGCGGGCTTGGCCCCCGTCCCCCCAATCTAGTAGACTCTAAACCGTTGCTAGATTAGGGGGATTTTCCATGAAACGCTCCATGAAACGAGTTTCCGGGGCCGCCGCCGTCCTCGCGGTCGCTGCCGCCCTGGCCCTGTGCGGGCCCGCGGCCTACGCCGCCCCCGCCGCGGCGGGGGACACGCAGCCGCTCCCCGGCGAGGCGCAGCCCGCCGGCGGGGAGTCCGGCGCCCAGGACGAGGCCGCCCAGGCCGAAACCGCCCAGGCCGACGGGGGCCAGGCGGAGGCCGCGCAGTCCGATGGGGCCACTGCCGTCTCGCTGTCTTATTCCGCCCACGTCTCCAATATCGGCTGGATGGGCGCCGTCGCCGGCGGCGAGACCGCCGGCACGACCGGCAGGGGGCTCCCCCTCGAGGCGCTGCGCCTCGTCCTGTCCGACGCCTCGACCGGCGAGCCCCTCGGCTCTGACGCCATATCCGTCGAGGCCCACGTCTCCAACGTCGGCTGGCAGGCC
>NZ_QRQS01000012.1:0-97485 GCF_003475605.1 Collinsella sp. AF31-11
ATTAAGTGCTTTCCTTTGCGTGCGGAACTCGCGACAAACTTAACCCCCGCCCTCAGCCCCGGGGACCCTCCCTGCCGTCACATTATTCAACCAGTTTTGCGGGTGTGCGCCGCTGCGCGGCTAGCCCGCGTGCTCCTCGGCGGGGTTGGTCTGATGAATCTTGTTGAACTTTGACCTTTGGCTCATAAAAAAACGGGAGATGCGATCTGCATCCCCCGTTTTTGTTGCGGTTACTCTAGGTCAATAAACTTGGTGCTTATGATTTGGCCGTCGTTGACGAGCATTCTGGCAATAGTGGGACCTCGGGTACCTCTGGGGTAGCTGGCGCTGCCCGGGTTGAGGACCAAGCAACGGCCCACTTGGGCTTCTTTGGTTACGTGGGTGTGGCCGTTGATGGCTACGTCTACGGATCCCACCGGGAGGTCTTCGCGGTAGTGGGCTACAGCGAATTTGAGGCCTTCGTAGGTAAAGAGCGCCAGGCGATCCACATCGGGGCCGTAGTCGCGGTAATAATCGTTGTTGCCCAGTACGGCCCGCACAGGGGCGATGGTGCATAGATGCTCGTAGTCCATCTCCGACGTAAGGTCGCCGGCATGGATAATCAAATCCGCACCTTTAAGCTCGTCTAAGAGCGCGGGCGAAAGATAGCCGTGGGTGTCCGAGATGATGTCGATACGCTTGGCGCTTGCACTGTTCATGGGATCCCTTCCGCAAAAACGATTTGGCAGATACATACAAAAAGGCCCCCCGGCTCCGCAGACGATAGGTCCACAGGGCCGCGGGGCCAGTGTGCTAGAGACTCAGAGCCTTCTTGAGCGGCACGACGCGGCGGCGCGAAACCGGCACGCGTTCGTCGACGCCCGTAATGCCCAGCTGGATGGCGCCCGAGGGCACCGTCTCAACGTCGGTAACGCACGCCAAGTTGACGATATAGCGGCGGTGAACACGGAAGAAGCCAAAGTCGCAGAGCTTGGCCTCAAACTGCGCCAGCGAGGTCGTCGACAAAAAGCGATCATCGACGGTATAGATGCAGGAGTAATCGTCCTTGGCCATGATAAAGCGAATGTCGTCCACGGGAATGAGCACCTTGCGGCCGCCCTTTTCCACCGGGATACGCTCGATGGTCACCTTGCTGTCCGTAACCGGCTTAGCGCGTTGCATGACCTTCTCGATCGCGCGATCCAAGCGAGCTTCCTCGACCGGCTTCATCAGATAATCGACAGCATCCACGTCGAATGCCTCGACCGCATGGTCGCTATACGCAGTCACAAACACGATCGCCGGCGGATTTTTGAGCTTATGCAGCGCCTCGGCAAGTTGCAGGCCCGAGGCACCGGGCATCGAGATATCGAGAAACACGACATCCACGCGACTTTCCATAAGCATCTCGATGGCGGAGCGGACGCTCGACGCCTCCGTGATCGTGCCGATCTTGCCCGTTTGCTCGAGCAAGAAGCGAAGCTCCGAGCGAGCCGGCGCCTCATCATCCACAATCATCGCACGCAGCATAGGGATAAAACCTTTCGTCAACTAACTACGCCGGGCATCCGTCGCATGACGTTGAGCCCGTAGCCTTTTATTTTACTCTTGAATGTCAAAGATGCTCTCTGACAAATCAAGATGAAGAAGCACTTTGGTGCCCTTGCCCGGCGCCGATTCGACACGCGTATAGGAGTGTGGCCCATAAAAGCGATGGATGCGCTCCGAAATATTGTGCATGGCCACACCGGCGCCGCCGCCCTGGGGAGAGCTGGCGTCGGGACGGGCAGAGCGCTCGTCAAACAGTCTGGCGGCGGTACCCTCATCCATGCCCACGCCGTTATCAGCAACGGCAATCAAGATTGCATCCTCGCCGTCTTGGTGAACGGTCACGTCGATCCTCAGGGCGCCGTCATCGCCCATACCATGACGCACGGCGTTCTCGACAATCGGCTGAATCACGAACGCCGGCACCAGCGTATCTTCCACGTCCTCGGACACATCGAACGTTGCAAGCACGCGGTCCTCGCCAAAGCGGGCCTTCTCAAAGGTAAGGTAGCGCTTGGTCTGTGCGACCTCGCGCGAGACCGGAATAAGCGATCCCGAGTTGTCGAGCGTGGCGCGATAGAACGATGAGAACTCACGAAGCAGTTCGCGGGCCCGCAACGGGTCGGTGCGCGTAAACGATGCAATGGTGTTCAGCGTGTTGAACAGGAAGTGCGGGTTAATCTGTGCCTGCAGCGCACGCACCTCGGCGCGCGCCGTGAGTTCCTTTTGCACCTCGAGCTCGTGGATGGCGAGCTGCGTGGACAAGATCTCGGCAAAGCCCGAGGCAAGCGCGTACTGAGTACGGTCGACGGCGCGCGGGGTCTTGTAGTAGAACTTGAGCGTGCCGACGGTACGATCGCCCACCTTGATGGGAGCGATAATGCCGGCGGGGACTTGGTTGTGCGAGCCGTCCGAACCCACGACATCCACCATACGGTTGAACGACTGCACGATGCCATGTTCGATAACGTAGCGCGTTGCAAGCGTGTGGATGGGAGAATCTGGCAATAGTTTTTCCTCAAACTCGCCCGCGCAGGCAAGCACGTTTTCCTCGTCGGTGATGGCCACCGTCATGGCGCGCGTCTCGGGCAAAATGCGCTGGCACACCAAACGCGCCGACTCCTGCGTCAGACCGCCCTTAATGTCCTCGAGCATGGCCGAGGCCACCGAGAGCGTCTCTTCGGTGTACTGCGAGCGCACCGAATCGGGATTGAGCGTCAAAAAGATAAAGATGCACAGAAAGATGCACAGCAGCGCGCAGGCAATCACCGTGGCGATCGGCTCGATGCCGGTCACCAGGGCAAAAATAAAGTACATCAGCACGCAAATGGCGCAGGCAACGGCAATGATGCGAAAGATTGATAATGAACTATCGCGCTGGGCGCGGCGGTCGATCATTCGGCCCCCTCCAGGATACTGATCAGTTGTGCGTCACGCCAAAGCCCGTCCATGATCTTTGGCCAAAAGCTCTGGAAACGCAGGTAGCTTGCAGCGTTTTGGCGCGCATAGGCCTTTGCCTCGTCGATACCATGGCGCCAGATGCGCAGGTAGCCCTCATGCTCGCGGGTAAACACGCTGCGGACCATAGCGGTCTTGCGCACGCGGTCGTCGAGCTCGCGCGAAATCCACGGGCCCGGGTAGGGCATGAGCGATGCCGCCGTAACAGGAATGAGCTCCTTTTGATGCGCGGCGAACGTCAACTTGGCCCGTTCGTAGTACCAACGGTATACATCCTGCATAAAGCGCGGTGAGCGCTTTTCGGACTCTGGAGGCAGATGACGCACGGTCCACTCGTTATCGAACCACACGTCGTAGCCAAACATGCGCATGTTAAAGAGGTAATCCAAGTCCTCGCCGCGGGTGATAAACGGATCAAAGGCCACACGCGTAAAGGCGCGGGCGTGCAGGGCCATCAGGCCGCCGCACACGTAGTTGGAGCGCGAGATGCGGGTGCCCGAGAGCGCCTTTTTCATCCAACGGTTGAACTCGATGCGCTTGGTCCACCAACGATGGCAGATGCCCGCCTTGTCCGTGGGAGCCAGCGGCGATCCGTCGCGATCGTAGAAATAGCCGCTCTTGACCAAGATCGGCAGGCCCTGACGCGTCTGCTGACCCAGCGCGTAGGTCGCGCGCTTCATAAAGTCGGCATCGATGACAGTCTCATCGTCATCCAAAAAGATAACCGCGTCATGCCCCAGCACAGCGGCACAGGCCAGCCCCATGTTGCGGATGGCGCCGTAGCCTCGCAGACTCACGCACTCGCCCGAACCCTTGGGCGCGATCTGAGCAACCCGGTCTGCGATGCGCGAGGCCTGGGTGTTGGTGACAACGGTGACCTTGAGCGTGGGATGCGCGTCGACAATCTCGTGCACGCGCAGCGACACATCGGCTGTGGCAGAAACGGGACAGACCACCAAAAGGATGATGCGCGGGATGTCGCGCACCTGTTCAAGCGAGGCCAGGCAGCGGTCGAGTTCGGGATTGTCGGCGTTGAGTCGTGTCGAATGGTCATAGGTGCCAGGGGCGTTTGCGCGAGCGTCATCGCCCGCCCAATACGTTGGAATCACGACCGTGGCGTTCATGCCTTACCCTCCCTGCAACACAAAAACGGGACGCCGCCAAACACAGGCGACGCCCCGCGACCTAGCTGACTCCATCATACCCACTTGGGCTAATCATTGTTCGAAAGTCAGAATGTTTATTGCGGATAACCCCAAAAGAGTATCGCGGCGGACGCAATTACCGGCAAGTTCCTATGCGGCCTGCTCTGCCGTTTGAGACATGCGGGACAGACGGACCAGCAGCGCAAAGCCCACCACCAGCAGCACGCCGATAGACAGGACGCCCAGCGAGGGGTTGCCGGTCAGCGAGGTGACGACCGACACCAAGAAGGTGCCCATAACACTTGCATAGCGGCCAAAGATATCAAAGAAGCCGTAGTACTCGTTGGACTTTTCCTTGGGAATAATGCGGCCAAAGTAGCTGCGGCTGAGCGCCTGCACGCCGCCCTGGAACAGGCCGACCAAAATGGCAAGCACCCAAAACTCAAAGGCGGTCTTGAGGAAGAATGCGGCAAAGAGCACGATGCCCATATAGGCGGCGACTGCCACCAAGATCATGTTGAGCGTGCCCACGCGGCCGGCGAGCTTGCCGTAGATGATGGCGGACGGGAAAGCCACAAACTGCGTGACGAGCAGCGCCAGGACCAACTGGGTCGAATCGATGCCCAAGGCCGATCCGTAGCTGGTTGCCATGGAGATGACCGTGTGCACGCCATCGATATAGAAGAAGAACGCGATCATGTAGACCAGCACGGTCTTGTTGTGGGCGATCTCGCGCATGGTGTGTCCGACCTCGGAGAACACGCCGCCCACAATGTGGCCGATGGTGTCTTCGGGCTTGCGCTCGCGACCGTATTTTTGCTTATAGGTGCGGATGAGCGGCAAGGTAAAGATGAGCCACCAGGCGCCGGTGATAATAAACGACAGGCGCGTGGCCAACATGGTGGGGACGCCAAGGGCCGGACCGCCCATAATGAGCGCCAGGCAGATGATGAACGGCACGGTGGAACCGATGTAACCCCAAGCGAAGCCCGAACTCGACACGGCGTCCATGCGCTCATCGGTGGTGACATCGGGCAACATGGCGTCGTAGAACGTCATAGACGAGTTGAGACCGATGGTGCACAGCACATAGACGGTCAAAAACGCCATGGCGGACATCGGGATAGCCTGTGCAAAGCAAAGCACGAGACCCGTCAGGAAGAAGCCCAAGAAGAACTTGATCTTGTTGCCGGCGTAATCGGCAAGCGCGCCCAGAATGGGCATGAGCATGGCGATGACCAGTGAGGCGATCGTCTGCGCATTGCCCCAGGCGACCACCAGGTCGGCCGAGGAAGCGCCGGTATTGATGGCGTTAAAGTAAATGGGCACCACCGAGGTATTGAGCAGCACGAGGGCCGAGTTTCCCACATCGTACATGACCCAGTTACGCTCGAGCTTGGTGTATTTCATGGACAGGGACCCTTCGTATTCGCCCGATATGCAGTTAATTCATCGTACCCCAATTGTCCAGAAGCACCGGTAAGGATTCGGCAAAGGGGCACGCATGGGCCTTATTCCTCGCGGTCGAACTCCTCATCGACATTGAGCACGCGACCGCTGTAGTTGACGTGACTGGTCACGGCCTCCATGTCGCCGGTCTCGATAAAACGCGCGACCGTGCACTCGTAATCGACCAGCGCGCGATCAAAGACCTCGGGGAAACTCTCATTCGAGACCTTATCGGTAAAGGGATTCTTCCATGTCAGATGGCCCAGGTTACCGGTGCGCTCGGGCAGCTCCGTCGTCACGCGATGGGCAAGGCCGTCGAGCAGCGAGTAGTCGTGCACCAAGCCCTCAACCAACGAGATCGCGCGCGTCTTTACGGAGCCGGCCGGCTCAATCGCGCGGTAAAGTCGCTGCATATTGGCAACGGCGGCACCGTACTCCCCCGCCGGAATGTCAATGCCGTACACGCGTCCGGCAACATAGCTCATCAGCACGCCGGCAACGCGATTGATACGGTCGGTGGTAACGATCTCGCCCGCCGGCGGGTAATCGTCGACCGTAGCGCCATCGCGTTTAAGCTGCAGCATCAGTACATCCAGGTCGCTTTCGATCACGGCATGGACCTGACTGCTCGAATCCTCAAGCTCTGAATCGGACTCCACGATGCCAAACTGCTGCTCATAGACAAAGGGATGGGCGTTGCGGTCGAGCACGTAATGAGACAGCAGGCCCAGCGCAAAGGCGCGACCCAAGCTGGCGTCGCGCGGCAGCAGATGCGACACGCCGTCGCGCAGGCACGCGAACTGGCGAGACATGCGCGACCGATGCATGACCTGCGCCAGCAGCGTGCAGTCGGAAACACGCGGTGTCAGAATGTGAAAGAAAAACGGGTCGGGGCCTTGGTTGCCCAAGATAAAGGCAATGCGCTCTTCATCGGACGTTATGACGCCCTGCGGAAGACGGTCGATGCTTTCCTCGCCAAACAGATGATGGGTGATAAGCGCGGGCATAATGATCCTTTCGATTTCATTCGATGCCACCCATTATGCCCACCGCGCGCCCATACCAAACCTGCGATGGTAAACGACGGCACGCAAGCCTCTTACGCAAGCCCCAGGTGCGACTTGACCTCGGCGGCACGACGACGGGACACCGGCACCGTCGAGCTCACGCGGTCGAGCCTGAGCTCCATCAACCCCGTGGAGCCAATCTCAACATTGTGCACGTCTTCCAAATTGACCAGATAGCTGCGATGAACGCGAATAAAGCCCTCGGAGCCCAAGCGACGTTCGAGCGAAGAGATCGACTCATTGATCAGGTACGTTCCCTCGGCGCAGATGGCGTTGCAAAAATCGGCGCGCGCCTCAAAGTAGCAGACGTCTGCGGCGGGAATGAACACCTTTTTGCCCCCGCGGTCCACCGTCAGACGCAAAGGCTGGCACGGAGCGTGGATAACACGACGGGCACCCAAGGCTGCCTCAATCTTGTCGAGCGCCTTTGACAAGCGGGCATCCTCGACCGGCTTGACGACGTAATCGACGGCATCGAGGTTATAGGCATCGGCCGCATACTCGGCAAATGCCGTCACAAACACCACGACCGGCGGCGTTTTTAGGTTCTGCAGCGTCTCGGCAAGCTCAATTCCCGAGCGGCCGGGCATCGTGATATCCAAAAACAGCACGTCGGGCTTGTTCGACAGAATCGACTCCACGGCCTCGGTGACATTGCCTGCCTCGGCAATCTGGCCCACACGCGCATCCTTTTCCAGCAGATAGCGTAGCTCCGCCCTAATAGGAGGCTCGTCATCAACCACCAAGATGTTCCAGCCTTCGGACATATGCGCTCCCTCTTTTTCTCTCAATCCAACCGCGTGCTACACCGTCAGCGGCGCCGGCTCATGCGGTTCGCCGTTCAACTCAACGATGACCTGCGTTCCCACGCCCTCCTGGGACTTCACGCGCATGCCGGAATCTTCTCCGTAAAAGAAATGGATGCGCTGAAGCACGTTGAAGAGCGCCAAGCCGCAACCTCGCTTGACGGAGCCGTCGGCGGTAATGCTCTCGGGCCCCTCTCGGCGATGCTGCTCAAACAGATGCGCGCAGACTTCTTCGCTCATACCGATGCCGTCATCTTCGACGCTGATCTCCAAGCCGTCATCGGTCTCGAAAGCCCTAACATGGATAGAAAGCGGCTCGGTCTCGCGCTGCGCATGCTTGATGCAGTTTTCGAGCAACGGCTGCAAGATAAACGGTGGCACCATGCAATCGCGCACCTCAAAGTCGATATCGACCGAGACGCGCAGACGGCCGTCGCCATAACGAGCCTGCATAAGATTGATATAGCGAGTGCCCTGTTCCACCTCGTGCTCGAGCGTTGTAAGGGTATCGGAATCGGACAGTGTCTGACGGTAGTAATTGGAAAAGTCGATGAGCAGCGACCTGGCCTTGTCCGGCTCGGTACGCACGAGCGACACGATGGTGCTGATGGTGTTAAACAGAAAATGAGGATCGACCTGCGATTGCAAGGCGCGCAGCTCCACACGGGCCGTGAGCTCGTCCTGGCGCTCGAGCTCAAAGCTCGCGAGCTGCGTGGAAATGAGGTCGGCAAAGCCCGAGGCAAGCGCCGTCTGGCGCATATCGATGCTGCTCAGACGGGGATAATACAGCTCGAGCGTGCCCACGCAATGCCCACGCACGGTGAGCGGTGCGACAATACCAGCGCGCAGGCGCGGAAAGTAGCCACCCGCCTCGGTCGAGGCATCGCGCGAAAACACGCTTTGCTCACCGCTGTTGATCACGTTGAGCGTAGTCCGCAGCACCACCGGGGTGCCGGCAGGGCACTTTGCCGAGTCCTCGCCCCAGCTTGCCAACACCTGTTTGCCGTCGGTAAAGCAGATGGCAGAGGCGATGGTCTCGGACAGGATGATCTTAGAGGCGCCCAGGGCCGCTTCGGGCGTAAGGCCGCGCGACGTGTAGGCGAATATTTTTGATGCGATGGCGAGCGTACGGTCGGTTGCGCTCGACGTGAGGTCGTCGGGGACCACAAAGACATATGAAAAGAAGAAGCACAGCATGACCAAGCCGGCAATGACGACAACGCCCGGGACGGGGTTGGGATTATCGGTCAAATCCCAGATAAGCAACAGGATAAGCGCCGGAACGACAAAACCGAGCAAGATGGCCTGAACCACATGCTGGGCCGTACGAAAGACCTTGGTCGAGTTGTAGCTCTTGCCTAGAATCAGCCTGTTTAAGTCCACCGTCATCCCCTTTTATCTACCGCGCCCATAGCAATAAAGAGGGCCGCAAGCGACCCTCTCCATTGCATTATGCAATCAAAAACTGTGTTTTACATCCAGCCATCGATGAACGGTAGCTTAGGCGCTGTACTTGTTACCCTCGCCGAAGGTACCGGCCTCGACAATCCAGCCGTCCTTCATAATGACGTCCATGTTGTCGGTGTTGAGCACGTGGATGTCGGCGGCGACGTCACCGTTGACGACCAGCAGGTCGGCGCACTTGCCGGCCTCGATGGAACCGGTCTCGTCCTCGATGTGGCACATCTTGGCACCGTTGAGGGTGGCACAGGTGATGGTCTCGACCGGGGTGAAGCCGATCTTGTCGACGAACTCGTACATCTCCTCGATGGAGCAGGTGCCGTACGGGGTGACGAAGGAGAAGGAGTCGGAGCCGATCGTCATGACGACGCCGCGCTTCTTGGCCTCGCGCAGGCAGTCGTAGTTGCGCTGCAGTTCCTTCTCGACCAGGGTGCCCTCGTACTTGTCGTGCAGCTCGGGGACGTAGACGGGCGGATAGGTGGCGTACCAAGTGGGCAGGAAGGCGATCGTCGGGGTGAAGAAGGTGCCCTGCTCGGCCATGAGGTCCATGGTGCGCTCATCGATATCGAAGCCGTGGATCAGCTGCTCGCAGCCAAAGCGGACGGAATCGTAGGCAGCGGCGTGGTTGTTGTAGCAGTGGCTCCACACGGGGATGCCGACCATCTTGGCCTCTTCGACCACGGCCTGAATCTCCTCGGAGCAGTAGTGCTGGTCGCGGCCGGAGTCCCAGCGCCAGATGCCGCCACCGGTAGCCCAGATCTTGATGGCATCGGGGTTCTCGCGCAGGCGACGGCGGACGGCCTTACGCAGATCCCAAGGACCGTCGACCTGATCGCCCCAGGGGTGCGATTCCTTGTTGAGCTCCTGGCTGCAGTGGTGGGAGTCGCCGTGGCCGGCAACGCGGCAGAAGCCAAGGCCGGTTGCCAGAACGCGCGGGCCCTTGAAGACGCCCTTGTCGATGCAGTCACGGATCTGGATACCAAAGCGGCCGATCTCGCAGACGGTGGTGAGGCCGTGGGTGAGGCAGTCGTAGGCCTGCTTGACGGCGACGGCCTGCTTCTCGAGGAGCGGCTGCATGACCCAGTCGGTGTCATCGTCGGTCAGGTTGCCCGAGAAGTGCAGGTGGGTGTCGATCAGGCCGGGAAGGACGGTCTTGCCGGCGGCGTCGATAACCTCAACGCCCTCGGGAAGGTCCTGCATGACACCGGCGTACTCGATCTTGCCATTGTCGTCGACGAGAACGAGGGAGTTCTCGACCGGCTCGGCACCGGTACCGTCGATGAGCTTGCCGCCAACGATTGCATACTTAGTGGACATGGTTCCTCCTTATGGATCCATATAGTGGGCGAGGCCGCGTTGGGTTAAGGCCTCACAAAACTACCCAAGTGGTGCCGGGTTCGGTGCGCAGGAGAGAGGGCCCCGCACACCCGATCCGTCCCGGCTAGGCGTTATTTTTTGCGGGAATTGGTGAAGGCCATGAGGGCCAGGCCAACAGCCAGCCAGCCGATCACGATGCTCCACTCCACCATGTTGAGGGAGGCGGGAGAGAACGGGATCACGAGCAGGCCAATGATGGTGCCGCAGGCAACGATAGCGAGGCTGATGCCAAACTTGCCGCCGGGCACCTCGTAGGGACGAGGCAGGTCGGGCTCGGTGAAGCGCATGCGCAGGCAAGCGAGGGCGACCATGCCGCAGGAGAAGATGAAGGCGAGAGCCGACACGTTGGTCAGAGGGATGAGCATGTTCTTGCCCAGGAACGGACCGACGACGGTGATGACGCCCAGAACGACGCAGGCGAGCTTGGGAGCGCCGGACTTGGGATCGACCTCGGCGAACTTCTCGGGCAGCTGGCCCTTGCGGCCCATGGCGAGCATGATGCGGCTCGTGGCGCCGTAGAAGGAGTTCATCGGGCCCATGGGCCCAAGCGTGGCGATGACGAGCATGGCCAGGTACAGGAGCATGTTGATGCCCTTGAGGCAGGCAAGCGCGGGAACCGGGCTCTTAACAAACTCATGCCAGTCGAGGATGGTGCCGAACGAGTAGATGCAGACCATGTAGAAGCCGCCGGCGGCCAGCAGAGCCAAGGAGATGATCTTGCCGAACTTGTTCCAGTTGAGGCCCTCGGCTGCTTCCTCAGCCTGCTGAGGAATGGTGTCGAAGCCGGCGTAGAAGAACGGGGTCAGAACCAGGACCGAAACGATGCCTGCGAACAGGCTGGTGCCCTCGGTAGCGGGCTTGCCGCCGCCAGCACCGGTGACCTGGGAGAACACGGGCATGGCGTTGTCCGGCGAGCCGGTGAACAGCGAGACGCCCATGGCGAGCAGCATGCCGCAGAGCAGGGCCTTGGTCAGGAAGGCCTGCAGCTTGGCGGCCGAGCTGGCACCGCGGAAGTTGAGGAAGATGACGTAGGCTGCAAAGCCGAGCGCGATCAGCGTCGGGAACAGGTAAACGTCGGCGCCCAGGATGGTGTAGAGCTTGACGGCGCGCAGCCACTCAAGGCCGGGCAGGCTGCCGAACATCTCGGACACGAGGGTCGAGATGGCGATGGCCTCCCACGGGCACAGGATGCCGTTGCCCAGGGCCAGGAGCCAGCCGGTGATGTAGCTCATCGTACGGCCAAAGCTACGATCGACATACTCGACGATGCCGCCCGAAATGGGGATAGCAGCCGTGAGCTCACCGAAAACAGCTCCGACGGGCACGAGGAAGATTGCGCCCAAGAGGAATGCAATCATAGCGGGAACGGGACCGCCGCCCACGACCATCCAGTCGCCGACCTGCAGAACCCAACCGGTACCGATGATGGCACCGAAACCGATGGTAAAGAAGTTCCAGAGCGAAAGCGTTTTCTTCATGCCGCCGTTGTCCTCGACTGCAACTTCCGCGTTCTTGTCCGCCATTGTTCCCCTCCTTTCCTTTTTGACGCCCCCTGGCGTCACCCCTTGCGCGGCCTGTTCGACCGCGCGCTTTTATTTCGTGGCTTTAAGATACGGCCTCGGCGCCACGCTGCCGCTTATGGCTCGACCGAAGGCAGAACTGCAAAACGAGCGGCGCCGTTTTTGGGACGAACGGCGGGAGACGTCATTCGTCCTGGACGCTTTCATCTTGTCTGCTTTTGGATACCTGTTGCCGTGACGCTTGGCGCGCGGCGCGGCAACGTTCATACCATTTGTCAGGCTTTTGGCGCACATACCCATGTGTCGTGCATCTTTTTATGTAGGATAGACAAGTTACACACGAGGCAAGGTGATTCGAATGGTATACGGATACAATGACGGCGACCAACGGCCACAAAGCGTGCGCCTTGCCGGCCGCACCACGCCAACGCCCAGAAGCACCTCCGACAACGGCAACCAGCAGCGCCCCCAAGAGCAGCCCGGGGCTTCTTCTCGGCAACAAAGCCGTACCGTGCAGCAGTCAGACCGCGTGAGTACGAGCACACGCCAACGCCAGACCGACATATCGCAGCCGCGCCGCTACGATCGCCGTAAGACCGACTACTACGTTAAACGCTCCTTTTCGCGACCTCAACGCGATCGCGGCAATTCCGCCCCTCACCCCGCGTCGCATACCACAAGCCACGTGCTTCCGGCCCGCCGCCTACGCCTTGCGCTTTGCTCCATTGCCGCCTGCCTCGTCTTTGTGTTTTTGGGATCCTGTATCTCCCACGGATCAGCCGGTCTTGAGCCCACTGCCGAGGACAAGCTGCTTAAAGCTCCCGTCGCGCCCGGTTACTCCTTTGCGTTCTCGACCCCACGCTCGCAATGGCAGGCCGGTACCATGCCCCACATCTACCAAATTGACCCCGCATGGTCGGAGCTGTCCTATGCCGGTGGCACTATCCGCGAAAACGCTTGCGGTCCCACTTGCCTCACCATGGTCTATATCTTTAAGACCGGCCACACCGATAAGACGCCGGTCGATATATGCGCGCTGGCCGAAGCCGGCAACTACGCCCCCACTGGTGCCACCGAGTGGTCGTTTATGACAGGCGGTGCGTGGCAGCTGGGACTCAACGGAACACAGCTCTATAACGATCGTGAATCGATTACCCAAGCACTTCACTCGGGTGCGCCCGTTATCGCCGCAGTGCGCCCCGGTACGTTTACCAACGTAGGCCACTACATCGTGCTCTACGGCATCGACAATGCCAATCAGATTGGCGTCTACGACCCCAACTCGGCCAGCCGCAGCGCCCGTCGCTGGGGCGTCGTAGAAGTCCTCAACGAAGTCGAAGCCATGTGGGCCTACTACTAGTCATTGGGCACTCATTGGGGACAGACTTAAATGAGTGGGCGTTGGGGACAGTCTTACGCACTCATTGGGGACAGACTTAAATGAGTGGTCGTTGGGGACAGTCTTACGGACGCCGGCCGAGAGCAGACGAAAAGGGCCATCCCGAACTGCTTGTACTCATTTAAGTCTGTCCCCAATGACCAGCCCCAAGCTGCCGGCAGGAAAGGACCGTCCCCAAGTGCCGGGTTTGTCCCCAATGACTAGGTGAATAGCGAAAGCCCCGCAGTCGGAGCGGACTGCAGGGCTCATGAAGAGAGGTAGTTTGTGGGCGCTTTGCCTGGCGCCCACGAGAGAGGCAACAGAGTAGAGACTACTCGTGGATGCGGGTACCGGAGAGGCCGGCCATGGTCTCAGCGGCCTTGTCCAGGGCGCCGATAATGCAGGTGCGGCCCTTGCGGGAGCGGGCGAACTTGATGGCGGCGCGGACCTTGGGCTCCATGGAACCCTTGCCGAACTGGCCCTCGTCGGCCAGGCGCTCGGCCTCGTCGGCGGTGAGGTCCTCGAGCTCCTCCTGGTCGGGCTTGCCGAAGTTGATGGCGACATGCTCGACGGCGGTCAGCAGGAACAGGACGTCGGCGTCGCAGTCCTCGGCCAGCAGCTCGCCGCCCAGGTCCTTGTCGATGACGGCGGGAACGCCCTTGTAGCAGCCCTTGTTCTCGTAGTCGCGGACGACGGGGATGCCGCCGCCACCGCAGGCGATGACGATGAACTCGTTGTCGAGCAGGTTGAGGATGGAGTCAGCCTCGACGATCTTCTTGGGATCGGGGGAGGCGACGACGCGACGCCAGCCGCGGCCGGAATCCTCGACGAAGACCTTGGAGGGGTCCTCGGCCATGAACTCCTTGGCCTGCTCCTCGGTGTAGAACGGGCCGATCGGCTTGGTCGGGTTCTTGAACGCGGGATCGTCGGGATCGCACTCGATCTGGGTGACGACGGTGGCGGCGTGCCAACGCTTGTAGCGCTTGTGCATCTCGCGGCCGATGCCCTGCTGCAGGTGGTAGCCGATGTAGCCCTGGGACATGGCGCCGCACTCGGGCAGCGGCATCTCGGGGGTGCCGATGGCGTCGTGGGCAGCGGCGAAGGCGTTCTGGATCATGCCGACCTGCGGGCCGTTGCCGTGGGTGATGATGATCTCGTTGCCCTGCTCGATAAGACCGAGGAGAGCGTGGGCGGTGTTGCTCACGGCCTCGATCTGCTCGACGGGGTTGTTGCCGAGGGCGTTGCCGCCGAGGGCGACGACAATACGATCGGGCTTGCCAAGAGGCTTAGACATTGCTGGAATCCTTTCTGTAAAAGGCCTACAACCCATTAATAACCCGTGTCCGTGCGATACGCGAGTTTATTAAGGTTTATATTCTCTTTATCGCTCATTTTATTCATTTTGAAAATAGTGGAGCGGCGAACGGTCGTTTTTACCCGCTCAGCGTAAAGAAGCCCAGCTCAGGCATATCTAAGCCATTTACGTGCAACTTTATTTAAATAGAGCAGAGATTAGAGCAGATTATGCAAACTATATCTTTGCTAAACACAAAACGGACAGCGCAATATCTTACTCGCACTATACGCGATTCTATACATAAATGAGACGAGTATGCACCCCTGCAAAAACATGGGGCTTTTCATCCAACAGAAAGGATAGTCGATCGTGCTTCACCCTGCGGTAAGCGACTGTGAACAAGTTGCGCTGTGCCCAAGCGTCCAAAAAAAATCTAAACGGGGATATTGCTTCGGCTCCCAAGGCGTGATACTTTAGCCAAGTACAGCACGGGCTGGGGCGGCAGGCATCTGTCGTGAAGTTTGGGTTCGGCGACCCCGTGGCTGTCTTCTCCTTTATCCGCCAGCGAGCCCCTTGAGCGACGGATTGAGGAGGTCCTTACTATGACAAAAATGCTCAAGATTACGCTGAATGGTGAGACGTTTCTCGCCGACATGCTCTGGGACAAAGCGCCCGAAGCATGCAGATTGTTCGAAGCGTCCTGTCCGGTCGAGTCGTGCATCTTCTCGGCAAAGATTTGCGATACCGAGGTGACCTATCCCGTATCGGGCCCCATCGCCAACTACGAGCACATCGAGAATCCCGTCTTTAACGAGCCGGCGGGTGCGGTGAGCTGGTACGGCGGCTGGTCTTCGGTCTGTATCTTCTTTGATGTTTGCGAGCCTTTTGGCACCTGCAACATGTTTGCCCGCATCTGCGAGGCCGACCGCGAGCGCTTTGCCACCGCTTGTCGCAACATTTGGGACAATCAGGGCATGTGCATCAAAAACGAAATCGTCGAGATCGAAGCGGAGGCCTAAAGATGATGAATATCGACACCCTGCTTGTACTCGACCTTGCAGAGTACACCACTTCGCTAGAAGCCCTTGCCGACCAAATGATGCTTGAGGAGCCGCGCGATATCGACTATATGCGTCGCCGCAAGCTCGACACTGGCCGCGAGTTCGCAGTATGGAACTTTACCGTCGGCTACTGCATGAACGCTGCCGACGCCCTTTCGCTCCTGCGCGCCCAGGCAGCCGAGAACGTCAACGGCGACACCGCCGACTTGGCCACCCTCAACAACAGCGCCGCGCGCCTGTGCGACTGGTTCTCGGGTGCCTTCGACGTCACCGGCAAGATGGACGACACGACCGCCATCCTCGCCCGCAGCCGCGACCTCTACGCCCAGGTCGAGACCCATGAGCAGTTTGCCGCCCTCACCCGCGCCACCGAGCGCTATCTAGTCCAGCTGCAATTTTGGGTCGATCGCCAGATTCCCTGGCCGGCCATCAGCGACCTGGTCCACGGCTACCGTCTGCGCACCGAAACCGGCGAGACAAGGTAAACCGGACTAGCAGCACCAACCACACCCCATCACGGGGCCCAAAGTAGTAATCAAGAGGCTGGAGACGCAAGCAACAGCGTCCCCAGCCTTTTTGCATGGCACCGCGCCGGCTCGATGGCTTTGAGACCTAAGCGAATCTTCGCTATCTGCCAATTTCTGTATGATTTGGGTCATTTCTAACTGCCAATTTTGTACTTATAGGGGCAATCCTATCTACCAATTTTTGTCATTTAGGAGTTTTAATGCCACCCAGTAAGATCATTGATGGGCTTTTGAACTGGCAAAACAACTCCAATAAAGCGTTGCTTGTTATCAGCTCCCCCTCTATACCCAGAGAAGCGCGTGGTTTCGCGGCAATGCCGCGAAACAGCAACCGGGACAAAAGGCCCTGCCAACCACGCCCCCCGTTCAGCCCCACAATCCGAGGACGTAGTCGTAGCAGGATCTGAGGGCTGCCCTTCGCGGACATTCCGCAGGACGAAAGAACCCCCGCCGCACGAAGTGCGCAGCGGGGGTTCTTTCATGTCCGAGGACGTCCGCGAAGGTCAGCCCTCAGATCCTGCGGTGAGAGACCTAGGCCTCGTTGTACACCGTCTTGAGCTTCAGCAGGTGCTGGTAGCGATCCATGGCGGCCTGCTCGTTCTCCTTGAAGAGCTCCTCGGCGCGCTCGGGGAAGGAACGCGTCAGCGAAGCGTAACGGGCCTCGTTCATCAGGAACTCCTGATAACCGCCCGCGGGCTCCTTGGAATCGAGCGAGAACTTCTTGCCGGCAGCAGCCTCGGGGTTGAAGCGGAAGAGGTTCCAGTAACCGCACTCGACAGCCTTCTTCATCTCGGCCTGGCAGTTCTGCATGCCGCCCTTCTTGATGGAGTGCATCTCGCAGGGGCTGTAGCCGATGATGAGGGACGGGCCGTCGTAGGCCTCGGCCTCATGGATGGCCTTGAGGGTCTGAGCCGGGTTGGCGCCCATGGCAACCTGTGCCACGTAGACGTAGCCGTAGCTCATGGCAATCTCGGCCAGAGACTTCTTCTTGGTCACCTTACCGGCAGCGGCGAACTGAGCGACCTGGCCCAGGTTCGAGGCCTTGGAGGCCTGACCACCGGTGTTGGAGTAGACCTCGGTATCGAAGACGAAGACGTTGACATTGTGGCCGGAAGCCAGGACGTGGTCCAGGCCACCGAAGCCGATGTCGTAGGCCCAGCCGTCGCCGCCGAAGATCCAGAAGGACTTCTTGGTGAGGTAAGCCTTGTCGGCGAGGATCGCCTTGGAAGCGTCGCAGCCGCACTTCTCGAGCTCGGCAACGTAGGCAACGGCAGCGGTCTTGGAAGCCTCGGCGTCGTTGACGGAGTCGATCCAAGCCTGGCCGGCGGCCTTGAGCTCGTCGGACGGACCATCGGCAGCGATGATGTCCTGGGTGGCGGCGATCAGCTTGTTCTGGACGGCCTCGTAACCGACAGCCATGCCCAGACCGTGCTCGGCATTGTCCTCGAACAGGGAGTTGTTCCACGCCGGGCCGTGACCGTCCTTGTCCTTGCAGTAAGGAGCGGTGGCAGCGGGGTTGCCCCAAATGGAGGAGCAGCCGGTGGCGTTGGAGATGAACATGCGGTCGCCGGCGACCTGGGTCACCAGACGTGCATAGGCGGTCTCGGCGCAGCCGGCGCAGGAGCCGGAGAACTCCAGGTAAGGCTGCTTAAACTGGCTGCCCTTGACGTTGGCCGCGATGAGCTCCTTCTTCTCGGAGACGTTCTCGACCATGTAGTCCCAAACGGGCTGCTGGTCCATCTCCTGCTCGGTGGGAGCCATCTCGAGGGCGCCCTTGGGGCAGACCTTGACGCAGTTGGTGCAGCCCATGCAGTCGAGCGGGGACACGGCCATGGTGAACTTCATGCCCTTGGCCTTGGGGCCCATAGCGTCGAGCGTGCGGGTAGCCTCGGGCGCGGCGGCAGCCTCGTCCTCGGTCATCGCGAACGGACGGATGGTGGCATGCGGGCACACATAGGCGCACTGGTTGCACTGGATGCACTTGGTCTCGTCCCAGTGGGGAACGACCACGGCGACGCCGCGCTTCTCGTATGCGGAGGCGCCCAGCTCAAACTGGCCGTCGGCGCAATCGACAAAGGCGGAAACGGGCAGGCTGTCGCCATCCATGCGATCGATGGGCTCGAGCAGGTTCTTGACCTGCTGAGCGATGGCGGACTTGGTCTCCTCGGAGAGCTCGACGGGAGCGGCATCCTCGGCGGTAGCCCAGTCGGCCGGAACCTCGAACTTACGGAAGGCGGTAGCGCCAGCATCGATGGCCTTATGGTTGGCGTCGACGATGGCCTGGCCCTTCTTCATGTAGGACTTGGTAGCCGCGTCCTTCATGTACTGCAGGGCGTCCTCGGCGGGCAGGACCTTGGCCAGCGCGAAGAAGGCGGACTGGAGCACCGTGTTGGTGCGCTTGCCCATACCGACCTTGGCCGCCAGGTCGATAGCGTCGATCAGGTAGACGTTGACGTTGTTGTTCGCGATGTAGCGCTTGGCCACGGCGGGCATGTGCTCGGCGAACTCCTCGTCGCTCCACTGGCAGTTGACCAGGAAGGTGCCACCCGGCTTGACGTCGCGGACCATCTTGAAGCCCTTGACGATGTAGCTGGGGTTATGGCAGGCGACAAAGTCGGCCTTGGTCACGTAGTACGGCGAACGGATCGGGGAATCACCAAAGCGCAGGTGCGAGACGGTGACGCCGCCGGTCTTCTTGGAGTCGTACTGGAAGTAGGCCTGGACGTATTTGTCGGTGTGGTCGCCGATGATCTTGATCGAGTTCTTGTTGGCGCCGACGGTACCGTCGCCACCCAGACCCCAGAACTTGCACTCGATGGTGCCGGGGGCTGCGGTGTTGGGCGCATCCTCGGCCTCAGGCAGGCTCAGGTTGGTCGCGTCGTCGACAATGCCGATGGTGAACTCGCGCTTGGGCTCGTCCTTCTTGAGCTCCTCAAAGACAGCAAATGCGGACGCGGGAGGCGTGTCCTTGCTGCCCAGGCCGTAACGGCCGCCGACGACCTTGATGCCCGTCTTGCCAGCCTCGTAGAGAGCGGAGACGACGTCCTGGTAGAGCGGCTCGCCGATGGAACCCGGCTCCTTGGTGCGGTCCATGACGGCGATCTTCTGGACGGTCTCGGGGAGAACGTCGACGAAGTGCTTGATGGAGAACGGACGGAACAGGCGAACCTTGACCAGGCCAACCTTCTCGCCGTGAGCGTTGAGGTAGTCGATGACTTCCTCGAGCACGTCGCAGAAGGAGCCCATGCAGACGACGACGCGGTCAGCATCGGGAGCGCCGTAGTAGTTGAACAGGCCGTAATCGGTGCCGAGCTTCTCGTTGATCTTCTTCATGTAGCCCTCGACGACGGCAGGGAGCTCGTCGTAGACCTTGTTGCAGGCCTCGCGGTTCTGGAAGAAGATATCGCCGTTCTCGTGGCTGCCGCGGGTGTGCGGGTGCTCAGGGTTGAGCGCGTGGTCGCGGAAAGCCTGGACGGCGTCCATGTCGCACATCTCGGCCAGATCCTTGTAGTCCCACATGGCAACCTTCTGGATCTCGTGGCTGGTGCGGAAACCGTCAAAGAAGTTAAGGAACGGGGTCTTACCCTCGATGGCGGCAAGGTGAGCCACCGGCGAGAGGTCCATGACCTCCTGGACGTTGCCCTCGGCGAGCATGGCGAAACCGGTCTGACGACAGGCCATGACGTCGGAGTGATCGCCAAAAATGTTCAGGGCGTGGGAAGCGACGCAACGCGCGGAGACGTGGAAGACGCCCGGGAGCTGCTCGCCCGCGATCTTGTACATGTTCGGGATCATCAGGAGCAGACCCTGAGAAGCCGTGTAGGTGGTGGTCAGAGCACCGGCACCCAGCGAACCGTGAACGGTACCGGCTGCACCTGCCTCGGACTCCATCTCGACGACCTTGACCGGGGTGCCGAAGATGTTCTTGCGACCCTGGGCCGCCCACTGGTCGACATGGTCGGCCATCGGGCTGGACGGCGTAATGGGATAGATTCCCGCTACCTCGGTGTACGCATACGAAACATATGCGGCCGCCTCGTTGCCGTCCATAGACTTAAACTTACGCGCCATATACCCCTCTCCTCTCATATAGGTATACAGGCCCCGGCGATCGCCGGGATGTTGGCGTGATGGGATTTTCGCTGTTGCTTCCATCATCTGGCAGGCAGACTGAGCAGCAGGTACATGGCGTGGAGAGAAGGCATGCCGAGGCGAGGGGCAGCTGATGCACCCCACAGACTCGACCGCCCGTCTTGCACATGACCGAGCGCTGCAAAGGCCGCATGCCGGATGCTCCCGGGCACGCCCCGGCGATGGGAAGCGCCCGCAACGGAAATCCGCATGCGGGTTTATTGTACCCCGCCGCCAAGCTATATTTCGTCAAATATAGGTGGGCGGTAATAGGTGGGCGGTAAAGGTTTACCTTGGGTGACCGTCAAGGGCCAAAATGGCCCCTCCATCCCCGGGCGACTGGCTCTGGCGCGCCAAGGAGTGTCCCCAAGTGCCGGCAGAAAAGGAGCGTCCCTATCTGCCGGCTAGAGGGCACCGAAGAGGATGGCGTAGGTAGTGGATTCGCCGAGCTTGAGCTCGTCGCCGGGATTGAGTTGGGCGGAACGACCGGGCTCGACCTGAATGCAGACACGCGTGGCCCCGTTTACCACCACGGTTCCGTTGGTGGACGACAAGTCCTCGACGTGCCAGATATTTTGAGCATCGCACCAGATATGGGCATGGCGGGCCGAGACATCGTCGCCGACGTCGGTAATATCGCCCTCACCAGTGGCCAGCGCGCCAATCTCAACACCCTGCTCACTCGGCTGAATCCAGCGCGGGGCACTCACGACAAAACTGTTTTGTATGCGCAGCAAGCCCAAAGGGTGCGCCGGGGCGGGTTCACGTTCGCCCGCGGTCATCGACATGCCAAGCGAACGCGGCGTGGATGTGCCTCCGCCACAGGTCGCGTGCGCGTAGTCGATGGCATAGTTCACCGAGGACCGCACATCCGCCGAACAACCGACGGCGACAAACAGCACCAGCACGGCCTCGGCGCGCTCGGCGGGCATGAGTTCCGCCGCCTGGGACAGGCGATCGAGCGCGTTGCGATAGAGATTCGTGTCCTGGTGGCACTCTTCGAGCGCACGTACCATCGGTTCACCTGCAGGACCGCACACCATATTGATTACAGCCGTGGAGTCCATGGGATTGCGCTGGCGCAGGGCCAGTTGCGACATAATACGCGCAGCCGAGGTACCGTATTCGGCAAAGTAGCGCTGCTGAAGCGTGCCGACCGGCGCGCGAACGATAAAGCGGGAAACCCAAGAGCGATCGGCGGCTCGGCTCTGCGGGCTGCGGCCGTCGGCGAGCGGACGGGACGAAAGCACCAAGCCACACAGCTCGATATGGCTCAGATGCGCCGCGCGCTTAAAGATATCAAACATGGCGCCGCATGGGGTGAGCTCAACTTGAGATGCCATAACCTAGTCCTCCTTGGTCGTAGAAATAGAATCGGACGATACTTCGACAGGTCCGCCAAAAGTGCGGGCAGCTGCGGCGCCACCAGCAAGCGGAGTCGCCATCTGGGCTTTTGTGCGTCGCGGTGCCGAAACGGGAAGTTCAAAGGCAAAGCCCATCGCAAGCAAAAACCACGTAAGTGTATAGGTTGCAATCAGAGCGGCAACAAGGCCGCCCATCACGTCGCGTTGAGAAAAAACGCTACATGCAGCCACAGCCAATACCGGAACCTCGCAGGCAGAAAGCGCAAGCACACCCTGCAGGAACCCCGAGCGCCGATCGCGCGCAAGTGCCCCCGCGGCAACGCCGGCTATGCCTGGCAGCGCCAACGCCAGTGCGGCAATAATACCCGGTAGCGACCCAGACCACACGAGCGATCCCAAAGTCGCCGTCACGCGAGCGCCCGATGCCAGCAGCGCGGCCGAAACCACGACCACAGCCCAAACCACGCCGCAGACGACCGCCGCGCCGACCATCAGCGCGCGACGAACCGCGCGGCCGGACGCATCCATGGGGCACGGCGTGAGCGGCTCGCCACGGAGCGAACGACCGACATTTTGCGCATAGTGGTCACAAAACGCCGAGAGTGCCGCCTCGACCGCCGCCGGCTCGGGACGATCTTTTTGAGAGCTGGACAGACAGGCCATCACCACGTAGAACAGCTGGGCATCGACAAACGCCAGCGCATCGCGTAGCTCCTCGGAATCCGGCTCAAGCCCCAGTTGCTGGGCCTGCTCGGCCGCGGCGAGCGCCACATCGGGCTCACGACGAAGCAGCTGAGTCAAATCGCAACCGGGCGCATGGGCACCAATGGGATAGTCGGGCCGCGTGTCCATCTTGAGACGGTAGGGGCTGGCGATGTCGCGCGTCTTTTTGCGCGAACCCGAGGCGCCCGAAGTGCTCGGCGCGGCTCCGTATGGCGCGACGCCGGCAATAAGCTCGTAAACCGTGCTTGCCGCGGCATAGACGTCGATCGCCGGCGACATACGCAAAGCGCGCAGGTCGGGAATATCGTCGGTGAGCATCTCGGGCGGGGCATAGGCAACCGTCGCGCGACGCAGCGTGGCATAGCGCTCGGTAAAGGATGCCTTGCCGCCGGTACCAGCCACGGCCGACGCAGGCTCAAGCGCCAGCGATGAGCCAAAGTCGATCAGGCACAGGTCAAAGGTGCCCTCGGCAAGCTGCCGATCAAGCGGTAGACGCGCCGTACGCACCATAATATTAGCGGGCGAGATATCGCGATGGACAAAGCCCTCACCCACCAGGCTCATACGGCAGAGCAGATCGAACAGGTCGCGGCCCAAACGCGCCGCCACAAGCGGCGACAGGCGTCCGGCATCGTCCACGGCGAGTCGCGAACGCAAGCGGGCGAGCGTCTCGCCCTCGACCCATTCCATGACAATTGCAGGCACACCGTCGACCTCGCCCCAGCCATAGAGGCGGGGAAAGCCCTTAAGGCCCGAAAGGGCACGATGGCATTCGTATTCCTCGCGAAACGCCGCCTTGAACTTGGCGACCAGCGCCTCGTGAGTAGCATCGTCGTCAAACTCATCGCGCGTCGGCAAGATGAGCTGCTTGAGCGCCACGGCCTCGCCTTGGGCGTTGACGGCACGCGTCACGCGGCCGATACCGCCACGGCGCATGGTGGCATCGTCGGCAAACAGCATCGTAAAACGACGCAGATAGGCAGGCAGTTCGTCCTGACCGAGCGCAATGGCCGGCTCAAAACCGTCGACACGCGCCAAGCGCAGGCCGACCATGGGATCGCGACCGAGCGATTGTGGTGTGGTGGATGCAAGATCGGTCATCATAGGGCAAGCGCCGCCACGTTATTGTTGAAGTTACCGAGCGCGACGTCATCATCGCCGTAATGGCCGACCCATTGACATAGGTTGGTGTAACAGCCCCACAGATTGGCGTACTGCTGATACCACTTTGACCGGGGCGAGAATGTCTGACGACCGAACTCGGCTCGAATGACAAACATCTCCCCGACCAGGCTGTCGCACGGCCTGGGATCTCCCGTAGAGTTATAGGTCGAGACCACGTCATTGGCACGAGAAACATAGCCGTCGAGCATGTTGTACTTGGTCACAAGCCAACTGTGAATGCTCTCTTCCTCAGCAGCGGAAAGGCCACCGGAGTTTGCATCGTTGTCAGTGTTGCCGCCCGTCGAGCCGCCGTTTCCAGACCCTCCGGCAGAGGAACCCGATCCTGAGCCGCCGCCCGAACTCGACGAATCCGAGCCGGAGCCAGAAGTATCCGAGCTACCGGGCTTTCCGGACTGCTGGGCGTCCTGCTCCTTCTGCTGTTCGACCTTACTCACCGTTGCCGCCACGCTATTGTTGGACAACCGATCGATGATCTTGGTGTTGGTGTTGGTGAGCACGATGGTTTTGCCATTGGCAAGCGTGACTTCGTTGTCTGGGGCCTCGGCGCCGTTCGCGTCGTCGGTGCCAAACACAATATGCGCGACCACACTTGTCCAAGCATATCCAGTCGTGGTGCCCAGGTCACTTTTGACCTCATGCCCCACGCGCGGTTCGCGTGCGGCATGCGCCTGCATCATGGACGGCACGGTCATGCCATAGACAGAAACGCCAGCTATGACCAGCACCAGCGAGCAAGACAGCAGTGCGTACGCCCGCGGCGCCAAGCCCAGTCGGCGTCGCATGCGCACCGCGGCGCCGCGCTTTGTCTGAGTGCCACCGGGCCGCATGCGTTCTCCTCCAACAAAAACACGCCGCTCGGGAGCGGCGCATTCATTCGAATCCATATTTGAGTGTATCAGCGAACCCAAAAGGTTGCGAAACGAATGGGCAAATTAAGGATGCGAATGAAAGCATCCATGCGATAAGCGGATACAAAGCATCTTTGTTGCACAACAAACTTACAGTCGCACGGGGAAATTATGGCTACCCCGTGCGTCGCGAGGATAACATACGGCAGGAGCAGGCTCGCCACCTAAATCGTGCGACGGGCCTCAATGGCGCGCCCAAGCGTAAGCTCGTCGGCATACTCCAGGTCGCCGCCCACGGGAAGGCCGCTTGCCAGACGCGACACCTCGACGCCCAGCGGCTTGATAGTGCGGGCTAGGTAGCTCGCCGTGGTCTCGCCCTCAATATTGGGGTTGGTGGCGATGATGACCTCGTGGATGTCCTCGTGGCCCAAGCGTGCCAGCAGCTCACGAATGTGCAGCTGCTCGGGGCCAATCTTGTCCATGGGACTGATCACGCCGCCCAATACGTGGTAGAGACCATGGTAGCTGCCCGTGCGCTCAATCGCCTGGACATCGCGCGGCTCGCCCACCACGCAAATGCGAGTGGTATCGCGCATCGAATCCTGGCAGATGGAGCACTCGTCGGCCGTGGCGTAGTTAAAGCAGCGGCTGCAAAAATGAACCTCCTGCTTAACCTCCAGAATGGCCTCGGCCAAGCGGCGCGCCTCCTCGGCATCGGCCTCGAGCAGGTAATAGGCGATGCGCTGAGCCGACTTGGGGCCAATGCCCGGCAGGCGACCCAGCTCATCGAGCAATTTTTGCAGGCTATGGTTGGCACTCATATATATGCGCGTCTTAGAACGGCATGCCCGGGATGTTGAGACCGCCGGTGATGGCGCCCATCTGCTTGTTGGCGAGCTCGTTGACGCCGCGAACGGCCTCGTTGACGGCAGCCATGATCATATCCTGCAGCATATCGACGTCCTCGGGATCGAGGGCATCGGGATCGATGGTGAGGTTGACGAGCTCCATCTCGCCGTTAACGGTCACCTTGACCATGCCGCCACCGGCAGAGGCGTCGACGGTCTGGGACTTGAGGTTCTCCTGCGCGGCGGCAAGCTGCTCCTGCATCTTGCGAGCCTGCTTCATCATCTGCTGCATGTTCATACCGGCCATGATGGCTCCTTTACGTGCGGCCGCGCGACAAGCTGCAAGGGCAGCCGGAGCACGGCGGGACTTTCAAACTCAAAAATCGTACCACGACGCGGGGCAAGCAAGCGGGGCGGACACGCTACCTCAGTCGATATACATGTCCTGGAGTGCAAGCCGCACCCAAAGATTATGCAAAGTTGAATAATTCGCATCTGCATAATATTGAAAGCTAAATCTTGTAGAGCCGGAATCCGACATTTAATGCGTACCACTAAATGGCTAAATGCCGAGCCACTACTCGAGGCGGCACGCATGACGGCAGGGTATAATTTGATTGTCACAGCCAGCAATTTGGAGGTACCCCCATGAATGCCCCCGACGCGCTCCAAAACATCCGCTCAAAACACCCCGTTGCATATGTGGTTCTCTATCTCTTTGTCGGCTGGGCATTACTGGTTGTCATCACCCATGCTATAGCCTTTGGAGCAGAACTGCTGATAGCCAGCTCGGACCAGCCCGTCGTCAAATGGGAAGCGACCGATGAGTGCACCGACGGAACCCGAACCATTTACTACAACAGCCCGTCCCTCTACCAAGAGTTCAAGGTCAAGATAAAAGATTCCAAGATTGTTGATGCCGAGCCAGGCTCTTTTTTGACAATCGGAGCAGTTGCCAACGACATGCAAGTCGAGTACACAGACAGTCGTGCGACGTATCGTGTCGACCTCAGCACCCTAGGACGACCGTCGCGTACCTGCCTGCTCGAATGCGAGATGCGCGGCACCACGCTACACATGTCCGAAATACAGATGCGCCCGGGCAAGGGGTTCTCTTCTTGAGCAGTATACCCGCCCACACGGTTACTCCACCGGCTTGAAGATGGTGGACTGGCCGAAGACGCTGCGGATGAGGGCTTTGGCCTCGTCCTCGGTCTGCGGGATGCTCGGGGCTGCACCCTGATGGCCGAAGGGGCTGCCGGCGCCGGGGTTGGATTCCCAAGGAACTGCGGGGGCATCGCCGCTGGCGGTAGCAGACGTCGCGGCTGCGGGGGCCGCGGGAGCCTCAGGCGCAGTGGCGGACTTGGGCGCGGACGCCGCACCCGGCACGTCGAACGGGGGCAGATCGTCCCCGCCCGTGTCGGCGGCAAAACCGCCAACCATGGCGTCGTCGTAGGGTACCTGCTCGGATTCCCACGGCGCAGACGGCACGGACGGCTGAGCCTTGGGAGCGGACGCGCGCTCGGGAGCGCGGGGCGCAGGCTCGGTCGGGAGCTTACCCGTGGCAGGAGCGCCGGCGGGGTTGTCGGAGCGTAGCCAGGGGGCTTTGCCCAGGTCAGACGACTTGGGCGCGGGCGAGGCGGGCTTGGGCGCGGGTGTCGGAGCAGCCGGTTTGGCCGCGACGGGCTTAGGCGCCGACGGGGTCGGTGCCGCTACCGGTGCTGCTTTTGGCTGCGTCGCGCTGGCGCTCGAGGATGCAGGGGCCGCCGAGGACACGGGTTGCGGGTCCGCAGATGCCGCAGCCCGTGCAGATGGAGAATGCTCCTCATGTTGAGGAGCCGGCGTGCCACCCCCACCCAGGACATAGTCGACGGTACGATGACCGAAGACCGCGCAGACCGTCGGCAGGACCACCGACTGCGTATCGGCGCGACCGAGCATCTTGATGGCAAAGGTCGAGCCCGCAGGGAACGAAACGGTGAGTTTGGAGCCGTCGTCGGCCGTGGCGCGGGCGTTGAGCAAAAGCCCTGCGTAGGAAGCCTGACGCGCCTTGACACGCTCGACAACCTCGGCCCATTTGCGCTGGAGCTCTCCGGCATCCTCGACCGCGGGGGTCTCGGCGGTGCCGGCGGCAGCAACCTGGGCGGCATTGCTGGACTGGGGCTTAGGCGCCGGAGCGGTGGCAGGCGCGGGGGCCGCAACGGGCTGAGGCGTCGGAGCCGGCGCAGACTGAGGTGCAGGCGCTGCAGGCTTGGAAGCTGACACGGGCGCAGGCTGAGCCGCCGGAGCGGCAGCACCACGGTCCCAAGGCATACCGCCCTGGCGCGCGGACGTACCAGCGGGGGCAGCGGATGCCACCGGAGCGGCAGCACGGGCGCCCGAAATGAGCGTCGGCTGCTGGGCAGCAGCGGGTACGGATGCTGCAGGCGCGGCGGCCTGAGCAGCAGCCACGCTCGCCGGTACCGCCGCATTAGCAACCATGGCCTCCAGACGTGCCACGCGCTCGGCCAATGCCTCAATCGTTAAATCAGCCTCGGGACGTGCCAGACGCGTGCAGGCAATCTCGAGCACCAGACGCACGTCGCTCGCGCCCCTCATCTCCAGTGCGGCATCGTCGAGCACTGTCAGCACACGGGCCAGGCGGTCGGCCGGATGCTCGCCAAAGGCAGCGGCCTCGGCAGCAAGCGCCTCGGCCTGTTCGGCCCCGCCCTCAAACAGCTCGGCACGGGCGCCGGCAACGCATGCCACGTACACGTCGCGCACGTGCGCCACCAGGTCGCGCGTCAGCTCCAGCAGATCGTTGCCTTCCTCGACCTGCGCGCGAATAAGCCCATACAGATCGGCGACATCACGATCGGCAATGGCGCGCGCAAACTCGCCCAGAATCTGGTCCGAAACTTCGCCCAAAAGCGAGCGGGCATCGTCCGCATGCACGGTGCCGTTGCCGAAGACGCTCAGCTGTTCCAGCGTGGAGAGCGCGTCGCGCATGCCGCCCTTGGCGTGGCGCGCCACGATAGCCAGCGCCTCATCGTCGTAATCGAAGCCCTCCCGCTCGCACACGTATGCCAGGCGATGCTCAATATCCTCGTTGCCGATGCGATGGAAATCGAAACGCTGACAGCGCGAGAGGATGGTCTCCAGAATCTTTTGCGGGTCGGTAGTGCACAGCACAAAGATCACGTGTGCCGGCGGCTCCTCGAGCGTCTTGAGCAGCGCGTTAAACGCCGCCGTCGTGAGCATGTGGACCTCGTCGATGATATAGATCTTGTACTTGCCGCGCACCGGGGCAAAGTTGACGGAGTTGATGATCTCCTCGCGCACATTGTCCACGCCCGTGCGGCTTGCGGCATCGAGCTCGTAGACGTCCGGATGGTTGCCCTCGGCGATGAGCTCGCACTCCTCGCAGGTGCCGTCGGGCATGCAGCCGCTTGCGCCCTCGGCGCGCGCCGCCTCGGCGTTGCGGCACAGTAGCGCCTTGGCAAGGATACGCGCCATGGTGGTCTTACCCGTGCCGCGCGGTCCGCAGAACAGGTACGCGTGGGACAGGCGCCCCTCGGTGATGGCGTGCTCGAGCGTCGAGACGATATGCTGCTGGCCCACCACGGAGTCGAAGGTGAGCGGGCGATACTTTCGGTACAACGATTCCATGGGTGCTCCCCCGGGTATACTGAGTCTTGTTGCCGCGACGGCCATGCGGTCGCACGGCATACTTCATTCATAATAACCCGTACGGCGAGCCCGCCGCGATAGGAGTCCAAAGAGCATGACAGACGCAGAGAGCAACCTCGTTCCCTCCGAAGCAGCCGACCAGATCGAGGTCGCGCTCGAGGAGCAGGCAGCAGCCGATGACGGCATCCTGTACCTCAACGAGTACCAGTACGAAAACGACCTCGTCACCGACTTCGCCCGTCTGGTCGCCTCGCCCAGGCGTCGCGGCTCGCTGTATGTCGCCGCGGCAATTGCCGCGCTGCTGGGCGTTGGCATGCTGGTGGCCGGCGGCAACTGGATCAAGTTTGGCGTCGTCCTGATCGTGTTCGGCGCCTTTTTGGCCTGGTGGAGCAAAAACCTGCACCACACGCTCGCCCGCGACTTTATCGATGCCGTCGAGGCCGACGAGTCCATGGGCGGCCGCTATCGCCGCGTCGCCGCCAACGAAGACGGCCTGATGGTCTGGGGCAAGAGCGGCAAGTCGCAGTTCTTCCCGTTTGAGAAGCTCGACCACGTACTCGACGGCGAGCGCATCTTTGTGGCCATGTTCGCCGACCAGGGCGTGACGATCCCCAAGGACACCTTTGTTCGCGGCGATGCCGAGCAGTTTGGCCCCTTCCTGAAGGCGCGCATCAACAAAAAGCTCCGCATCGAGACCAAGAAGAAGAAAATGAAGGCCGAGAAGGCTGCCGCCGAGGCCAAGCAGGGCGACAAGACCGACAAGCCCCAGGGCGACAAGGGCAAGCAGCGCAAGCAGAAGAAGAGCAAGAAGAGGCGCTAGGCTGGCCGACACCGAAGGTGCCTCGTCCCGCGCCCGATTCCAGGTCGGGGCGCCTGAAATCGGGCGCGCGTACTGCCGATGGACCCGTTTTGCCTAACTCTCGAGCTATTTCACTTCAAACCTTAAGAGCCTTCGCTCCGGCAGATCGGTCATCTTCATCGTGTAAGTCCCGGGAAATGCTTTCT
This sequence comes from Collinsella sp. AF31-11, assembly GCF_003475605.1. NCBI lineage: Bacteria > Bacillati > Actinomycetota > Coriobacteriia > Coriobacteriales > Coriobacteriaceae > Collinsella > Collinsella sp. AF31-11. The sequence continues at coordinate 29,847 of NZ_QRQS01000012.1, forward strand.
CAAAACGGACGGTTTCGTAATCTTCGAAATAGTCGTTGGTGTTTTGCATCATAAATGGGACGAGCAACTCGTTTTCTGCCCCAACCTCCACGGCAAACGCAGCAGAGCCGCCAAGGACCGGCATGGCTTGCGTTATCAGATCGGTATTGACTACAAAATCATAGTTTGGCGCAGACTCCGGAACCAGATGCCAAACATACGCTTTGATTCCACCGTCGATATTATCCCTATTTCTGACACGCATCTTTACGGCGATAACGCACGTGATGTCGGCATCCTTCAGTCTCGTTTTCGTATCCACGGTGCCATATTTTGAATAATCGTCATGTGCTCGTTTGAGATACTCGCGCGGCGTGAGTAGTTCTGCTCCATCTATGCAAAACGAATACCCATCAGTCACCACATCCTTCGATCCCAGAAACGCTCCATCCATCGAGAGCCATTCGCCCTCCGCGTAATATTTCTCAGGAATGACTGTCCGATTCCTGTTAACGACGCTCACCCTCATGCCCGCAAGGCCGGTAGCAGCACAGCAAAAAAGCGCGAGCGCCGATCTTCTCGTCCACAGGGTCTTCTTCATCGCGCTCACGACCTTTCCCGAACTTCCACAACGGCACCGTCGCGCATGCAGTAAACCCGATCGGCCAGCTCCTCGAGCACCTCTCCGTCATGGCTAGACAGAAGAACCTCGCGACCCGTTGATGCCGCCATCGCCACAACACGCTTGAGCATTTCCACGCCTGCTTCGTCGAGGGCATTCGTTGGTTCATCGAGAACAAGCAGCTTCGGCTTTTCCATAATCGCCGCAGCTATCCCCAGACGCTGCTTCATCCCAAGCGAGTATGCTCGGAACTTCTTTTTTTCGTCTGCATCGAGCCCCACGAGCCGCAGGGCGGAGCGAATGTCTTCGTGGGTGGCAACGCCCTTGATTTGAGCTATGAGTTCCAGATTGTCGTAGCCAGACAGATAACCTAAAAAGGAAGGAGCCTCTATCAACATCCCAAGACTCGGCGGAAACGAGATATCCGCCCCAAGTCTTTGACCATCGATAATGATCTCGCCCTCGGTAGGTCTAATCAATCCGCAGACCGCTCGCATAAGCATGGTCTTGCCCGAACCGTTTATCCCCTGAAGCCCGACCACAGTCCCAGGATCAACCTCGATAGACACGTTGCGCACGACATCGTTTTTGCCCATGCGCTTCGATACGTCCCTAACGATCACACTCATATCTTGTCCCTCTTTTCGATAAGGTCGGCCCTTCGAAACCACAGTCCACCCAACGATAGGCATAACGACATAATCACGATTGAAAACAAGCCACTCGAGCCCGTCGCAATTCCTTCTTTGACGATTCCATCCCAGCGCAACAGCATCAAGGCATTTCCCAGCAGCGCCCAATGCCGCGCATATGCCGAACAGATCAGGTAGCTCATTACAACCGCAAATGAAACTGACGGCCCAAGCACAAGCCCAACCGTTGCCTGCACAAACGCAAGCGCCTCAAAAGCAAGAAAGAGGCCTGCGAAAAACGGCAGTGCACCTGCTTCGCTCGCCTTGAGAAACCACGGCGCCAAATTAGCCAGCTGAAGCGACTCGCCATGGATGACCGCGCTGAACGAGGCGCTCACCATCAAGCTCCAAATCACAACAGAGCAAACCACCACGAGCAGCGAAAATGCCGTTATCGCCGCCACTGAGATAAAACGCGAGACCCACCAAAGGGTTCTCGCCTGGCATCGGACAAGCGTTTGCAAACCAAACCCGTGCAACGATTCGGCGGGATAATCGAGTGTTGCATAGAGAATAAGCAGAATGAGAAATAGCCATCCTAGCGGAGGCACAAACATGACCCCGGGCCTAGGCTCAAACGGAGCAGATCCGGCAAACACGAGCGCAAGATTGTCCGCAAACCCCAAGGTATCCGTCCTGACCCCATACACAGAAGACAAACCGTAGGCGTACACCAGGTTCGCAACGGTCACTGCCGCAATCGCAATAAAGGTAATGATGTTCTTCTTCAAAACGGTCCTCAGGTCCGCGGTGACCAGCCTAAACAGCATCAGACCACCTCGCGTCTTTTCCACGCCCCAGAAAAAGCCAACGAAGCAAGGGTCAATAATATGATTTCCGCAAAACCGGCTCGAATGTCTGGCCAGTTATTCAGCGATTCCGACCTGATGCTGTTGAGGATATTGCAGTTAAACCCCACACAAGCCATTACGCCGAAGATCCAGCCATTTGCAAAATGCCACGCAACCATTAGCAGATACGGGACAATTATCGCTTTGACTCTGCTACGAAACAAAATTGAGAAGCCAGCTACAGCCATGGATAAAGTCCCGAGCGTGACAGCATCGAACAGCGTGTATGCGAGCACATATGACAAAGGATGCGAATAAAATAGACCGGAGAAGTAGCTATGCAGGTAAAGTCCTACGTAAGTCGACTCATCGACCCGAGGAAGATACGCAGGAAAAAGCATCGAGACGATCAGGAAATTGACGAGCAGAGGAATGGCAGTCACTGTAAACGCGGAGAGGAAAGCAGACAGCATCTTTACGTTCACGTACGCCTTTCTGGAAACGCGCGTGCATATCTGCATGTCATAACCACTCAAACGCTCGGACAGGCATGACCACGACCCGGCCAACATGGCAAGCAACGGCAGCGCATAGAAAAACACCGACGCTAACAACGGCGCGTTCGCGCTCACAACAATCCAGTTACCGAAGCTGCTTTCACGTGTTTGACCGAGATAATTTTTGGCTTGCACGCCAACGCCGTAACCAAAAGAAAGAAGGTTGTGACGTTCTTTTTCCAAATTTGCCCACGGCTCCAGCGCGGCAGCTATTGCAACTGCGACCGCAAGCAAGAGAGCAAGGATAAAAGCTGGACGTCTAATCGTTTTCGACAGTTCGTATCTTGCGAGCTTTTGGTTCATACGTCCTCCTCCCCCTTCCGACCCAGAAAGCCGGAAGGGAGCCATTTCAAACAACTATGCGGGAAGCTTGTGGAAATGCCCGACGCAGTCGGGGCTCCATACACCAATAACAGTGCCGTAGCCAGACTCCGCCCATGCAGTCAGTCGCGCCGCAGATCGCCCGTTCTCACGGACGAGGTTATACATTTCCCACTGTCCCTTGTGATTCGAACGATACGTTCCCTGAGTACAATTCATGCTGCCGCTACCACTTGTGTTATACGCACCGTCTGTATATAACCGAAGCGGATTTCCCGTATAGCCCTGGATATCCAGATAGAGCGATGAGGAATCATCCTTTTGACGGTAGCCAGTTGCACTCGTCCCGGCACATTGAAAACTAAATGCCTTATCGGCATTGTTCGTACAGGTCGTAATTCCCGTATCGGCGTTTTGAGTAATGCTGGAAACCTGAGAGGTGTCAAACTCCTCTTGTGCAAACGATGCAGCGGGAACCCCTAGGGACAGACCCGCTGCAATCGCTAAGCCGACTCCGATTCGAGCAATAGCGCTCCTTGGCTTAATCATGGCCTTCTCCAATCAAAAGCGGTTAACAATGCGTCGACGCACGGCAACCTTTGCATGAATGGAGAAAGATGTCTGTAAACACTCGCTATTGAGTTGATAATCCAGGCGTTTACACGTTATCCACCTGCGATAACAATGAAATAAGCTCCGCTTTGTTCTTGATCTTCAACTGGCGATAAGATGCGGATCGCAACGCTTGCACCGTAGATGCAGCATAACCTACGTCCTCCGCAATGGTCTTTGTCGTTGCGCCCTCTGCCGTCATCAGCAAAATTTGCGACTGAACATCAGAAAGGGAGCGCGATGTAAGCAAAGCCAGCTGGCGCACGCGAGCCGTTTCGGTGAACCCATTCGCACGGTACTCCAAGACGGCCCTCTCGTTCTCAACCGAGTGGGCGAGCGCGATGTGCGTGACGAACATGGGCACAGACCAGCAGACGACCACCGTTGCCACGACGACATTGACAGCCGAACTATGCCCCAACAGCGACGCAAAGAACAGCGGCTCGAAAACCATCAGATCCTGCGCCATGTTGAGCAAGACGGCCCAGACAGGAGCCGTCGCCCCAAAGCAAAGCATCCATACCCCAAGCATTTTGCGCTGCGGACAGCTTCGCAGCACTACATATGTGAGCAGCATCCCCGCCAGCACCACGAACCCATGAATTCGCCCCCTACTGGCCGCATAGATTGAAGCAGCGACACCTATTGACACCAATGGCACGATAGCCCGAGCACGGGCATGCACCTTAAACGGACGCAGCCCAACAGCGAGCGAAGCTGTAGACGCCACGCCGCAAAACAGGACCGGCACAGCCATCAACGGAACGCGTATGCACCTCCATGCCGAGATATAGATAAAAGACCATTCCGCAGCAGACAGTATCGCCCACATGCACGGACCTCCGAGCTCAATCGCCTCACCTGCTCTATCCAGCGCAGCTTCACGATTCGGTTTTCCACCCGCGTAGCGTAGCGACAGAAGCAGTCCGAGACCCAATGCATAGCTTGAGAGAGAAAAAGCGACAGCCCACGAAGCACCGGATCCCCAATCGCTATCCGCCATTACCAACGGGCCAGCCGCAAGGAGGATAAAAAATAATGTGAGCAGGTATCGAAACAGCCGGTGCGTTCGAGCTGATGCCAACATATCGTCAGCATGCCGCTGCGGCAGCTCAGGCCCTACAGTATCACCCTCACCCGCAAACAACGCCACGAGCTCGCGTGAGCCCGCAACTGACGCCTTCCCGTATGCTCGATGAAGCGTTGTTCGCACCGTCGATGGCTTCGTATCCGTCTCCTTGGCAATTTCCGCCGGCGTTTTCCCTTTGAGCAGCAGTCGAACAAACTGCTCTTCTCTAGGCGACAGGGCAGGGGAAAACGCCTCTGCATCGAATGGGTCAGACGCGTGGGCGATATCCGATTTGTTGTCCCGTTTTCTCCTTAGTAACATGCATACGAAGGCAGCGGCGATAGCAGACCCCATCGCAAGCAATGCAATGATCGCGGCATCGCTTGCGAAGTATGCCGCCTCAACAGCCGGAACAAGGCCAATAGGGACTGCCACGAGCACAGAACGGGCAAACACGTCGCTCTGCCCCCGACCAAAAGCGCGGGAGCAGCGAAACAGCGGGGCCACAGCCAATGCGAGATAGACCAACGGAATTAAAAGCGCAAGGCCAATTGATGCGGCCGAAACAGAGGGTATCCCCCATGGCTCGGGGACAATTCTCCATGAAACTCGACAGCAAAACAGCAGGCAAGACAGGACGGCTATTGTTTCTGTAAAAATCGCGTTCTGCAGGCGACGATTCTCTCTTTCGTCGGTCGGCGTCGCCCCCTGCGTCAAAGGAGAGCCTGCCGTGTCCCAAATAACATATGAGAGGAGCAACGCCCCAGCAAAGCACGAGACGCACGAAACGCCATGCAACAGCCAGATCGGTGCAAACACGAATGGAATAGAATCTCCGCGAGCATAGAAGGCCAAGTCAACCCACTCGGGAACCGTTGCAATAACACCAAGGAAAACACCGATAGCACCGAGATGCCTCGGCCGTCTCATTCCCCCCTTGCATAGCGCAGCACCATGAACAAACGCCGCGAGGCATGCGCCCAGGATAACGAGCCAGGTCATTGCACCTGACGCCAGGCCGATTGAAGATGAAAACCGGTGATAAGGGGTGACCGCCATTACGACAAGCGCAATGGCGCAGGCAGATGTAGCAGAACGGCGGGAAAAAAGCATATGGCCTCCATAGCGTGTCATTATATCGCTCGAGCCGCTCGTTTATCTCTGTTCCCACACCAGCCAGCATCAACGATTCAGGCGAACTCCAATCCGAGCCAGATCACGGTCCAGCTTTTGTCCGCAGCCCCCGCTCCAAAATGGGATGCGGTTTCCTTTTGAGCGCCGGTTCGGAAAGTCCGTCCCGTTCCAGGCCATTATTCTGGGATGCAGCTTCCGCAAGCTGCCCCCTTTGGAAAGCGCATCCCATTATTTGGTTGAAAACCGGTCCCCCACTTTCCGAACGAGCCGAAACGACCCGAACCGATCGGGCCACCTCATCCCCGTTTCCTCGCCATCTGCCCGAGCGTGCTACACTAGCAGCATCTATGCCACCGCGAACGGCTTGGCCCCGCGCCCGCCGCTCGCAAACGAACTTTAAACGCACGAGGGTTGGCCATGCCGCTTTTCTCGCAACATACCGCCCGGTTCTCGCCGGACGTTCCTTTGGAGGGCACCAGCTCTCGCGAGCTGCTCAAGCGGTACCAGCCGCTCGAGACGCTTGCGACCGGCGGTTTTGGCTCCATCGAGATCTGCCGCGACACGCACCTGCGCCGCCGCGTCGCCATTAAGCGCATCCCCCTTATCAACGGTTCCGGCATGCCCGCCAGCGACATCATGGATGTCCTGCGCGAGGCGCACACTGCCGCTATGCTTCAACATCCCAATATCGTGCAGGTTATCGACTTTACGCACGACACCGCCTATGCCTACCTGGTTATGGAATATGTCGATGGCATGTCGCTAGCCGAGTTTTTGCATCGCGTGGACGGCCACTCACTTACCTTCGACGAGGCCGCGGCCATTGCCGATGCCCTGGGCCAGGCGCTCACCTTCGCCCATAGTAATGGCGTACTCCACCTGGACATTAAGCCCGCCAACGTGCTCATCGACCACTCGGGCAATGTAAAGCTCACCGACTTTGGCATGGCGCGGCTGTCGTCCGCCGGTGGCTTTGGCGGCTCGCGCGGCGGCACCATCGGCTACATGCCGCCCGAGCAGCTCGATATCGAGACCGGCACGGTCGACGAACGCGCTGATGTCTTTGCCCTTGCCTGCGTTATCTATGAGGGCTTGTGCGGCAGCGCTCCCTTTATGGCGGCCACGCCCGCCGACTCGCTCGACCGTATCATCGGCGGCGCCACCTATCCCAGCGAGCTGATACCACACTTCCCCCCGGGAGCCGAGGCCACGCTCATGAGCGCGCTCTCCCCCATGCCGCAGGACCGCCCCAGCAGCATCGAGGCATTTTGCGACCAGCTCCTTGCCGGTCTGGGCAGCGTACGCGAGGGCCGTCGCAGCTTGGAGCAAATGGTTGGCGAGCTTTCGGATGACGAGCAGGAGCTCGACGATATCGAGCCGTCGTACTACGAGGACGACGCCATCGAGGTCGACCCCGCACTCGGCTGGGCGGGCACGCGCTGGAACCATGCGCGCGACTACACCATGCGCGCTATCTCGGCGCTAGCGTGCGGCACCTTTAGCTTTTTGCTGATGCAAACGGCTGGGGTCGCGGCGCTTCCCGGCCTGGTCATTGCGGCTATCGCGATCGGAGCGGCGGCCGGCCTGGCCCCCCAGATTGGCTCGGCCATCTCGGCTGTGGGCTTTTTGGTGCTCATGGCAAACGCCACCATGCAGGCGCAGGGCATCCTGTCGATGTTGCCCGTCGCGGTGATCTTTGCCGCCGCCATGTCCGGTTGGTGGATCGCCTGGGGTCGCACCGAGGCTGCCGCGAGCGCCGCACTCACCTGTGCACTCGTGCTTGGCTGTCTGACCGGCAATACCTTCCTGGCAGCTGGGGTCACCGCCGGCGTCGCGTCATTTTGGCTCGGCCCGGCAAACGCCGCCGCGGCAACGGGCATGGGCGCACTTTTTGCCCGTCTGGCCACGGTCGCGCTTTCAGCCGGAGGCGTGCTGGGGCTCGGTAACGTTGCCGCGGCGCTGGGAGACCCACTCCTTTGGGCTGCCTTTGTGCTGGTAGCGGCAACTGCCGCGGCGTCATCTGCGCTGCTCAATGCCCATGCCAAGCGTGCCGATCAGGGCTCAAACCTTGCCGCAATCGCCGCCATCGCTGTCACCGGCATCGGCTGCGCAGCGGCGTCCTGTCTTGCACACCATATGGAAATTGCCAGCCTTGCAGCCGCGGTCGTCGCCAAGGCGGCGGTTGCGGGAACCCTATCCTCTATAATCGTTGGGATATGCCTATATTTGCTCGGATACCAAAGAACCTATACGGAGAGTGATCTTTCGTGAACTTCCTGAACATCTTCGAGGACCACGTGGCCGGCATCTTCGGTGCCACCCGTGCCCCGTTCTCCTTTAAGAAGCTTGCCAAGCAGGCCGCTCGCGACATGGAGGATCAAACTCTGGTGATCAATGGTGTCAACACGGCGCCGGCACTCTATACCATCCTGATCGCCGCCGACGACGACCCCATGCTCGCCCCGTTCTACCCCGAGCTTTCGCGCGAGGTCCGCGAGTTCGTGAAGGCGCAGGCCGAAAAGCGCCGTTATGTCTTTGTCGGCGAGCCCCTCGTGCGCTTTATGATCGATCCGCAGCTGCGTGCCGGCAAGTTCTCGGTCTTTGCCGAGAACGTCGATGCCCCCACGCTCGGCCGCCTGTACGAAGAAGAGCGCGCCTATCAAAACGGTCTGGGCCAAAACAACTCCGCCGCAAGCCGTGCCGCCAGCGCCCCGCGCGCCGGCCAGCAGCAGTTTGCTGCCCCGCAGCAGCAGCGCCCCGCCGCCATGCCCCAGCAGCAGCCGACGCCTCGCGCCGCCGCTCCCGACCCGCTTGCCGTAGCAGATCCCTTCGCGCCTAGCGTCCCCGACCCCGCCGCTCCTATCCCGGTGCCGCAGACCGTCTCGCGCGACGCGCTTGCCGGCATGGGCGGAGCCGCCGCGACCGGTGCCGCCGTGGGCCTAGGCGCCGCAGCCGGCATCGCCTCCAACATGGCGAGCACTCGCGCCCCGCAGCGCCCGCTCGCCCAGCTCGTCGACGTCGTGAGCGGCGAGAGCCATAGCATCACCTCCGCACAGGTGACTATCGGTCGCGAGCGCTCAGTTTCCGATATTGCCCTGCGCGACCCCAACGTGTCGCGCCGCCACGCCCAGCTCACCTTTACGGGCTCGGATTGGTCGATCGAGGACCTCAATTCCACCAACGGCACGCTCGTCAACAACCGCCGCATTACGCGCTGCCCGCTGCGCAACGGCGATCTGCTGACGTTTGGCCTGAGCACCTTTGAATTTAGGGGATAGTCGCTTATGAACATCGATATCGTCCTTTTTGCAGGCCGCATCGTCCTGGTCGCCCTGCTCTATATCTTCCTGTTCGCCGTCATGAAGACCGGCGTGGGACTTGTGCGCGGACAGCGCCGCGACTCGGCTATCTGGACGATCGATGTGGACAAGGGCCCGCGCGGCATCCGTGGCATCCACGTAGACATGCTCGGCCCCGTCATCGTCGGTCGCTCGCCATCTTCGGACATCTGCATCAACGAACCGTTCGTCTCGGCCTCGCATGCGCGCTTTTCGCTGCAGGGCCCGGCGCTCATCATCGAGGACCTCAACTCGCTTAACGGCACGCTCGTCAACGGCCGCCAGCTTGTGGAGCCTGCAACGCTGCGCGAGGGCGACGAAGTCCAGATTGGCGATGTGGTCATGAAGGTGAACCGTCGATGATCGACGAGGAGAACAAGTCCACAACTATGACCGAGGCACCGGCTGCCGCCACAGCTGCGCCGGCCCACGCCGCTCCGGCGGGCTCCGCACCCGTGGAACCCGAGGACACCGTGTTCTCCCTGCCTCTTTCGCATGTAACGCATGATATTTCGGATCTCGCCGATAACGAGGACGAAGATAATGCCGTAGCAGCGCCCATCGGCGCACATGCTGCGGATCAGCCCACAGCGCCCGAAGCAACCCCGACGCCAGCTCACTTTGCAGAGCCCGTCGCCGCGGCAATCAACGAGAGCGCTGCGGTGTTTGCGGCACCCGAGCCCGCCGCGCCGGCGTTTCCCATAGCCCCGGCATCCGAGGTTGCGCCCGCGTCTACGCCGGCGCCCAAGGCAGGGCCATCCCCCGAGGACGGCCCTGCACCCAAGACCCCGCAGTCTGCGCCCGCAAACGAGTCCGGTGCCGTGGCTGAGCCCGCCGCCCAGTCGCAAAGCACGCCCGCGCCGTCGCACTTTGCGACGCCCGAGCCTATAGACGTCAGCCCGCAAGACGACGAGTCGACCGCCCGCGTGTCCGAGGAGCCCGACTCCCCGGACACCGGCGATTCCGAATCAAACGCCGAGACCGACACCGTCTCTCCCGGTGACACAGCCGAGATCGACGTAGCCGCCGTTGAAGCCAAGCTCAAAGACCCCGGCTCGACCATGAGCTTTGAGCCCCTGACCGAGGAGCGCATCGAGACCGACTCGACCTATGATGCCGGCACCACCACGCAACTCATGTGGGGTGCCCGCTCCGACGTTGGCTGTGTGCGCCCGCACAATGAGGATTCCTACCTGGTGCAGTCGCCGCTCTTTTGCGTATGCGACGGCATGGGCGGTCACGCCGCCGGCGAGGTAGCCTCTTCTATCGCCGTCGAGACTATTGCCAAGACGGCCCCGCAGTCCGCCGACGCAGCACGCCTGGCCGCAGCCGTCGAGGCAGCCAACGCCGCCGTAATCGAGGCGGCCCTGAACGGCCTAGGCAAGCCCGGCATGGGCTGCACAGCCACTTGCGCCTATATCGAAAACGACACGCTCGCCATCGCCCACGTGGGTGACTCTCGCGCCTACTTGCTCCACGAGGGCACGCTCATCCGCGTGACCCGCGACCACTCCTACGTGGAGGAGCTCGTGGACGCCGGCGAGATCACGGCAGACGAGGCTCGCGTCCACCCCAACCGTTCGGTCATCACCCGTGCGCTGGGCTCAGACCCCGCCATGTATGCCGACCACTTCACTCTGCATATCGAGGAAGGCGACCGCCTGATCCTGTGCTCTGACGGCCTTTCGAGCATGATTCCCGATAGCGATATCGAGAACATCGCCACGCAGTCCTCAACCGCGCAAATCTGCGTCGACAACCTAGTGGACGCGGCGCTTGCCGCCGGCGGCCACGACAACGTGACCGTAGTAGTCGTTGACCTGGTTGACGATGGCGTTATGCGCGAGGCGCAACGCGTGCGTCGCCGCAACGTCACCATCGGCGTCGTCTTAGGTCTCGTCTTGGTGCTGGCGGCTGCCATCTGGGCCTACACGGGTGTCACCGGCTCGTACTACCTGGGTACCTACCAGGGCAATGTCGCCGTCTGGCGCGGCCTGCCCGGCAAGCCACTCGGACTCAAGCTCCACTGGCTCGAAAGCGAAACCAGTATCAAGCTGTCCGACCTGCCCGAAGACACGCAAAACCGCCTCAAGGCGGGCATTCCGCAAACAAGTGTCGACGATGCGCAGGACACGATATCCAAGTACCGCCACCAGATCGACGAGGAGCAGACCCGCCAGGTGATCGACGCGCAAACGATTCGCGACAACACCGACCAGGGATCGACCTCCGAATCAGATTCCGAGAAAACCGCCGAACAGTCCGCCGAGGCCGAAGCCTCCGATAAGAATTAGAAAGGGAGTGCCGCTTATGAGTCGCCGCAACACCGAACTGCTCTTGCTCATCGCCTCGGCGTTCCCCGTCATCCTGCTGTATGCGATGTACGTCCTCACCGCGGGCGCTGCCATCTCCTTTGAGACGCTCGCCGTACCGATCGGCCTCTTCGCCGCCTTCGCCGCAGCACATATCGCCGTGCGCATCTTGGCGCCTGGCGCCGACCCCGCCATCCTGCCCATCGTATTTATACTTTCGGGCATCGGCATCACGTTCGTGACACGCCTCGCCCCCGCTCTCGCCATCTCACAGCTCATCATCCTGTTTGTCTCGGTGGCGCTCATGGTGGGAACGCTTGCACTGGTCAAAAACCTCGACGTGGTCATGCGCTACAAGTACACCTTTGGCATTATCGGCATCATTCTGCTGATGCTGCCCATCTTTATCGGCACCACGATCTCGGGCTCCAAGCTGTGGATTCGCATCGCGGGCTTTACCATCCAGCCCGGCGAGTTCGCCAAGGTCTTTATCGTGCTGTTCCTGGCCGGCTACTTGGCCGAGAACCGCGAGCTGCTCTCCATCTCCAACCGCAAGATCCTGGGCTTTAAGATCCCTCGCCTGCGACTGCTGCTGCCGCTGTTTGCCGTGTGGGGTGTGTGCCTGCTCGTCGTCGTCTTCGAACGCGACCTGGGTTCGGCCGTGCTGTTCTACACCATCTTCTTGCTGATGCTCTACGTTGCCACGGGACGATTCTCGTATGTCGTTATCGGCCTCGCGCTCTTAGCCGTTGGAGCCGTGGGCGCCTACAAGTTCCTGTCTCACGTTCAGGTACGTTTCCAGGTTTGGGTCGATCCTTTTAAGGACGCCCAGGGCCAGGGCTACCAGATCGTCCAGTCGCTCTTCTCGCTTGCCGATGGCGGTCTGGTCGGTGTTGGCATCGGCAACGGCATGGCCAACAACATCCCCGTCGTCGAGTCCGACTTTATCTTCTCGGCTATCGGCGAGGAGATGGGCCTTTTGGGCGGCGGCGCCGTGCTCATCCTGTTTATGCTCTTTGCCGTGCGTGGCCTCACCACGGCTGCCCGCGCTAAATCCGACCTCGCAGCCTTTAGTGCCACGGGCCTTACGGCCGCCATCAGCTTCCAGGCCTTCTTGATCGTTGGCGGCGTAACCCGCCTGATCCCGCTGACCGGCGTCACCCTGCCTTTTATGAGCCAGGGCGGCTCCTCGCTGCTGGCGAGCTTTATCATCGTCGCGCTTCTGCTGCGCGCCGGTGACGAGGCAACCGGACGCGAGGCAGAGCTTACCGGCACCGGCACCATGGCCGCCATCACCGATGATCAGGTCGCATCTGCCGCCGCCCCGACGGGCACGCGCTTTGCCACCTCGTCTTCCTACGGCAGTGGCAGCCATTCCGTCGGCTCGCGCATGCGCCGCCGCCTGCTCGACACGCCTGAATCCGGTGTGCTCGGCCGCGTTGCGCTCGCCAACCGTCTAACCCGTGCGGTGCTAGCCTTTACGGCGCTGTTTGCCATCCTTATCGGCAACCTCACCTATGTCCAGGTCATCAAGGCCAAGGACTATCAGGATATGCCGACCAACAACCACACCATCGCCCGCTCCAAGTACATCCAGCGCGGCTCCATCATCACGTCCGACGGCGTGACGCTGGCCGAGTCGCTGCAGCAGGAGGACGGCACCTACGTACGCTCCTACCCCAACGGCAACCTGGCAGCGCACGTGGTTGGCTACGTGAGCCAGCAGTTTGGCACCACCGCCATCGAGAGTGTCATGAACGACACGCTCACCGGCTCCAAGGATTACTCCAGCTGGAACAACGCCATCGCGTCGCTCGCGGGCCAGACCCAGCCGGGCAACACCGCCAAGCTCACCATCGACTCGCGTATCCAGACAGCTGCCGAGCAGGCACTCAAGGGCTTTAAGGGCGCTGTAGTGGTCATCGACCCGCGTACCGGCGCGGTACTCGCATGTGCCAGCTCGCCCACCTACGACAACACCAACATCGACGCCCTGCTGCAGGCGGGCGGCGGCGAGGACGGCTCCATGTACAATCGCGCCATGGACGCGCTGTACACGCCGGGCTCCACGTTTAAGGTCGTTACGCTTTCCGCGGCACTCGAGACCGGTACCGCCAGCCTTACCAGCACCTACCAGGCGCCCGGCTCCATGGACATCGGCAACGCACCGGTCATCAACTATGCCAACGAGAGCTACGGCACCATCAGCCTGCAGCAGGCCTTTGCCGTGTCCTCCAACGTCGTCTTTGGCCAGGTGGCAAACGAAGTTGGTGCAAACACGCTCGTGCAGTTTACCAACGCCTTTGGCTACGGCCAAGAGCTCGGCCAGGACCTGACCTCCACGGCCTCCATCATGGCCGACCCGTCGCTCATGACCGAGTGGGAGACCGCCTGGGCCGGCGCCGGCCAGCCTGTCGGCATGGACCACACGCCCGGCCCGCAGACCACCGTCATGCAAAACGCCGTGATTGCCGCCGCCATCGCTAACAGTGGCGTGGTCATGGACCCGTACTTTGTAGCCCAGGTACTCGCCCCAGACGGAACCGTGGTTAAGACCACGCAGTCCCGCTCGCTGGGCCAGGCTGTCAGCTCTGCCACGGCCGACCAGGTCAAGCAGGCCATGCTCGCCGTCGTCCAGTCCGGTACCGGCACCGATGCCCAGGTCCCCGGCGTCAAGGTCGCCGGCAAGACCGGCTCGGCCGAGATCGGCGGCACCAACGTCAACTCGATGTTCGTCGGCTTTGCACCTTACGATTCACCCACGGTCGCCATCTCGGTGGCCTTGGAGGATTACGACAAACACGACGTCAAGGCGGCCAAGATTGCCGGCATCGTCCTGACCGCGGCGCTCGCCGCACAGGGAGCGTGATGCCCATGATCGAATCGGACACCCGAGGCGCGCCGCGGCCGAAGAGTTAGCGGCAACGCGCCACACGGTCCCAGCGGCCACATCGTAGGTACTACACACATCGTTGAGCGAATAGTTATGTTAGGAGCAGGAATGGAACAGAGGGTCCTCGGGGGAAGATACCTCCTCAAGGATAAGGTGGGGACAGGCGGTATGGCGACCGTCTACCGTGCACAGGACCAGGTCCTCGACCGCACGGTAGCCGTCAAGATCATGCTGCCACAGTATGCTGGCGACGCAACCTTCGCCGCACGCTTTAAGCAGGAGGCCCAGGCAGCAGCCGGTCTCTCCTCCCCCTATATCGTTGGCGTCTACGATTGGGGCAAGGACGGCGACACCTATTACATCGTCATGGAGTACCTGCGCGGTACCGACCTTAAGAGCGGAATCAAGAGCCACGGTGCCCTCGACCCCAAGAAGGTCGCCCAGATCGGATCGCAGATCAGCTCTGCACTCTCGGTCGCCCACAAGCACGAGATCATCCACCGCGACATCAAGCCGCAGAACATCATGGTGCTGCCCGACGGCAACATCAAGGTCATGGACTTTGGCATCGCGCGCGCCAAGAACAGCCACCTCACGCAAGACAACAACGTGCTGGGAACCGCCCATTACGTCAGCCCCGAGCAGACTCGCGGTCAGGACCTCGGCCCCACCTCGGATATTTACTCGCTGGGCGTCGTGATGTACGAGTGCGCCACCGGCCGCGTTCCCTTTGACGGTGACGACGCTATCTCGGTCGCACTCAAGCAGGTCAACGAGCTGCCTATTCCGCCGAGCCAGATCAACTCCGGTGTCGACGCCGACCTTGAGCGCATTATCCTTAAGTGCATGGAGAAGGACCCGGCAAACCGCTTCCAGACCGCCGACGAGCTGCGTCAGGTGCTCAACAGCTACCTGTCCGGTCGTGCCGTCAACATTTCAGAGCCCACGCGCATCATCGGTGCCCCCGGTGAGCTGGGCGCCACCAAGACTCGCGAGCTTTCCGATCAGACGCGCGCCATGGTGCGTCCCGTCTCGGGCGTGAGCGGCCAGAATACCGCCCGTAGCTCGGTTTCGGGCTCCACCGGCTCCTACGAGGTCGAAAAGCCCAAGTCCAACAAAAACAAGATCATCGCCGCCGTGGTGGCAGCTGTTGCCGTCATCGGCATCGTGGTGGCCTTTGCCACAGGACTCTTTGGCGACGAACAGGTCACCGTGCCCGACGTGCTGGGCAAGGACCAGCAGACTGCCGTCGAGCTGATCAAGGAGGAAGGCCTTGAGGTCGGCACCATCGACCAGAGCTATAACGACGATGTCGACGAGGGCAAGGTTGCCGAGCAGACCCCCAACGGAAACACCAAGAAGCCCAAAGGCACCAAGGTGAACCTGGTGATCTCCAAGGGCCCCAAGCCCTCCGAGAAGGTTGAGGTTCCCCAGCTTGTCGGTCTAACCAAGGACCAGGCAGAGGCGGCACTGGCAAGCGTTGGCCTAAAGGGCAACGCCACCGAGGAGGCCAACGAGGCCGATGAGGGCCAGGTCTTTGAGCAGGGCACCGAAGCCGGTAAGGAAGTCGAGAAGGGCACGACCATCTCGTACAAGGTCTCGAGCGGCCCGGATACCACGTCCGTCCCCGACCTGACCGACATGACCGAGGCCCAGGCGCGAAACGCCCTCGATATGGCAGGCTTTGGCGTCGACGTGAGCTACCAGGAGAACGACTCGGTTACCGAGGGCACCGTGATCAGCTGGAACCCTAGCGGCAAGCAGAAGCCCGGTGCCACGATTACCGTCGTCATTGCCAAGAAGTCCGGCAAGGCCAGCGTTCCGGGCAACCTGTACGGCAAGAGCATCTCTGCCGCCGTCACCGCGCTCAACAACGCCGGTTTCTATAACATTGGCTTCTGTGACCAGAACGGCAATCCCGTGAGCGGTAACGAGGATGCCACCGTTACGGGCGTCTCCCCCACCGGCAAGCAGTCAACCGACAGCACGATTACGCTGACGGTTGCACTTTCTGGCTCGGGCTCGGGTTCGGGCACGAGCACGGGCGACGATTCCGGTACGACCAACTAGTCGCCACCCAACCGCTCATTACGGCTCTCGCCGCAAACATATTCGCTCACAGGCGCCCGCTTGCTCCCCCAGCAAGCGGGCGCTTTGCGTTTCTCAGTAGGCATCTGGTGATTTGATTTGGAAAATGTAGACGGACCCGCAGCCGGACGGGTAGAATGTTTTTAGAAAACGACGCATCCCGCGTAAGTGTTAAGGAGCGCGGGCGGCCTAGTTTTCTAACGTGTTAAACGGCCGGGCTGCAACCCCGGCCGTTTTTATTTGCGCTTGCGGCGCAAACGCCGAGAACCGTCCGCACCGCGCGTGCGCCTACGGACCTTAAACCGAACCTCATACGAATCAAGAAACGCAATGATGAACGTGCCGACCGTCGCAAGGGCGGCGAGCGCGTTAAGGAATTTCAGCAATTGGGGACCTCCGATCAAGTCTTCGGCCGCCCGCGCACGGAATGCGTCGCACACACGATTCTAACCGATGCAGCCCTGATGATGCGGGCGACGGGAAGGGTGGCGCGAGCGGAGCTAGACGAAATGCGACCCATGGGAGCGTTACAGAGAGCCGCAACGAGAGCGATTCCGCGCGTCGCAGGGGCCGCCCATAAGCGGGACCCATCGGCCGCGAGGCCGATGGCTACGCCCTCGCGCAAGCGGCCGAGCTAGAAATCAATCGTCCCGGCGACGTTCTCAACGTTCTTCCTATAGGCTGCCCGGGAGGCATCTTCACGCGCTCGACGCTTTTGTTCCCTCTCAAGGTATTCGGCCTCAAGCCTGTTGGCTTCTTCCACGCACAGGATGAGGGTGTCGCGGTGGTAGTCCCTCACCTCTTCGATGGTGGTCCCGTTGAGGACTATTTCGTCACCGGCAACCGATGCGATATGTGGCCTATGCATGGTGGTAAATCTTGGCGGCAAGTCCCAGGACTTCAAGAAGAGCTCGCACCACAGAGAGCTGGGGCGTCTCGACAATCGGAACGGCACTTCGTACAGGGCACTCCCCCTCGTTCCGTCGTTCCTCGGTTCTCCCACCTCATCGACCACAATACCGACGATTCTGATGGGCTCAGAGCCCTCGCCCTCTTCTTCGCGTTTTTTCGAAGACGTCTGAGCGATGCGGCGCTTGGGCGCAACCGACGGCTTCTTCTTGACCCCATAAAGAGTCGCAAGCAAATCGTTATAGCCACGAGACTCGACCCCATCGCCCAAGTCGACCGCCAATTTCCCCTTGAGGAAGGTCGGGAGGCTTTCCTCAACGCCCCCTTCCTTTATTACCGGGATAAACTTCCTCTCATTATGCCCAGAGAACAGTTCTCCGCTGATGATATGGCCCTCGTATCCAACCCCGCCGATTCTCGCATCGGCCTTCTGCTTATATGCTGGGGTGCAGACGATAAGAACATAGTCCGACGACCTGACCGACTGCTCCATGAACTGCGGCAACCTGTCACCCAGCTCGAGATCATATTGGTCCAGGACTGCATCGATCCCGTCCGACAGAAGGCGGTCGGCCAGCGCCTTTACCCATTCGCGGTGTTCTTCGCTTTCCCATGCGTAGGATATGAAAACCTTAGTCAACATGACCCCCAAAGACTAGTCCGAAATCTACAGTCGCTCATATGCCCTCTTCACGAGCTCACCCATTAGCCTCCTGCGCTGACCGAGGAAGTCCTCGTAATCAAGCTCTTCGAATCCGAGGGGCAGGGCGTGTTCCTCGCAGTTGCGGCGGTATTCGTCCTCGCCCAGGGCTTCACGGTACCTCCTGACGTACTCATTCGGGGCATCATCC
Organism: Collinsella sp. AF31-11; assembly: GCF_003475605.1. Classification (NCBI taxonomy): domain Bacteria; kingdom Bacillati; phylum Actinomycetota; class Coriobacteriia; order Coriobacteriales; family Coriobacteriaceae; genus Collinsella; species Collinsella sp. AF31-11. The sequence goes on from NZ_QRQS01000012.1 coordinate 48,015, forward strand.
GAGATGTAGATGTTGTTCTGGTAGTCAACAAGGGTGAAGTTGCCTCGGTTGCTGCGCTGTGAAAGGTAGCCCTTGGCCTTCAGGTAGTTATCTGGGAACAGATGATGCTTGTCCAGAGCCTTTTTGGAACCTGATGAGCCGGTAAGCAGCAGTTGAGAAAGAGGGGCCGTGCTGAACAGCGCCTTGGCACCGAGCACGACCTGAGCCGCGACGAAGCCCCACCAGGTCGGGCCCGTCGCCTCGTTTGCGTCGAGGGAGCTGGGCAGCGTGATGGAGAAATAATCGTCCGTCATGATGGCAGCGAGTCTACGGTCGAAGTACGCCCGGAACTCATCGGCGGTCTCAAGGCGCGAGACGTCGTTAAGCTGCTGCTCGAACTCGGATTCGAAGGACCCCACATAGAGCCCCGTTATGGCTGCGGCGAAATACCAGCGCCGCACGAGCCCGCGCACAGCCAGTGGCTCCATGTCGAACTCATAGCGCCCGATAAGGTAGAACGCATAGCAGAACATGAGCGCGTTGCCCGACCCCACCTGGTCAGAGCAGACGTAGCCCGCCTCCGCCAGCGTGTTGATGAAGGCATGCCAGTTGTTCAAGTCGAGCACGAGATCGAGGGCGCGACCAAACGTGGCAAAGTTCTCGGCCCGCGTCTCGGGCGTCGTTTCCTTTGTCTTGAGATCTCGCCCGCGAAGAATCTGGTAGGCATAACGCAGGCGACCCCTCTTGAACCCCACGCCCACCGTGGCGCGAATGATATGCGTCGGCGAGACGGTCATGAGCGGGTTGTACGAGGTGCCCTTTGCGGGCGCATGGCTCATGGCGCAGAACTCCTCTATACGCTCCCTCATGGCAGGTTCGTAGACCGAAAGCAGGGTCATGATGAAGTCATCCTGCTTAAGCGCCTGCCCTTGCGAGTTCACACGCACGAAGATGTCCGATACGGTCTCCTCGTCAGCCGATTCGGAAATCTCCAGCGTCGGCAGAAGATAACGCTCAAGCCCGAGTAATGCGTTGAGCCCGCTCTCGACGGCATCCTCGCCGTCATCGTCGAGTTCGGGTTCTCCCTTTTTGGCATTCGCCTCGTTAAGGCGCTTGATGAACGCCCTGCGATAGGCGCTCAGCTTGTTGTCGTGGTTCGCCGCGAAGGCCTCGGATACGTCCGGCACATAGCGCGAATCCTTCTCGGTCGAGGCGTCGGCATTCTTGAATGAGCGTGCGATGGGGTCGTAGGCGACCTTCACCGTACGCTCCCTGAAGTTCTTGTCTCGCACGGACACGCCGTACAGCGAGCTCAGGAGAGCGGTGAGTCTCTGCTGTCCGTCGATGACAAGGGACTTGGGGACGGCATACACCTTTTGGTTCGAGCCTATGGCAGACTTCTTGCCCGCGTTGTCGCTCGGAGAGTCCCACAGCATCACATAGCCGATAGGGTATCCGCGGAGCATGGAATCAAGCAGGTCGCGGACCTTTTCGTTGCCCCACACGAAGGGTCGTTGCAGGTCGGGCAGACCGATCTTGCCCGTCTGAACGTCCTTCAGGATGTTACCAACCTCCAGCGATATGGGGTTATAGATGGAATTTGGCACTATAGTTCACCGACCTTCTTGGCGTACAGGTTGAAAAGATGGGCGACTATCTTCTCCTCATCCCCACCGAAGTCGACGCCATAGGCAGCTTCGACAGCAGCGTCGAGCGCCTTATGCGCAGACATCAGCTCGGGGAAGAACGTTTCGTTCTTGGGATCGTACATGTCCGCGAGCGTCGCACCTTCTTGGGCATCCCGGGCGTCGAGCACGGCTTGGGCGCAACGCTCAACTTCTTCGCGTTGGGATTCCGTGGGCTCGGGCCAGACGAAGTTGTTGTAGTCAATACCAGCCGAGTACTGATAATCATCTTTCAGTCTTCCGGTCACGACCCTAACCCATGCATTATGAAATTGGGACTGCAACACCCCATATTGATAGAGAGTTGCATTTGGGATAAGACGAACTTTATTGCTACAAAAGACCTCAGCATCGACGAACCCCATTGGGATGTATCGCCTTCGGCTTGATGAAACCTCTGGTATCAAGATTGAATCTGTATCCGACAGGATTTCAGTTCCAAAATGGGCAGGGCACTCTACAGCCTTAACGGTCTGACTTCTCTTGCTCTTGAGCCGATACCGGCGCACCGCTTCAACCCTTTCCCTGCATTTAGGCAGATTCTTTAGCTCATCCCAATTTGCGTTCCCAAGCCATAAACACCAACGGCTTTTGCCACGGATAAATTCTTGTGATCCAAGCCACTTGTGAAAGAATTTCTCTGCACCAGGTTCAATTTGCAAGAATTCGATTTTCTGCTCATCAGTGAAAAGGTAATTGCCGTCGTCTATAGGCTGGGAGCCTATTCCCATTTCTGGAACATCTGATAATGGCTTACTTCTGCTGTAGACAAAAACGTCCGGAGCGTCTTTAAGATAAGCATTGATTCGGGCCACGGAAATCTGCTCTTCGTCAGAATCGGGCGTTGCGTGATAGAAGAGCGTCTTGGCCCCAACCTCGCGCGAGAAGCCCACGATGACGCAGAACACGTGTGCCTTGTCTGCTGCCTCGTTGTCCCAGCGGAAGGTGTTGTGCGCGAAGTCGATGTGGATACCCAGGTCGTGCAGGGGTTTCCAGAGGTTGGCGACCTGCTCGCCCTGACATATCGAGTTGGTAGAAACCAGGGCGCAGCGCGTGCGCTTTCCCTGCGTGAACCTCGCAGCCTTCATGTACCAGGCCCCGCAGTAGTCGATGTTGCCTGCGTTCTTCGCACCATCGAAGACCTCAAGGAGCTCTGCCTTCTGCTCCTTGGACTGGTTACGGGCCCCAAGGAAGGGCGGATTGCCCACGAGGTACGTGAGGTCATCGGGAAACACCTCGGACCAATCGGTCTTGAGGGCGTTGCCCTCATGAAGGTTGCTGAGGCTCCTGAGCGGCAGGAAGTCGAAGTCATAGTCGACGTATATCTCCTGCGTCTTTCGGAGCATCTGCTCCTCGGTGATCCAAAGGGCGGTCTTAGCGACCGAGACGGCGAAGTCGTTTATCTCGATGCCGTACAGCTGGTCCAGGGACACGCGGACAGGGCTGTCCTGCGCAATGACGAGGGACGTCTGCCCCGCGTTGCCGGTCTCCTCGCTGAGCTCGTCCTCGATGATTCGGTTCTCGATGGTGCGCAGTTGCCGGTACGCCTCGGTAAGGAAGTTGCCCGAGCCGCACGCGGGGTCGCCGATGGTGATGGAGGCAACCTTGTCGTGCAGCCTCGCCAGGGCCTGCTTGCGTTTCGCCGCCGTCCTCTCGCCCTCGGCCTCGTGCAGCTCATCCCACAGCTCGTCGAGGAAGAGCGGCCTGAGGCAGCGCTCGATGTTCTCCACGCTCGTGTAGTGCATGCCCCCGGCATGGCGGGTCTCGGGGTTCAGCGTTCCCTCGAACACGCCGCCGAAGATTACGCCCGAGATCTCGCGCCAGTCGAAGTCCTGGGACGCGTCGGTGATGGCCTCGAGGATCTCCGGGGTCATCTGCGGGACGATGATGGAGGAGTCGGCGAACAGACCGCCGTTCACGTACGGGAAGGCCGCGAGGTCCTCGTCCATGTACTCGTCCCGCTTATCCAGGGGCGTGTCGATCGCCTCGAACAGGTCCACCAGCTTGCGGCGGAGCTTGGCAGGGTCACCCTCGCAGTACCTACCGAACGCCTGGTGCGATTGCAGGAGGTCGGCGTCCTCGGCGTAGAGCAAGAAGATGATTCGGGTGATGAGCACGTTGAGCGAGCGCTGCTCCTCCTGCGCGCGCTCGTCCTTCTCCTCGATGTGGTGGTACTGCTTGGCGAGGGCATCGTAGAGCCTGGAGACGTAGGCCCCGGCCTCGATGGAGAGCTGCTGCTCCTTGTGCAGGCGGCTCGTCTCGTTGGAGGTCAGGAAGGACAAGAGATACAGACTGTCCTGGAGCTCTTCGAGGGAAAACTCTTGCACGGTGTCCTCGGGCCTCTCGTTGTCGAGGTCGTAGAGACGGAAGGTCTCGAAGTTGCATGTCATCACCCAGCGGGGGCGCTCGGAGTACGGCAGGTGCCGCGCGTACCACATGGCCTGCTGGAGCGGCGTCTCCATGCCGCCGTTCCTGGGTTCGGGCTTATCGAGGTCGATGCCCCACGACTTCTGCTCGCAGAGAAAGTTGTGGTCAGAGACGAACACGTCGATGCGACGGCCTCTCACCTTCCGCTCGAAGTCAACGGAGCTGTCTATGGTGTTGGACGGGATGCCCAGGACGTTGATGAGCAGGTCGACCCAGAACTTTTGCGTGTCCTGCTGCTCGTTGTTGGAGCCCGCGGGGATGGCGGCAAGGCGCTTCTGCCACCGCTTGACGAACTCTTTTGCCTCTTTCTTGCTGGCAGGCATACCGGACCTCCTGCGTCGTTGTCACTTTCGGACAATTTTAAGGGGTAAAAGCCCTCTTCCAAGCGGAAGGGCGAGTTTTCGACGGTCCACGGTGTCGCAGGGTCCCAGGCGAAACCCGAAGACGCCGGGGGCTGTTGGAAACTCGCCCATCTCACAGCAACGTCATCCTAGGTTTTCAACGCTTTCCATGGCCGAAGGGCTTCTTATAAGCCCGTAGGCTGTGGGAAGGGTTGGAAACCGGACTTTGGGCATAGCCCTTCACAAAAAACTTTCTACCCAAATTCTACCCAACTGACGTTAACGATGCCCTTATATAAGAAAGCAGGTCAGACGATTTATACCGTCTGACCTGCATTTACTTCTGGTGCCCCCGGGCGGATTCGAACCGTCGACACCCGCTTTAGGAGAGCGGTGCTCTATCCCCTGAGCTACGGAGGCATGTTGTACTAGTGTAGCAGATTTGCGCCACTACCATGCAGCGCATAGCCGCTCTTCGAGATAGTCATCTGCGACGTTCTTTAATGACTAGTCGTTTAAGAACGTCGCAGACGACTACCCAGCGACTAGTTGCCTTTGTGGAAGAGGTTTTTGATGACGGAGGGGATGCTCTTGGCGCCTTTAGCGGTCACGTCGATAAAATCGGGCGAACGAACGAGCTTGTCCTCGTCAATGTACTTACGCACCGCGCGTAGCGTTTCCTTGTCATTGCGCGTCGAAAACGTAAAGTGGCCGTTCTCTTTGGTAAAGATCGCAAAACGCGTGATCTTCTTGGTGCCGCGCAAAACCTCGGCGGCGATATAGTCGATCTCGTCCCACGGGATCTGAATAAAGTCCTCGGGATTGCGCTCGTTATAGTACTCAAACGCCTTATTGCCCACCATTACGTTACCGTGACTGGTAAGACCCATCAGGCAGGTTGCCGGCGTTGCCAGATCGACCGTGCTGTTCTGAGATTGCGCCATGCGCGCCTCGCCCTCCAAATAAAACAATCGGACCGCATCCAGTGTACCCACCGGGTGCGGTCCGTTTCAATGGCTTAAAAGCCCTTGCCTAGCAACTCTCGGTCTTAAGCCGAAGCGTGCTTACATGAAGCCGCAGACGCGACCGATGATGCCGACGGCGAAGAGAGCCAGGATGATGATGATCGGGCTGACCTTCTTCTTGAGGAGCTTGCAGACAAAAAGGGTCAGGCACACGGCAGCAAGGCCGGGGATGAGCTGATCGAGGTTAGCCTGAAGCGTGGTGACCTTCACCTGATCAAGGGCGTTAGCACCGATGGAGTTATACATCGTCAGTGCTTCCTTGACACCCTCAGAACCGGAGGGCAGGTTAGCCCAGTCGATAAAGGCGCCAGCAGACTGCGTGACCTTGGAGACGACCGGGGTGAAGGAGATGGACACCCAGCGCTCGACCAGGGCGCCGATGATGAACATACCCAGGATGGAAGCACCCTCGGTGACCTTGCCCATCAGACCGCCGGAGAGATCCTTGGCGATGGAAGAGCCGACCTTGTAGCCAAACTCCTGCGTGTACCACAGGAAGGCGTAACGAATGATGTTCCACGCGAAGAAGAACAGCAGCGGACCGGCGATGCTGCCGGACAGGGCCAGGGAAGCGCCCAGAGCGCCCAGAATCGGGCGAAGGGTGAACCAGAAGGCGGGGTCGCCGACGCCGGCGAGCGGGCCCATCATACCGACCTTGACGCCCTGGATGGCGACGTCGTCGATCGGAGCACCGTTGGCGCGCTCCTCCTCGAGGGCGAGGGTAACGCCAATGACGGGGGCGGAAACATAGGGGTGAGTGTTATAGAACTCCAGATGGCGCTTAAGCGCGGCAATCTGGTCGTCCTTGCTGGTGTAGAGCTTCTTGATCGCAGGGATCATCGAGTAGCACCAGCCACCGTTCTGCATACGCTCGTAGTTCCACGAACCCTGAAGGAACTGATGACGGAAGCAAACCTTCTGACGATCGGACTTAGAAAGCTGAATCTTGTTCTCTGCCATATGTATCACTCCCTTCCTACTCGTAGTCATTCAGAATGTCGCCGAGCGGGTCGCCGGAGCCACCGCCCATGCCGCCACCCTGCTTGGCCAGGTCCTTAAGGCCAAGGTAGATGAGGGCGAGGGAGATGCCGATGAGGCCCAGGGCGATCAGCGTGAGCTGAGGGATGGCAGCCAGGACGAAGCCGAGGATGAAGAACGGCCAGGTCTCCTTGGTGGCCATCATGTTGATGACCATGGCGTAACCGACGGAAGCGACCATGCCGCCGCCGACAGCCATGCCGCCGGACAGCCAGTCGGGCATAGCGTTAAGCGCGTTGGTAACGGCCTCGGCCGGGATGATGCACAAAAGCACTGCCGGGATGGCGATACGAACACCCTGCATGAGGATGCCAGCGTACTGCCAACGCTCGATACCGGCGAAGTCGCCCTTCTCGGCGCAGGCGTCCATGCCGTGGACCATAGCGGTGGCCAGGGTACGGCAGATCATGGTCAGGAACAGGCCGGCGACGGACAGAGGCACGGCGACGGCGATGGCGGCGGTAACGGCCTTGCCGGAATCAGTAACACCGCCGTTGAGGGCAAGTGTCATGATGATGGCAGATGCGACAGAAGCCAGGGCGGCGTCAGGTGCGACGGCGGCGCCGACGTTAGCCCAACCAAGGGCCATCATCTGAAGCGAACCGCCCAGGAGGATGCCCTCCTGAAGGTGACCGGTTACGAGACCGATAAGCGTGCACGCAACGAGCGGCTGATGGAACTGGAACTGATCCAGAACGCCTTCCATACCGGCAAGCAGCGCGATAATCGCGATTAGAACAATAGTAAGCGCGGACATGTATCGGACCCTCCTTTACTATGCTTGAGCGGCCAGTTCGGCCTTAGCTTTCTTCAACATGGCCTCGAGATCCTCGGAGGAATCCGAAGGAACCTTGCGGACCTCGAACTTGACGCCCTTGGCCTTGAGAGCCTCGATGGTCTTGACATCGTCATCGCCCATAGCGACAGCGTTGGTGACGACGACCTTGCCCTTGGAGTGAGCCATAGAACCGATGTTGACTTCCTTGATATCGACGCCGGCCTCGATGGCCTTGAGCAGATCCTGCGGGTTCTCAAAGAGCAGCATGGCCTTGGTGTCACCAAAGCGCGTGTCCTTGACGACCTCGGCCATCTTCTTAATGGGCACAACGTTGGCATGGACTCCCGGAGGGGCAGCCTGCTCGATCATGGTCTTTCGGAGCTCGTCGTGAGCAACGCCGTCGGAAACCACGATGATGCGGTTGGGGTTGATCTGCTTGGTCCACGTGGTGGCCACCTGACCATGAAGCAGACGGGTGTCGATACGGACGTGGGCGATCTTGATGTGCCCGTCGCCGATGACCGTTCCCGGAGGGATGGCGCCTGCAGGAGCAGCAGCGGCCGCAGCCGGCTTCTTCTCCTCGGGCTCCAGAGACTCGGGCTTGACGCGCACGCCGGCCTTAGCCTCAGTCACGAGATGTTTTGCGATCGCATGTGCAGTGTTCTTTGCGTCAAAGCGCTGCGAATATGCCTCGATGAGCATAGGCAGGTTGACACCGGTGACGATAGCCCAGGAATCATGGCCCTCGATGAGCCCGCTGATCTGGTTGAACGGCGTGCCGCCCCACAGATCGACGAGGAAGAGCACCTGCTCCTGGTCCTCGAAGGAAGCGATTGCCTCCTCGACCTTGGCGCGGAAGTCGTCGGGGCCCATGCTCGGCTCGAGCGAGACCACGGCTACAGACGGCTGATCGCCAAAGACCATCGAGCCCGTCTGCTTGATTCCAGCCGCCAAGTCACCATGGCTAGCAAGAACAATACTTACCATCACATAACCTCCTTTTTGTCTACGTAATTCCTACACGACAAAAAAGAGTATAGCTGCAAATACAGCAGAATTATATGAAAAACTGTAAAAGCTAGCATTATTTGTTTAAACGTCTTGTTTTGTTACAAGCTGATTACATTCCAGTATTTTGACTGATTTGCTGCTGAGGATTGATAGCTGATCTATTTACATGACCGAATTGAGCACGCTGTTCATTATTGCCGGTTTTAAACAGACACAAATGTGCTCGGGTTGAGGCCATTTCGTTTAAACAGATGGTGCTTGACTAATGGTAAGAAATATGCTCTAGCAAAGTAGTCGTTGGGGACGTTCTTTAATGACTAGTCGTTTAAGAACGTCCCCAACGACTAAATTAGGCGATGTGGAGGGGGTTGGCGGCGTCGACGGCGTCGGAGAGGCCGTCGGGGGCAGCGTCTGTCGGGTCCTCGTCGGGGGTCTCGATCTGCTTGATCATGACCTCCTGGCCCTGCAGCAGATAGGTCTCGCCGCTACCGCAATGGGGGCAGGTCTTGCCGTGCTCGACCGTCGCGTAGTCGCAGCCGCACGCGTCGCAATGCGTCACGGCCTCGACGGGCTCCACGATAAGCTCCGCGCCCTGCGCGATGGGCTTTTTATCTGCCGCCCAACGCCAAGCGTCAAGCAGCAGATCGGGAACGACGCCCGAGACCTCGCCCAGGAGCAGCGTCACGCTCGAAACGCGACTCACACCATTGGCGCGCGCCACATTCTCGACATCGCGAATGATGTGATAAACGATTCCCAATTCGTGCAAGGTAGAAACCTTTCAACAACGGTTGATGCAATGTCAACTAAACGTCAGTGAGCGACGCTCCGCGCCGCTCACTAACTTGTTAGTTTCTTTTACTTCTTCCCAAATTTAATCTTGATCGCGCGTTTCAAAGCGTACTTGCCGAGGCTGGGGAGCTTTTGCTCGTACTTGACCATCGTGGAGCACTCGGGGCGGTCGCGATCCAGATGGATGGCATCGAACGCGCACTTGGTGGTGCACAGACCACAGCCGATGCACTTATTGGGGTCGACGATCGAGGCACCGCAGCCCAGGCAGCGAGCGGTCTCGGCGCGCACCTGCTCCTCGGTAAAGGTCTCGACGTACTCGCTAAAGGGCGCAGCCTTCTCGCGCTCGCGGTCGACACGTGCCACCTCGCGGCTCGCGTTGTCATAGCTCTCAATCACAACATCGTCGCGGTCGAGCGCGGTGTAGCGGCGCTGGTTGCGGCCGATGGTGAGCGTGGAGCCCGGCTGCACAAAGCGATGGATGGACACAGCGGCCTCGTGACCGGCAGCGATGGCGTCGATGGCAAAGCTGGGGCCGGTGTAGACGTCGCCGCCCACAAAGATGTCGGGCTCAGCGGTCTGGTACGTCTGCGGATCGGCAAGGGCACCCTGGCCGCGGCCAAGCTCCACCTTGGAGCCAGCCAGCAGGTCGCCCCACACAATGGACTGGCCAATCGACATGACGACGCGGTCGGCATCGACGCGGCGCAGGTCGTTCTCGTCGTACTCGGGCGCAAAACGGCCCTCGTCGTCAAAGACGCGCGTGCAGCGCTTGAAGGTGATGCCGCACACACGACCCGCATCGTCCAGGTGAACCTCCTTGGGACCCCAGCCGCAGCTGATGTGAGCACCATCCTCGATGGCTTCGCGACGCTCCTCCTCGCTGGCGGGCATCTGAGCCTCGCTCTCCAGGCAGAACATCTCAACATGCTCGGATCCCAGACGGCAGGCGTTGCGCGCGACATCGATGGCCACGTTGCCGCCGCCCACCACGATGGTGTGACCGGGCAGTGCGTCGATCTTGCCACTGTTGACCTCGCGCAAAAAGTCGACGGCCACCGTCACATCCTCGGCGTCCTCGCCCGGAATACCGGCTAGGCGGCCGCCCTGGCAGCCGATGGCCACATAAAAGGCCTTAAAGCCCTGCTCGCGCAGCTCGTCGAGCGTCACATCGCGACCGACCTCCACGCCATAGCGGAACTCGGCACCCATCAGGCGAATAACCTCGACCTCGGCCTCGATAACGTCCTTCTCCAGCTTAAAGCTGGGAATACCGTAGGTGAGCATGCCACCCGGGCGCTCGTTCTTCTCGAACACGACGGGCTTGTAGCCCTTCTCGGCCAGATAGAAGGCGCAGGACAGACCGGCCGGACCGGCACCGATGATGGCGATCTTCTGATCGAAGCCGCCGGCGCGCGTCGGCGTCACCACGGGCGGGACATAACGGGTCGCGGCATCCAAGTCGCGCTGGGCGATAAACTTCTTGACCTCGTCGATCGCCACGGCGGCATCCACGCGACCACGGGTGCAGGCGTCCTCGCAGCGGCGGTTGCACACGCGGCCACAGATTGCGGGCAGCGGGTTCTCGCGCTTGATGAGCGCCAGCGCCTCGTCATAGCGACCCTGCGCCGCAAGCTTCAGATAGCCCTGAACAGCGACATGCGCGGGGCAGGCCGTCTTGCAGGGCGCCGTGCCGGACTCATGCGTCTCGATGCGGTTGTCGTTGCGGTAGTTGGGCGACCACTTGGTGTGGTCCCACTTGGTGGCATCGGGCAGCTCCTGGCGCGGATACTCGGGCACCTGTCCGCCCGCCTTTTTGCTGCAGAGCTTCTGGCCGAGCTTGGCGGCCCCGGCCGGGCATACCTCAACGCAGCGACCGCAGGCCACGCACTTGTCTTTTTCGACCTTGGCGACATAGGCAGAGCGCGACAGGTTGGGCGTGTTGAACAGCTGCGAGGTGCGCAGGGCGTAGCACACGTTAACGTTGCAGTTGCAGATGGCGAAGATCTTGTTCTCGCCGTCGATATTGGTAATCTGGTGCACAAAGCCGTTGTCCTCGGCCTGGCGCAGGATGTCGTAGACCTCCTCGCGCGTCACATAGTGGCCGCGGTCGGTCTCGACCACGTAGTCGGCCATATCGCCCACGGCAATGCACCAGTCGCGTGGATCGTCGGCGCAGCCCTCGCCCATCACGCGACGGCTCGCGCGGCAGCTGCAGGTGCTCGCGGCATACTTGCCGTCGTATTTATCGAGCCAGTGCTCGATATGCTCAATCGGCACCGAGGTGCTCGAGGCGTCGATGGCCTTCTCGACGGGAATGACATGCATGCCGATGCCGGCGCCTCCGGGCGGCACCATCGGCGTAGCACGGGACAGCGGGCCCTTGGACGCCTGCTCAAAGAACTTGGCATAGACCGGATGCTCCTCGAGCTGGCTCACGCGCATGTTGAGGAACTCGGCAGAACCCGGTACCAGCATGGGCAACACCCATTGCTTGGCGCGCTCGGGGTTTTCCCAGTTGTACTCGAGCAGACCCGTGTAGCTCATGTCGTCGAGCATCTTCTCGATATCGGCTTCGGGCATGCCGGTGAGCTTGACCATCTCGGGCAGCGTATAGGGACGGCGCATCTTCATCTTGCAGAGCACTTCGGCCTGCTCGTCGGTTGCGGCCTCGGCAAACGACCAGTACTCGTAGCCCAGCAGCTCGTCGCGGTGCAACAGGCGGTTGGTGCAGTGCTCGCACAGTTTGACGATAGCCTCGCGCGGATGCTCCGGCAGCGGCGGCACAAACTCCGCTCCGATATCGGGCTCGGTATAGCTAATCCCCGGTCCGTTGAGAATCATAGTCGTCCCTTCTCTTGCCACAGCCCGGCGAGACCGCGGCGCCCCTCTTTGTACGGGCTCGACATGCCCCCATGCCGTTCACCCGCTATTGTTGACATTGTGTCAAAAACAGTATTGACGAACCGTCAACAATATTCAAGACTGTTAGGCGAGCGGTCGGGCCCAAACGGATGAAAGGCGGCAAACGTATGAGCGATAACACGGCAAACATCTCTGTCGCTGATGCCGTTCTCGCGTCCGACAGCACGGCAAAGCGCCTGACGGGTGACGAGCGCCGACGCGAGATTCTCGCCGCCGTGAGCGCCGTGAGCGCTGAGCTGGGCGTGTCCCATCTTTCGGTATCGGCCGTGACCAAGCGGGCTGGCTGCACGCGCTCACTGTTCTACCACTACTTTGCCGATATGGACGCCGCCGTCACCGCCGTTATGGACGAGGCGATCGACGGCTTTATCGCCGAGCTCGAACAGTGGAACGCCAGCCGCACGGTTGGCGACATCGAAGGCGCACTCGACACCGTCGCTCCGCTCTTTAAACGCCTGGTCGTGAGCGGCCACGAGTTGCCGAGCACCCTGACCTCCAGCAGCGGCGCGCTCTACGGCGGCTTTCTGCACAACGTGGTCCAGCGCGTGGCGCAATACATCTGCGACACCACCGTGGTGGATTTTGTCGCCCATCATGAGCTCCGCATTGACCATGTCTACGAGACGTTCTACACCCTCATCATGGGGTTGTTGATGTATATCCGCACGCACCCCGATGTGCCCGACGAGACGGTCAAGGAAATCATCGCCTCGACACTCCATATCGAGGGCTATACCGCCAAGTATCCGGAGCGCAAGCCCCAGAACTGACGACATTTGGCCAAACTGCCCGCGATCAGAAGAGGGGCCGCGGGCGTGTGAAAGGAGAGCAGCATGCTGTTCGATGTTTGGGGTAGCAATACCCTTATCCACTGGGCCGGCTGGGCCATGGTCTTTATTGGCCTCATCGTGCTCAACGAGGTCGGCCGCCGCACCAAGCTCGGCGCGGCCATCATCTTTGGCGTGGCTCCGCTGGCCATGACCATCTACTGCGTCGCCATCGCCATCGGCGTTTCGCAGGGTGCCGAGTGGGCGCTCGCCAACCCCACCCATGTGTACCAGAACAGCTGGTTCCACTACGCCAAGGTGTACGCAGCGCTCGCCGGCTGCTGGGGCTTCATTGCCATTAAGTACCAGTGGGGCAAGATCGGCAAGGCGCACTGGTTCCGCGCATGGCCGTTTGTGATCGTCGCCATCAACATCATGATCGCCGTCGTGTCCGACTTTGAGAGCGCCTATCACTTCTTTGTCCTGGGCGAGTCCACCTGGGTCACCTCCGAAGGTGCCACGCAGCTGGCCGGCTGGAACAACGTGTTCAACGGCATCGCCGGCATCATCAACATCTTCTGCATGACCGGCTGGTGGAGCGTCTACGCCTCCGAGGACCAGACCGACATGCTGTGGCCCGACATGACCTGGGTCTACATCATCGCCTACGATATCTGGAACTTCTGCTACACCTACAACTGCCTGCCCACCCACTCCTGGTTCTGCGGCTTTGCGCTGCTGCTGGCGCCCACCGTCGCCGCCTTTATCTGGAACAAGGGTGGCTGGATTCAGAACCGCGCCTTTACGCTGGCCATTTGGTGCATGTTTGCCCAGGTGTTCCCCTACTTCCAGGAGGAGTCCATCTTTGTGACCCACTCCACGCTCGACGCAGGCGCCGCCACCGCGGTCTCGGTCGTCGCGCTGATCGCCAACATCGCCGCGATCATCTACATCGCCTACCGCGCCAAGAAGCTCGGCCGCAATCCCTACAAGCAGGATGTCTTTGAGGGCACCAGCGACTGGGAGAAGGCTACCGCCCGCCGCGCCAAGGTCGATTACGCGCACGCCGAGTAACGTGCCTGACGCAAACGCCGCTTGAATGTGAAGTCGCCTGGCCGACTCCGCGCAATGCAACGTATTGCATGCCCCCGGAAAGCGAATCGTCCGCTTTCCGGGGGCTTTTTGCTGCCGCGCGTGCATTCACGCACATATTCACAATGTATCGCGCAGATAAAATCATATTTCCGACCGCACGCCAGCTCTATCTGGCTCCAATTTTGGGTACATTGTTGTCCCGATATTGAGCTTGGGGGATATATGAAAGATGAGACGAGGGGCCAAGAGGACGCGGCCCAAGATGCAGAAGCTTGCGCTGAGGCCTTGGAGAGCTTAGACCGGATTTCACTCGATGAGATTGCGTTTGACGATTCGGACGTTGACGTGCAGGATGAGCCGGAAGCCGAGGCGCAGTCCGATGATCAGGATGCAGACGACGTTGAGCCTGCCGAAGATGAGGCAGATCACGAAGACACCGAAAGCGAGGCCGGCAACCAGCCCGAATCCGACACGGGCGAGGAAACCGTCTTGCTCAACAGCTTGCCAGCCGAGGATTCGCTGACCCGTGAGCTTCCTGGCCTAGATTCCGCACCAGCCGTGGACGAGACCATCGCCATGGGCGATATTCCCCTGCCGTCCGTTCCCTCGGCACGCGAAGCCGAGGTTCGTCATCGTAAGATGTCGCCCAAGCGCCGCAACCTAATGGTTGCCGGCGTTGTGGCCGTCGCGCTCGTCGCCGGCGGTGCAGGCTATGCTGCCTGGAACGGATATCAGCAAGAGCAGGCTGCCGCTGTCGCCGCCAATTCCCACACGATGATGTCAGTGCAGATTGGCGTGCATGCCGCTGGCCTCGACTGTTCCACTGGCTCCAAGATTCCCGTACAGGTGAGTGGGCAGGATTCTGACGCCTCCTCCGTGAGCGAAACGCTCTATGTTGACGAGCACGGCCGCGGCATCAAACTGCTGCCCGGCGATTACACGCTCTCCATCGCTGCCTCCCCCATCGCGGCCGACGGCACCATCTATACCGTCCCGACCACCAAGACGCAGGTCACCGTTAAGAGCGATGGACAGGATTTAAGTGCCCAGGCTACCTTTAAGCTCAAGGTGCCTTCGGCCGACACGGTAACCGACGACCAGATCGATGCCGCCGCCAAATATGCCGAGGAGGGCGGCTGTAGCTCTGCCGCGGCCGCCAAGATACTTCAGCAGGCGGCAACCGCTCGCCGTGATGCCGCCGCCAACGCCGTGAGCGCAAGCGAGGCGCAGGCAGCCCGCGACGCCGATGCTCGGCATAAGGCAACGAACCTGTATCAGCTCGATATTCCCGTTGAGTGGTACGGCAAAGTCGCAACTTGGCAAAACGGCAGCACGCTGTGCATCTATCTTGCCGGCGACAGCAATACGCCGATTGTGACGCTCGTCGCGGTGCGCGACGGCGAGAGCTTTACGCCCGATGAGGGCGATACGGTTTTGGGCACGGCAAACCTTGGTAACGGCTACACGGTCTACGCCAGCGGCCCCGTCTATCCGTATGTGGTGCCCCAGACCATCAACGGGCGGACGCAGAATCCCGTGTCGACCTACCCCATGGACACGGCCATTGAGCTTGTCGAGCTCACGACCGGCAACCGCTACACCTACAGCCAGATTAAGAACGTGCTGGTCGGCAAAGACGGCAAGGCCGACGCTGCCACCAAGCTCGAGTGCGACTACCTCGCCCAGATTCTGCTGCCGAGCATCAAGGCCCAGGACTAGCCGGGCGCATCATGGTGCTCCCCAACCGTGATGAAGGGGCCAGGAGGTCCTGGCCCCACAGATCCGTAGATGATTAGGCAAGGAGCCACTTCCATGCGGGAACAACGTGTACCACACCGTGCTCGCATGGAATATCGGCCTGCTCATCCATGGTAACGATTGCCGACTCACCAAGATCGAACTGGGCCATCGAGGCATCAAGCGCGGCAATTTCGCGCTCGCGCGTTTTCTCACTTGCCATCTCCACACTAACCTGGATCAGGCTATAAGCCCGCATGAGAAGTGCGTCCCCAGCCACAAAGTCCACCTCATGGCTTTTGCTCTTCTCTTTGATCAGCAGGCGGCAGACCGATCCGATCCTCACCGCGGGAGTCCTTCTTCTTAGCGCGTTGAACACTGCGGTCTCGAGCCTCTGGCCCTGGTCCAATGCCGATGCGGGAGAGAATGCTCCAAACATCGCGGGATCGACAGCGTAGACCTTAGACGCAGACCGCATGTTATTTGCCAGTGAACGCGTGAACTCCGGCACGGAGAACAGCAGGTAGGCATCCTCATAATACTCAAGTAAGTCGCTGAGCGAATTACGACTGACGGGTATCTGCCTGCTCTTGAACTCGTTGTACACTTTGTTCACCGACAGCTCTCGTCCCGAAGATGCCATACACCGCGTTAGGAACAGCGATGCCAGGCGAGGGTTCTTGACGTCGTAACGCTCAATGACGTCCATAGCGACCGTTCGCGAAGCATATTCCTGTAGCAGCTGAATCGCGTCTGTGGGCGTCTGCTCAAGCGTCGCGATGAATCCCCCTCGTTCAAGATATCCGATCAGATGGTGTCGAAGCAGCGCTGCATCGCTTGGGGAAAAGGTCGCATCTGGCTCGAAAACGCTCCCCGTCTTATATCGAACGTATTCCGAAAAGCTCAACGGAAAAAGCTCTCGTATAAGAGAACGACCCCTGAACTCGCTCTTAAGTTCTGAGGACAGCATCTTAGAAGAAGATCCCGTCACATAGACGGTCGCTTTCTCCGTATCGACTACACGCCGCAAAAACGCACCCCATTCGGGAATTTCCTGGATCTCATCAAAGAAAATGTAAGCGCCCTCGGTTCGAGCAGCAGGATGCAGCGCATAGAACGTGTCGAGCACGTCCGCCAGCAGCGATGGCTCATACGGGCGCAAGCGCTCGTCCTCAAAATTAAAGTAAAGCATCCGGTCAAGCTCGACGCCCCGGCCCCGAAGCCGCAGCATCTCCTGATACAGGCGATACGTCTTTCCACAACGGCGGGCCCCCACAACCACATTTACGATGTTGTCGCGCTTTGGCTCCTGTGGGTTTCCCAGATCAAGGTCTCGCTCAAAGACCTGTGGAACCCCCTGCTGTTCAAAGTCCTTTATTTTCTGGGCGATCAAGTCGTTGAATGCCATGATTCTCCAATCTTGCTCTCTAGCTAATCAAAATTATACTGATTCTTGATTAGTAAAAGAGCAAGATTACGTGCAACTTGATTAATAGAAAATCAAGTTTTACTGTTGCCGAGCATCAAGGTCCAAGACTAGCAGCCCGCGACACCCAAATTAGCTACTTAACGCCAGGGGTCAGCTTCGAAGAGAGGTTCGCGCTCGGGGCGGCGATCGCTGTAGGGATCGTAGCCGTCGTCGTCCTCGTTCTCGGCACGGATGTAGGGGTCGCGCGGCTTGGGTACCGGCTTAGGCGCAGGCTTGGGTGTGGCGGGTGCGGCATCGGTCGCCGGCGCGCTTGTCTTATTCTTGTCTATCATCTGCATATCTCCTCGCCATGTACTCATGCTCAACATCATCGATTGTCGCACGAAAAAGGGCGGCGGACCCATTGGATCCGCCGCCCTTGGCGTTTAGAGACGGCTGGTAGATTTTAAGGCATGTCCCGAAAATCTACTCGGCGTCGGGGACCTCGTATGTGGCCGTCGGCGTGTTGTCGCACACGACGGTAAAGCCGCCGTCCTTGTCGACATCGACCGTCACCTGATCGCCCTCGCGCACCGTGCCGTCGATGATGGCGGCGGCGATGGCGTCCACGACCTCGCGCTGGACCAGGCGCTTGAGCGGACGGGCACCGAACACGGGGTCCAGGCCGCCCACGGCGAGCATCTGCTTGGCCGCCGGGGTGATGGCAAGCGTCATGCGCTCGTTGGCCAGGCGTGCGCGGACGTCGGCAAGCTGGATGTCGACGATCTTCTCGATCTGCGCCATGCCGAGCGGATGGAACACCACGATATCGTCGATACGGTTGAGGAACTCGGGGCGGAAGGTCTGAGCCATGGCCGCGTCAACCTGATGGCGCATCTCCTCCTCGTCCTTACCCGAAAGCTCGACGATGGCCTTGGAACCCACGTTGCTCGTCATGATGATAATCGTGTTCTTGAAGGACACCTGGCGGCCCTGGCCATCGGTCAGACGGCCATCGTCGAGCACCTGCAGCAGCACATTGAACACGTCCGGGTGAGCCTTCTCCATCTCGTCGAGCAAGATCACGGAGTATGGACGACGGCGCACGGCCTCGGTGAGCTGGCCGCCCTCGTCGTAACCCACGTATCCCGGGGGCGCACCGATCAGACGCTGGACGCTGAACTTCTCCATATACTCGGACATGTCGATGCGCACGAGCGCGCGCTCGTCATCGAACAGGCACTCGGCCAGCGCCTTGGCGAGCTCGGTCTTGCCCACGCCGGTGGGGCCCAGGAAGAAGAAGCTGCCGATGGGCTTGTCCGGATCGGAGAGGCCCGCACGGCTACGGCGCACAGCTGCGGCGACGGCGGAGACAGCCTCGTCCTGGCCAATGACGCGCTTATGCAGCTCGCCCTCCAGGCCTTTCAGCTTGTCGAGTTCGCCCTGCATCATCTTGGAGACGGGCACGCCGGTCCAGGCGCTCACGACCTCGGCGATCTCGTCGGAGGTCACCTGCTCGTTGAGGCCCTCGCCGTTCTGCTCCTTTTGCGCCTCGAGCGCGGCCTCGGAATCCTGAATCTGCTGCTGCAGACCCGGAATCACGGAGTAGCGCAGCTCGGACGCGCGGCCCAGATCGCCGTTGCGCGTCGCGCGTTCCTCTTCGATCTTGGCCTCATCGAGCTGGCCTTTGAGCTCCTGAACATGATCGATGGCGTTCTTTTGGTTGAGCCATCCGGCCTTTTGCACGTTGAGCTTTTCCTGGACCTCGGCAATCTCCTGGCGCAGGGCGTCCAGACGCTCCTTGGAGGCATCGTCGGTCTCCTTCATGAGCGCCTGCTCCTCGATCTGCAGCTGGGTGAGCTGGCGCGTGGTGGCGTCAATCTCGACCGGCATGCTGTCGAGCTCCATGCGCAGGCGGCTTGCGGCCTCATCGACCAGGTCGATGGCCTTGTCGGGCAGGAAACGATCGGCGATGTAGCGATCGGAGAGGTCGGCGGCGGCCACGAGCGCGCTATCGGTGATGTGCACGCCGTGGAAAATCTCGTACTTCTCCTTCAGACCACGCAGAATCGAAATGGTGTCCTCGACGGTAGGCTCGCTCACCATTACGGTCTGGAAACGACGGGCGAGCGCCGCGTCCTTCTCGATGTACTTACGGTACTCGTCGAGCGTGGTCGCGCCGATCGCGTGCAGGTCGCCGCGGGCGAGCGCCGGCTTGAGGATGTTACCGGCGTCCATGGAGCCCTCGGTAGCGCCCGCGCCCACGATGGTGTGGAGCTCATCGATGAACAGGATGACCTTACCCTCGGACTTCTGCACCTCCTTGAGCACGGCCTTCAAGCGGTCCTCGAACTCGCCGCGGTACTTGGCGCCGGCGACCAGCGCGCTCATGTCGAGCTCGATGAGGTCGCGGTCGCGCAGGGTGCTCGGCACGTCGCCGGCCACGATACGCTGGGCGATGCCCTCGACGATGGCCGTCTTGCCGACGCCCGGCTCGCCGATGAGCACGGGATTGTTCTTGGTGCGGCGGGACAGAACCTGGATGGTACGGCGAATCTCGTCGGTACGACCGATGACCGGGTCGAGCTTGCCGGCACGGGCGAGGTCGCAGATGTTGCGGCCGTACTGCTCCAGCGCTTCAAACTGGGTCTTGTCCTCGGCAGACGTCACGCGGTCATCGCCGCGCAGCTCCTCGTAGACCTGCTCGATACGCTCCTTGGTAACGCCGGCGTCGCGCAGCACGCGACCCGCCTCGCCCTTGTCCTCGGCAAGCGCCATCAGCAGATGCTCGGTCACCACAAAGCTGTCGCCCATCTTGGTGGCCTTCTTCTCGGCCTTTTCGATCACGCGGACGAGCTCGTTGGACAGGCCCATCTGCTGGCCTTCGCCCGAAACCTTGGGCGCGCGGTCGATGGCGTCCTGGGTGGAGCGCGCAAGCTGGGCCGGGTCGGCACCGATGCGCTCGATGATCACGGAGATATTGCGCTCACCGGCACCGAGCAGGGCAGACAGCAGGTGAATCGGCTCCACCGCGCCGGCCTGCGCGTCGGCGGCCGTGCTCATGGCGGTCTGTAACGCCTCGCGCGACGTCATTGCTAGCTTATCGATTCTCATGGAATCACCTCTCTTGGGGCGGCCGCCCTACGGGGCGGCTTCACGTTGTTCGAGAAGTATTGTTGCCAGCTTTACGCGATCTTATACACAAATCTAAGTCTCTGTATATAAGATTTTCTGAGTGATTAATGGATAGGGTACTGAGATGTCAGCCCGCCGCTGCCCAGGCGCACTACCGTCTCGATCTGTAACATCTAGCAGCCATTTTTAATCCTAGATGTTACAGATCGAGACGAAATGACCAGCGGCAACAGTTTGTCTCAATCTGTAACATCTACTCGGCAAATTAGGGTCTAACTGTTACAGATCGAGACAAACCGAGAACCACCGCAAAGGGGACAGGCGCCTTTGTGGTGGTTCTCAGTTTCGACGGCCAGCTGTCACACGTTATGAGATTAAAATTGAATCGTTAGCTGAGATTATTCATTTGTCATCGAGCTTGTCTGCTCTTTGTCTCGAGGAGCGCATATGAAGCCGTCTCATCCCACCGGTCGCAACGTCATCGCCATTCTCGCCGTACCCATCGTGATGCTCTTCCTTATCGTCATCACGCCCTTTTCCCTTGGTATCACCTCGCCCTTCGATTTATGCGGAATGGTCGACGCTGGCTCGCGTGCCACCTCGCTCTCCTTTATCTGTCGCGGCGTGTTTTACCAAGATGGAATTCCCACCGGAATTTGGCGGTCACAGTTACCGCTGCTCGGAACGATTGATGGATGCTTCCCCCATTTCAGCCTTGAACCTCAGCCGATAAACTATTTGATCGACGACCAGCCGCTTTCCTCCGTCACCCTCGTCTACGACTACATGCCAAACACCGACGAGCGCCACATGAACCAAGTCCTTGACAAGCTACTTGGGCAGTGCGGGCTCACCGAGGAGGCCGGTCGAACCATCGATAGCGACCAGCAATTAAAGCGAACAGAACTCCGCCGTGTCGGAAAAATCAAAGGGCGAAGTGGGGCCGCCTACTGGCAGGCCTGGGCAATACGCGACAAGAGCGAATTCGGACACAGCACCTATATGATCACCGTCTACACCAGAGACGGAATCAAGGACAATGTTGACGATTTCGCGTCATCCAAACTCGGCATCCCCAAAACAACCAAGACTCCCGGCTTGGATGAAATCCTGTAGGGACGCCCATTAACATGCCGCTCAACGATCACAACAACATCGAGCTAGTCCCCACCACCACAAAGGTGCCTGTCCCCTTTGTGGTGGTTTTCGACAAAAAGAAGCCGCCCCAATAAAAAGAGGCGGCATCAAGCAAGTCTATTTATTAGCGTCCCTCAAGACCCAACGAGAGCGCGGAAATGTAGCCCGGGGCTTTTCCTTTCCCGAACGCGACCCTCGCGATACGCGTGAGCGGGCGCGAAAGGGTAAGCCCCGGGCGGACAATTAAGTGCGTTATTCGGCAGCGGCCTTGAACTTGTTGTAGTTGATCAGGCAGCCGGCCTTGACGATGGCACGCTCCTCTGCCGTCATATCGGCAATGTAGAGCTCAATCTGCTCGACCGCACCGTCGGCACGCACCACGTAGGCGGCGATGTCCTTTAGGTCGCCATCGAGCGCGGCGCGGATACCCGGCACAAAGACGTAGTCGCCCACCTCAAAGTTGGGCTCGGCCTCCATCTGGAAGGGCACCATGCCCCAGTTCATCACGTTGGAGCGATAGCGCTTGGTGGCGTACTCGTGGACGATGTTGGCCAGACCGCCGATCACGCGCTGGCAGCTCGCGGCCTGCTCGCGGGCGCTGCCGTCGCCGGGCTTCTTGGCGTAAATCATGGAACCGAACTCGGTCGCCTTGGCATCGGCCGCGACACCCGCGCCGGCCAGCGCCTCAAACACACCGGCAAGCTCGACATCGAGCACCGACAGGTCACCCGCGGACTCGCCGGCAACGCGACGCTTCTCCACAGCGTCAACCTCCTTGGAGCGGCCCACGTAGGCAGGGTCGCGGCGGCTGAGCGTAAACTCGGCCAGGCCCAGCGGGTTGGAGCGGAAGGAGCTCGTCTCGCCCGAGGGAATGAGCTCGTCGGTCGTGGTGACCGGGTCCATGATCTTGGAGCACACCTTGAGCAGGATGTCGTCGCCGAGCGGCTCCATCGCAGGCCACGGCTTGATATTGGGGCCTTCGACCAGCTCGTCGGCAGGCTCCGCCTTGCCAAAGCCCCAGTACACGCGCTTCTTGTAGGGAGCGTCGTCGAAGGTGTACTCGCAGGCCTCGTCCCAAGTCTCCTCGGGCAGATCGGTCGCCGGCGTCAGGACGCCGCCGTTGGCAGCCGTCGCCGCAATGGAGCGGGCGTCCATCAGGGCCACGGCACTCAGCTGGCCATTGCCCGGCTTGGAACCCTCGCGGTTGGGGAAGTTGCGCGTGGTGTGGCGGATCGAAAGGCCGTTGTTGGCAGGCGTGTCGCCGGCACCAAAGCACGGGCCGCAGAACGCCGTGCGCACAATCGCGCCAGCCTCCATAAGGTCGTAGATATAGCCGCGGCGTGTAAGCTCGAGCGCCACGGGCTGGCTCGTGGGATAGACCGACAGCGAGAACTCGCCGCAGCCGGTGTTGGCGCCCTTGAGCACGCGGGCAGCCTGGACCACGGAGTCGTAGTTGCCGCCCGAGCAGCCGGCGATAACGCCCTGCTGCACGTGCAGCTTGCCGTCGACGATCTTGTCGAGCAGGCTAAAGTGCGTCTTGCCCTCGCCGATCTTAGCGGCCTCGAGCTCCACCTCGTGAAGGATGTCCCCGAGGTTCTCGTTGAGCTCGTCAATCTCAAAGCCGTTGGAAGGATGGAACGGCAGGGCGATCATGGGCTTGATGCTCGACAGGTCGACCTCGACGCAACCGTCGTAGTAGGCGACATCGGCGGGCTTGAGCTCGCGGTAGTCGTCGCCGCGGCCGTGCATGGTTAAAAACGCGTGCGTGTCCTCGTCGGTTGCCCAGATGCTCGACAGGCAGGTGGTCTCGGTGGTCATGACGTCGACGCCGTTGCGATAGTCAGTCGTCATGCTCGCGATGCCGGGGCCCACGAACTCCATGACCTTGTTCTTGACGTAGCCCTTGGCAAAGACGGCGCGGATGATGGCGAGCGCCACGTCGTGCGGGCCGACGCCGGGGCGCGGGGCGCCCGTGAGGTAGATGGCGACGACGCCGGGATAGGCGACGTCATAGGTGTCGCGCAGCAGCTGCTTGGCCAGCTCGCCGCCGCCCTCGCCCACGGCCATGGTGCCCAGGGCGCCGTAGCGGGTGTGCGAGTCCGAACCCAGAATCATCTTGCCACAACCGGCGAAGTTCTCGCGCATAAAGGAGTGGATGACCGCGATGTGCGGCGGGACGAAGATGCCGCCGTACTTCTTGGCCGCAGAGAGGCCAAAGACGTGATCGTCCTCGTTGATGGTGCCGCCCACAGCGCACAGCGAGTTATGGCAGTTGGTAAGCACGTAGGGCAGCGGGAACTGCTCCATGCCCGAGGCACGCGCAGTCTGGATGATGCCGACGAAGGTGATGTCGTGGCTCGCCATGGCGTCGAAGCGAATCTTGAGCGCCTCGGGGTCGCCGGACGTATTGTGTGCCTGAAGGATCGAATACGCGATGGTGCCACGCTTGGCATCCTTGGGCGTCTGCGTAATACCGCGCTCAGCAGCCTCGGCCGCAGGCACAACCTCGCTGCCACGGCGCAGGTAGATGCCGTCCTCGTACAGCTTGACCATACTGTCTCCCACTCTGCCCAAAAGATTTGGGCGCATAGCATACATTCGTTCAATATCGTGCCATAGAACGGTTGCGAGTGGGCTACGAATCTGCGCGTTCACTTTATCTCAGTAAAGCATAGGGCGAGCAGGGGACGGGAAGGCGGGTTTGGCGCAAGGAGTGTCCCCAAATGCCGGCAGAAAAGGAACGTCCCCAAGTGCCGAAATGGCGAGAGTGGATAATCTCCCACTTTGAGCCTGCACATAGGCCCAAAACGGGAGATTATCCACTCTCATTCTGTGGGCACTCATTTAAGTACGTCCCCAATGAGTGCCCGGCGGCGCCGGCGGAACTACAGGTCGCCGCCCGTGCCCAGTAACTTGCGCATGACTTGCTCGGGGTTGACCGAGCCATCGCGCGGGGCCAGTGCGGTGATCTTCTTCTGCATCTTGTACTCGTGCAGCTCGTCCTCGAGCTGGCGCACGCGGGCGCGGAGCTTCTCGTTTTCGCGCTCGCGCTCCTCGGCACGCTCCTTCATATCGAGAATGCGCACCACGCCGGCAAGGTTGATGCCCTCATCGGTCAGCTGGTTGATGAGCTCCAGGCGCTCGATATCGGCACGCGAATACAGGCGCGTGTTGCCGCCCGAGCGCTGGGGGTTCACCAGGCCCTTGGACTCGTAGACGCGCAGAGTCTGCGGGTGCATGCCGGTCAGCTCAGCCGCCACGCTGATCATGTACAGCGGTTTGTTCCTATTGTCATCGGCCATGCTACCTGACCCCTTTCCGTTTCGCACGTCTACATCATAAGCCCGCGGACGCGGGCGGGCACACAGGCGCCCTAGTACGTCGCCTTGTAACGGTTGACCTTCTCGCGATAGTCGCGCGTGTCGGCCTCGCGCAGTTTGGTCATCGCGTCGCGCTCGTCATCGGATAGGTTCGTGGGAACCTGCACCCTGATCTCGACGAGCAGCGCACCCGTGCGGCCACGGTGCTTAACGTCGGGCGCGCCCATTTCCTTAAAGCGGAACTTCTTGCCCGTCTGGGTACCCGCGGGCACCTTCAGACGAACCGTCGCGCCACCGGGCGTGGGCACGTCCACCGTGCAGCCGAGTGCCGCCTCGTAGACCGAAATCGGCACCTCCATGGTCACATCGGCGCCCTTGCGCTTAAACAGCGGGTGCTCCTCCACGTGCGTGGTCACGACCAGGTCGCCGCGCTCGCCACCGGCGACGCCGTACTCGCCGCGACGCTTGTAGCGCAGCTTGCCGCCATCCACGGCGCCCGCGGGAACCGAGACCGTAATGGTCTGCTGCTCGCCCGTCGAGGGAATGCGGTAGGTGACCTTGTGCGTCACGCCGCGAAACGCGTCCTCGGCCGTTACGTCGACAGTCAGCGACAGGTCGCCGCCCTTGCGCGCGCGACTGCGGCCCGCGCCGGCACCGGCATTACCCGCAGCCCCAGCAAAGCCAGAGCCCCAATCGCTGCCCCAGGCGCCGTTGCCGCTAAAGATGCTGTCGAAGATATCGCCCCAGCCGCTCGCACCGGCGCCGGCACCGTAGCCGCCGCCGTACGCGCCGCCCGCGCCCGGCATGCCGCCGAACATGAGCATCTGGTCGTACTCTTTGCGCTTTTTCTCGTCCGAAAGCGTCTCGTAGGCCTCGCTGATCTCCTTGAACTTGGCCTCGTCACCGCCGGCATCGGGGTGATATTTTTGCGCGAGCTTGCGAAACGCGCTCTTGATCTCTTTGTCGGAGGCGCTCTTGGATACGCCCAGGATGTCATAGAAGGTTTTGCCTGCAGCCATCGTAGCTCCTCTCCTGTTTCATCCACCGTCCAGCGGGCGGCGGCTCATGCTTTCATATGGCACTAGGCCAGAAAGGGCCCCGGGTGTTGCCCCGGGGCCCTTCTCAATTACTCCTCGGTGCTCTCGGCCGTGTCGGCCGCAGCATCCTCGGGCGCCGCTTCGGGCTCCGGTGCGGGGCGCTTCTCGCCACCGTAGGTCACCGTCACCATCGCGGAACGCAGGATGCGGTCCGCCATGCGGTAGCCCTTCTGGTACACGTCGTTGACGGTCTCGTCGTACTGCGACGCGTCCTCGACGCGACCCACGGCCTGGTGCTCGAGCGGATCGAACGCCTCGCCCTTGGGGTCGATGGGCTCAACGCCCTCGTGCGCAAACACATCGAGCAGCTTGGCATGCACCGCATCGACGCCGTCGACGAACTGCTTAAAGTCGTCGGCAAGCTCCTGGCTGCGGGCATGGTCGATCGCGCGCTCGATATCGTCGACCACCGGCAGCAGCGCGGTTACGAGCTTTTCGGTCGCGCGCTCGCGCTCGGCGATGCGCTCGTTGGCGGTGCGACGACGGAAGTTCTCCCAGTCGGCCTGCAGACGGGCGGTGCGCTCGGTGGCGTCCTTTGCCTTGTCCTCGGCGGCCTTCTGAGCCTCTGCCGCAGCATCGAGCTCATGACGAACGTCGGCAAGCTCCTTCTGGGCCTGCTCGAACTTGAGCTTAAAGTCGTTGTCGGCGGCTTCCTCACCGGCGCGGATAGCGGCTTCCACCATCTCGTCCTCGGTCATCGTCGCCTCCTTGTTGGAATCCTCTACCTGGTTCTCGGCAGCCTCGGCGGCCGGGGCCTCGTTGGCCTCGGTATCGTCTACGGCCTCTACGGGAATCTTCACGTCCTTCTCCTCAGAGTCAACGGGGGCGGCGCTGGCGGCAGCCGCCTCCGTGCGAGCTTTACGGGCGGACATGATTACTTGTCCTCGTCGTCTACAACCTCGTAGTCGGCGTCGACCACATCGTCGTCGGTCTGGGCGCCGGCGGCACCGTCGGTCTGCTGCTGAGCGTCGGCGTAGACAACCTGAGCCAGCTCGTAGGCCACGGACTGCAGGGACTCGCCAGCGGCCTTGATGGCCTCGACGTCAGAGCCCTCGAGCGCCTTCTTGGCGTCGGCGATAGCGGCCTCGGCCTTGGACTTCACATCGGCGGAAACCTTGTCGCCCAGCTCGTTGAGGGTCTGCTCGGTGGAGTAGCACAGGCTGTCGGTCTGGTTGCGGACCTCGACCTCTTCCTTCTGCTTCTTGTCCTCCTCGGCATGAGCCTCGGCGTCCTTGACCATACGATCGACTTCGTCGTCGGAAAGCGCGGTAGAGCCGGAGATGGTGATCTGCTGCTCCTTGCCGGTGCCCTTGTCCTTAGCGGAGACCTTGACGATGCCGTTGGCGTCGATGTCGAAGGTGACCTCGATCTGCGGCACGCCGCGACGGGCAGCCGGGATACCGGTCAGCTGGAACTTACCAAGCGACTTGTTGTCGCGGGCAAGCTCGCGCTCGCCCTGGAGCACGTTGATCTCGACGCTGGTCTGGTTGTCGGCAGCGGTGGAGTAGACCTCGGTCTTGGATGTCGGGATCGTGGTGTTGCGGTCGATCATCTTGGTCATGATGCCGCCCATGGTCTCGACACCCAGCGACAGCGGGGTAACGTCGAGCAGCAGGATGCCCTCGACGTCGCCGGTGAGCACGCCACCCTGGACGGCAGCGCCGTCGGCAACGACCTCGTCGGGGTTCACGGACATGTTGGGCTGCTTGCCGGTCATGGTCTTGACGAGCTCCTGGACGGCGGGCATACGGGTGGAGCCGCCGACGAGGATGACCTCGGTCAGATCGGAGAGCTTGAGCTTAGCGTCGCGCAGGGCGTTGGTGACAGGCTGCTTGCAGCGCTCGAGCAGGTCGCGGGTGATCTTCTCGAACTCGGCGCGGGTCAGCGTGTAGTTGAGGTGCAGCGGACCGGACTGGTTCATGGTGATGAACGGCAGGTTGATGGTGGACTGCTGGGCGGCGGAGAGCTCCTTCTTGGCGTTCTCGGCGGCCTCCTTCAGACGCTGCAGGGCCATGGGGTCCTGACGCAGGTCGACACCGTTCTCCTGCTGGAACTTGTCGGCCATCCAGTCGATGACGCGCTGATCCCAGTCGTCGCCGCCCAGGTGGTTGTCGCCCGAGGTGGACAGAACCTCAAACACGCCGTCGGCGAGGTCGAGGATGGAGACGTCGAAGGTGCCGCCGCCCAGGTCGAAGACCAGAATGCGCTGGTCGGAACCCTGCTTGTCCAGGCCATAGGCCAGAGCAGCAGCGGTCGGCTCGTTAACGATACGCTTGACGTTGAGGCCGGCGATCTTACCGGCGTCCTTGGTGGCCTGACGCTGGGCGTCGTTGAAGTAGGCCGGGACGGTGATGACGGCGTCGGTGACGGTCTCGCCCAGATACTTCTCGGCGTCGGCCTTCATCTTTGCGAGCACCATGGCGCTCACCTGCTCGGCGGTGTAATCCTTGCCCTCGATGTCGACGACGGCACGGCCGCCCTGACCCTCCTTAACCTCATACGGCACGGTCTTGAGCTCGGAGGTGCACTCGGAGTACTTACGGCCCATGAAGCGCTTGATGGAGAACACGGTGTTCTTGGGGTTGGTGACAGCCTGGTTCTTAGCGGCCTTACCCACGACGCGGTCGCCGTCGGCACGGAAGCCCACGACGGACGGGGTAGTGCGGTCGCCCTCGGCGTTCACGATAATGGTCGGAGAACCGCCCTCGAGGACGGCCATAGCGGAGTTAGTAGTACCAAGGTCGATACCAAGAATCTTGCCCATTAGAAATTCCCTCTCTCTTGTGCGTTTGCGCCGCCTCGGCGGTCTGTCGCGCGGTGCTTCGGCTTGTCTTTCAGGATGTAGTGTATCCCCTTATGGGCCGGAATATACAAAATCTAAGTCAATTCATATAAGATTTCTTATTGCTCAGAGTTTAGGTTCGCAAAATTGCAGGCAGAAGCGCTATTTGAGTTCTCGGCAAATCTATTGAGATCTATGTAGAGATGGCTGAGGTTTGGGTCCCGGAGCTCCGCATGTCATTTCTAGCCCGTCCACAAATGGCAGGATACTTGCTCAATCGCTCAATATTTTGAGTCACCTTTAGCTAACATTTGCGCAGCTCGGCGACCCCACCTGCGTGTTTTTTAGTAAGCCGCGGCATACTCGGCGAACGGTATGAAGATGCCGGCCAGAGGGTATTGCAAACGGTCGCTCCCGTGGTATGTTTTTGCCCGAATCAAACCGACGCGCATCGCCTGTAGCGTCGGTCAACAGAGAGGAAACTACCATGGCTCATCCCGTAATTGATGCCGACGAGTGCATCGCTTGTGGCGTTTGCGTCGACTCCTGCCCCGCTGGCGTTCTGGAGCTCCAGGACGTCGCTACCGTCGCTGACGAGGACTCCTGCGTCGCCTGCGGCGCTTGCCAGGACGCTTGCCCCGCTGGCGCGATCACCGAGATCGTCGAGGAGTAACAACTCCCCCACTTGCACACTCAAAAGTACACCGTGCACAATAAGGAGGCCTCCGCATCGCCGCGGAGGCCTCCTTATTTTGTTTGTGCGGATAACTAATTTGGCACCGCCGCAGGTTGAGCATAAGTCAGCGAAAACGCCCCTAAGCGAGCAAGGTGACGTGAAAGAGGAGGGAAGCGTACTTTGGTACGCGACCGACGATTGAACGTCAGATTGCCGCTTAGGGGCGTTTGCAGCGTCGGCTACGATAGGTCGCCCTCGTAGGGCATAAGGTCTGCGAGGTAGCCTTTCTCCTTGAGCATAGTCTCGATCTCGTCGAGGGTCCGCTCGTCTTCCGCCGCGATGCGATGGAAGTGGTAGCCGCTCGTCACCGTCAGCAGCGGGAAACTCTTGCCGCTGGCAATACCCTCCAGATAGCGCTCGATATCGCGACGGTTGCGAATGTCCAGGTCGGCCGTGATCTTGCCATACACGCGGTGGTTGACAATCACGTTGAGCACGGCGCCGCCCGCGTCGACGATGCTCGTGAGCTCGTCACCCGCCTGCTCCACGCCATGGTGCACCTTGACCAGGCGCGTGGGCACCGCTGGGCTGCTCGGAGCCTCCTGCAGTACGTAGCCGCGATTGGTGGCAACGATGTCGTGCCCATCGGCACGCAGCAGGGCGATGTCCTGCACGACAACCTGGCGGCTCACACCCACCTCGCGCGCAAGCGCACCGCCCGATACGGGGCCTTTGGCTCCCTCGAGCACGCCCATGATGGCACGGCGACGCTCGCGGGCGTTCATTATTTACCGTCCAGCAGACGCAGGTGCTTAAGCGAGAGGTCGAGGATCGGCGCGGAGTGCGTCAGCGCTCCCGAGCTAATAAAGTCAACACCCAGGTCGGCCAGGGCGCGAATGTTGTCGGCGTCCACGTTGCCCGAGCACTCGGTCTTGGCGCGGCCGGCGATAAGCTCAATCGCGGCAGCCATGTCATCGTGGGTCATGTTGTCGAACATGATGATATCGGCACCGGCCTCCACGGCCTCGCGCACCATGTCCAGGTTCTCGCACTCGATCTCGACCGTCGTGGTAAACGATGCATGGGCGCGCGCCATCTCGATCGCACGCGTCACGCCGCCGGCGGCGTCGATGTGGTTGTCCTTGAGCATGACGGCCGTCGACAGGTTGTAGCGGTGGTTGCTGCCGCCGCCGATCTCGACCGCCGCCTTCTCAAACACGCGCATGCCCGGCGTGGTCTTGCGTGTGTCGACAAGCACGGTCTTGGTGCCCTCGAGCGCCGCGGCCATGCTGTGCGTGTAGGTAGCGATACCGCTCATGCGCTGCAGGTAGTTGAGTGCCACGCGTTCGCCCGAAAGCAGCACGCGCGCATCGCCGCGCACCTGGCCCACATGGTCGCCGGCGTGCACCTCGTCACCGTCGGCAACATCAAACAGCACCGAGCTCTGCGAATCCAGCAGCTCAAAGGTGCGGGCAAACACATCCAAGCCGGCGATGATGCCGTCGGCCTTGGCGATAAGCTCAACGGTAGCGGGACGCGCTGTGGGGCACACGCTCGCCGTGCTCACGTCCTCAAACGTAATGTCCTCGCGCAGAGCCTGCAGAATCAGATCATCGACGACGAGCTTCATGGTAATGGGATTCATGGTCTACTCCTCCACGGCCTGCGTGCCGGCGGCACGGGCCAAATCATCGATTGCCAGGGTGTCGGCGCTCAGAGCGCGATGGCGGCCATCGAGCGCGGGTTCGCCCGCCTGCTCCACGGCCAGCGACTTGCCGGTGCGCATGTACCACGCAGCGCGGCGACCCCAGACCAGCGCCTCGAGCAGGCTGTTGGAAGCCAGGCGATTCTTGCCGTGAACGCCGTTGCAGGCTGTCTCGCCCGCGGCATAGAGCTCGGGCATCGAGGTGCGGCCGTCCTTATCGACCCACACGCCGCCCATAAAGTAGTGCTGCGTGGGCGTGACGGGAATGGGCTCGTCCAAGATGTCGCGGCCGTCCTCCAGACAACGCGCGCGGATGTTGGCAAAGTGCCCGGTCACCACGTCGCGCTCGACGGGGGCAAAGCTCAGCCACTCGTGCTCGGTACCGTCGAGCTTCATCTGCTCGCGAATAGCGGCGGCGACCACATCGCGCGGCTGCAACTCGTCGGTAAAGCGCTCGCCGGAGGCGTTGAGCAAAATCGCGCCCTCGCCACGGCAGCTCTCGCTGATCAGGAAGGTGCGACCCGGCTGCGGCGAGAACAGCCCCGTGGGGTGGATCTGCACGTAGTCCAGGTGCTCCATCTTAATGCCATGCTCCTGAGCAATATAGCAGGCATCGCCGGTGAGCTGCGGGTAGTTGGTCGAGTGGTCGTATACGCCGCCGATGCCGCCCGTCGCCCACAGCGTGTGGCGGGCATGGATCTTAAACGGCTCGCCGGCATGCACGCCCTCGGTGGCATTTACCAGCTCGTCGGCGGGGCGGACCGAATCGCCCTCGTCCACGGCAACAGCGACGACACCAGTGCACACTGTGGCCCCATCGCGTTCGGCCGTCAGGATGTCAGTCATGGCCACGTGCTCAAAAATCTGCACGTTGTCCAGCTTGCGGACGGCCTGGAGCAGCTTGGTCGTGATCTCCTTGCCCGTAATGTCGGCATGGAAGGCGATGCGCGGGCGGCTGTGCGCGCCCTCGCGGGTAAAGTCGAGGCCGCCGTCGGCCTTGCGCTCAAAATCCACGCCCATGGCCAGCAGGTCGTTGATGACCGAGCGGCTCGAGCGGATCATGATGTCTACGCTCTCGCGGCGGTTCTCGTAGTGGCCGGCGTGCATGGTGTCCTCAAAGAAGGCATCGTAGTCCGAGCCCTCGGGCAGCACACAGATGCCGCCCTGAGCGAGCATCGAATCGCACTCGTCGACCGCGCCCTTGGAGAGCATGATCACGCGCGCACTCGTCGGCAGATTGAGGGCCGCGTACAGGCCTGCCACGCCGCAGCCGGCAATGACGACATCGCACTCCATGTCGGGGTATTGTTTGGTTTCCACAGGAATCCTCTCCCTTGTTAATGTGACATAAGGGACCGTCCCTCATGCCGCATTGTTCTAGCGCGCTGCGTACTCGAGCATGCGGTCGAGCGTGAGCTTGGCCTGTTCGGCGGCCTCGTCCGACACGCCGATCTGCACCTCGCCCTCGCCCGTCTCCAGGCAGCGCACGAGCTTTTCGAGCGTGATGAGATCCATGTTGACGCAGGTGGGCTGCACCGCGGGGAAGTAGAACTTCTTGCCGGTGCCCTGGCAGCGGCGCTCGAGCTCGTAGAGCACGCCGCGGACCGTCACGATGATGAACTCGCTCGCGTCCGACTCCTCGGCGTACTTGATGATGCCGGCGGTGGAGCCAATGTAGTCGGCCTCGGCAAGGACATCGGCCTTGCACTCGGGGTGCGCCAGCACGAGCGCGTCGGGATGCGCCTCTTGCGCATCGACGATCTGATCGACGGTGATGATATGGTGGCGCGGGCAGTAGCCGTTGTTGAGGATGACGTGCTTTTGCGGCACCTGCTCGGCTACAAAGCGGCCCAGGTTTTGATCGGGGATAAACAGGACGTGCTGCTGCGGCAGCTCGGACACGATCTTGACGGCGTTGGAGCTAGTGACGCACACGTCGCTCCAGCTCTTGATCTCGACCGTCGAGTTGACGTAGCAGACCACGGCCAGGTCGTCGCCATACTCGGCGCGGGCGGCGTCGACCGTCTCGCGCTTGACCATGTGAGCCATGGGGCAGTCCGCGCCTGGCTCGGGCAGCAGCACGGTCTTAGTGGGATTGAGCAGCTTGGCGCTCTCGCCCATAAACTCCACGCCGCACAGCACGATGGCCTGCTGCGGCAGGCTCTTGGCGAGCTTTGCCAGGTAGAAGCTGTCGCCGACGTAATCGGCTACGGCCTGCACCTCGGGCGCCACGTAATAGTGTGCCAAGATCACCGCGTCGCGTTGGGTTTTTAGTTGCCGAATGGCCTCGACGAGCTCTGCGGGCACCAATGCCGCGCGCTCCGTTGCCGTCGTTGCCGATGCTAGGCCGGCCGCGATATCGCGTGCAAGCTCCGATGCATCCATGTTCGCGCTCTGTGCCATCAAGGCCCCTCTCTTTTGGCGAATCTTGGGGCTTTAGTATGACACCTAGGTTTACAGCTGACAAGACAGCTGTAAACCTAGGTGTAAAGTTGAAATTAAAATTCAATGATGGACGTACCCGTGTCGCCCGTAATCGGGACTATGGGCCAACTAGACCGTTACAGCGGCGCGGCCGCCGGAGTCAGCTGCTTGATGTAGGCCCACATGCGCTGCTTAGCGGCCTTGTCGGTGAGTGCCGCCTCAAAGCCGTCGAGCGCGAGCACGCGGCGGCCCTGCACATGGGCGACCAGGCCGGGCTTGAGCATGGCGGTATCGAAGTCATCGATCGCCACGAGCATATCGGCGTAGGTCTCGCGCATGGCATCAGCCGCGTTGTTGTCGAGCAGTAGCACCGCCTCGGGGTCCAAGGCCTCAAGCGCCTCGCGGAACAGCTCGCACGGCAGAGTCTCGCCCACCGCGACCGCTCCGTCACCCGCGCCGGCGACGCTTGCCAGCACGCAAAAATCCTCGGGCGCGTAGCCGATGGCCCCAAGCGCCTTGCGCAACGCCGCGCCATCCGGGCCGGCGGCAAGCTCGCCACCCAAACGTTCGGCATCGTCCAAATCGCCTTTGACCAGTACGATCGGCGAGCACGCGTTGCCCGCGATACGCACGCCACGGATCGCAAGCGATGTGAGCTCCTGCTCAGCCGCCTGGGCGATGGCTTCTTTTTTCTGGCTTTGTGACGTGGACATGCGCTCTCCAATCGTTTGCGTGCCAACCATTATATAAAAGAGCCGCCTGCGAGTGGTTGCTTTGCGGGCGGCTGGGTATAAGCACGGTCGTACTGAGTTTTACGCGGCTGAGCCGCGTCACATTATGGAGGTCACCATGGCTGACATTAAGCAGATTACCCCCGAGAATTTCGATTCCGTCGTTAACGACAGCCTGCCCGTGCTGGTCGATTTTTGGGCACCGTGGTGCGGTCCCTGCCGCTCACTCTCGCCCATCGTTGACGAGGTTGCCGACGAGCTGGCGGGTAAGCTTGCCGTTGCCAAATGCAACGTCGACGACAACCAGGACCTGGCCATGAAGTATGGCGTCATGAGCATCCCCACGCTGATTGTGTTTAAGAACGGCGAGGAGATTGACCGCTCGGTCGGCGCGCTGCCCAAGGCGAGGCTGCAGGCGCTGCTGGAGAAGCACCTGTAATACGCTTGTTACATGTTGCCGTCTGTCTGCCGTCCATGAGCGCTTTTGCACCGCTCGCCGGAGATCCGGGTGCTGCGCCCGCGACCACGGATAGTATGGTAGTCACAAACAGCCCCCAGTGAACGGGTGCGGGTCGCATAGGCTCGTACCCGTTTTCTTATGCAGCTGCGCGCAGAGCGGGCGTAGTAAAATCTGAACCACTGAACTGCCCCATACAAAAGGAGATTTCCCATGCATGATGTTGGAATGAACATGAGCCAGCTTGCCATGAGCGTCAAGCAGGTCGACGACACCATCGAGCTCGCTCATGAGTGGAGCCATCAGTTGCTGCATGCGACCGAGAATTTTGACATGGAGCGCATCGGCACCAAGCTCGAGGCCGCCATGGCCGCGCTGCACGAGGCGCACGACGCACTCGAGGGCTACGAAGAGGCCATCGAGGCCGACCACAACTCCGTCGGCTCCGTGAAGCTGGTGTAAGGTGGCCGAACACGAGCACGGCTGCGGGTACGAGCACGTGCATCCGCACGGGGCGGACGGTGACGCGGGCTGCCACTGTAGTGGCTCCGGCTCCGAGCTGGTCCGCTTTTCGGTTACCGCACCCGACGACCTGCTGCGCCGTTTTGACGAGCAAATCGCACGCCGCGGCGACGTGGCCAACCGCTCCGAGGCGGTGCGCGACCTGATTCGCGCATCGATCGCCAAGGAGCAGATGCGCACGCCCAATGAGCATGTTATCGGGTCGCTCACCATGATCTACGACCATCACACCGGCGATCTGACGCGCCGTCTGGACGAGGTGCAGCACGACTACACCGACGAGATCGTATCGACCATGCACGTGCATCTGGATCACCACAACTGCTTGGAGATTCTGGCGCTTAAGGGTCGCGGCGAGCGCGTCTACGAGCTGGCCGACCGTCTGCTGGGCCTGCGCGGCGTTAAGCACGGCGAGCTCACGTGTGCCGCAACCAGGCAGAGCCTGGGGCTGTAGCGCACCTACCAAAAAGTGACAGGTTTGTTTTGGCAGATTTAGAAGTTTTACCTACCAAAATAAACCTGTCCCTTTTTGGTAGGTTTTGATGAGGGAAGGTCGCATGCGGCATGTGCATATTCATGTGACGGGCATTGTGCAGGGCGTTGGCATGCGGCCGTTTGTGTATCGCGAGGCCATGGCGCATGGCATTTGCGGATGGGTGCTCAATGCGGGCGACGGCGTGCATATCGAGGCGCACGCTCCGGTCGATGCGCTCGATGCTTTTGTTGCCGCGCTTTCTGAGCATGCGCCTGCGGCGGCTCGCGTGGAGCGTGTCTATATTGCGGATTTGGAGCCTGGCGACTGGAGCGCTGCCGATGAGCAGGGCTTTCGCATTGTGGCATCGCAAGATCAAACCGCTCACACCACGCTCATTTCGCCCGATATCGCCACCTGTGACGATTGCCTGCGTGAGCTGTTCGACCCCGCCGACCGGCGCTTTCACTATCCTTTTATCAACTGCACCAACTGCGGGCCGCGCTTTACCATCATCCGCTCGCTGCCCTATGACCGAGCGGCCACGTCGATGGATCACTTTCCTATGTGCCCCACCTGCGCCGCAGAGTATGCTGACCCGCTCGACCGGCGCTTTCATGCGCAGCCCGATGCCTGCTTTGAGTGCGGACCGCACATTACGTGGCGTGAGGCGGATCGCGGCGTGGTGCCAGCGGCCGTCGACGCAACGCCGGCTATCGGCTCCACGCGCGAGGCCAGCGATGCGATCATCGACCGCTGCACCGAGCTGCTGGCCGGCGGCGGCATCGTCGCCATCAAGGGCCTGGGCGGATTCCACTTGGCATGCGACGCCGCCAACGAACAAGCGGTGCGCGAACTGCGCCGTCGCAAGCGTCGCAGCAACAAGCCGCTTGCCGTCATGGTGCGCGGTCTTGCCGACGCCGAGTGTCTGTGTCATATCGATAGTGTTGAGCGCGACCTGCTGGCTGGCAGTGTTCGTCCCATTGTGCTGTTGCACCGCCGTGCAGCCGGCAACGACTCCCATGGCTCGCCCGACGCCATCGAGCTCGCGTCATCTGTCGCGCACGACTTGCCCGAGCTTGGCGTTATGCTCCCCTACACCCCGCTTCAGCATTTGCTGCTCGCCGCAACCGCGTCGCGCGGCATGCGCGCACTTGTCATGACCAGCGGAAACCTGAGCGAAGAGCCCATCGAGACCGACGACGATCTTGCCTGGGAACACCTCGTTGCCGCCGGCATCGCCGACGCGTTGCTCGGCAACGACCGCGCAATCCTCTCGCGCTACGACGACTCCGTGGTGCGCGTGGTCGACGGCGCCATTATGCCCATTCGCCGCGCTCGCGGATATGCACCCCAGCCGCTGCCGTTGCCGGCGCTCGACGGCGCTCCGTCCTGCGTGCTCGCCTGCGGGCCACAACAAAAGGCTACGATTGCGCTTACACGTGAAGGGACGAACGGCGAGGCTACCTGTTTTGTATCGCAGCATATCGGCGATGTTGAAAACGGCAAGACCTTCGATGCCTGGAACGCCGCGCGCACGCGCTTGGAAGATCTCTTTGACTTGGCGCCCGCCGCCTTGGTCTGCGATTTACACCCCAGCTATCTATCGAGCCAGTGGGCGCGCGAGCAGGCACGAAAATGCAATCAGTCGCTCGTCGAGGTGCAGCACCATCATGCGCATATCGCAAGCGTAATGGTCGAGGCTATCGCCGCGGCCCAGCTTACAACCGACGCGCGTGTCCTTGGCATCGCCTTTGACGGCACCGGCGCCGGCACCGATGGGACCATTTGGGGCGGCGAGTTTCTTGTCGCCGACCTTGCTGACTTTGAGCGCGCAGCGCATCTGCGCACTTGGGCCCTACCCGGTGGCGTAGCGTCCGTACGCGACGCTCGACGCAACGCCTTTGCCCTGCTCAGCGAACTTTGCCTACTCGAGCACCCAGGCACCGCTCGGCTTTTGGACAGCCTCGACGAGCAAACGCGCAGCGTGACAGCCACCATGATCGAGCGCGGTATCAACAGCCCGCGTACCAGCAGCATGGGGCGTCTCTTTGATGCCGCGGCAGCGATTCTGGGCATCTGCGACAAGGCAACCTACGAGGGCGAACCCGCCATAGAACTCGAATCCGCCGCCTGGCGCGCGCTTGACGGCGAAATCAGCCGTTTCGCTGGCAATCAGGCGGGCGTATCGGCATCCGTCTCAACGTCGCTGGACAGTTTGTTCAGATACGTATTAACTAATAACCCCCTATCTGGCATTTTTGCCTCAGATTTTGCCAAAAAAGGCTCTCCGGACACCCTATTTGCGACAAGCGCACCCGGCACAGGCCCCAAATCGACCCATTTTGAGTCCTCACAGACGACTTTTGCCACCCAGAGCCGCTCTAAAAAATACGTATCTGAACTAACTGTCCAGGCTGCCTCGGACAGCCCTTTCGTTCTGGACCCCAAGCCACTTTTTGAGGCACTTTTGAGCAGAATCGAGACCGGAGAATCCGCCGACCGGCTCGCGCTCGGGTTCCATATCGCCATCGCGCGCTCTTCGGCACGAATCGCACGCGAAATCTGCGCGCGCGAGGGCATCGATACCGTCGCGCTCTCGGGCGGCGTGTTCATGAACCGACTTTTGCTTCAGCTCCTTACCCACGAACTCAAAGACGTCGGTCTTGCCGTTTTGGTCCCCCACGCTGTACCCGTCAACGACGGCTGCATCGCCTACGGTCAGGCCGCCATCGCGCGCGCTCGCCTCGCGCAGACGGCGTTGCGATAGGCTGTTTTGCCAGCCTGCGCGCCGCCGTCTCACAGGTGTAACGCGTTTGCTCGTGACTCCCGCGAGCGCTACCATCATCTGATGGGTAATTAAGCGCCTATCCAGCGCAAAACGTATAAAAGGGGAACATTATGTGCCTTGCCGTTCCCGGTAAAGTGGTCAAACGCGACGACGACCTTAAGGCGACCGTCGACATGATGGGCATCGAGCGCCCCGTTTCGCTGCGCCTCGTGCCGACGGCACAGGTAGGCGACTACATTCTCGTGCACGCCGGCTTTGGCATCCAGATTGTCGACGAGCAGGAAGCCCAAGAGACACTCGAGCTCGTTAATACCATGACCGAGCTGGCCGAAGAGGACCAGCTCGCCACCAACCCGGCCGAGGCATACTAGTGGCGGCGGCGCAGCCGGTTCGCTCCGGTATCGACTTTTCGGCATTTCGCGACCCCAAGCTGGCTCGCGAGCTCATCGATCGTATTCATGAGCTTGTCGGCGACCGCAGCATCAACCTTATGGAAGTCTGCGGTACGCATACCGTGAGCATTGGCCGCTATGGCTTTCGCTCCATTATGCCGACGGGACTCAAACTGCTAAGCGGCCCGGGGTGCCCCGTTTGCGTCACCGCCAACCGCGACATCGATCACGCAATCGCGCTTTCCAACATGGACGGTGCCATCATCACCACCTTTGGCGACATGATGCGCGTGCCCGGATCGTCCACCTCGCTTGCCGCGCAAAAGGCGGCGGGGCGCGACATCCGCATCGTCTACTCTCCGCTCGACGCACTCGACATTGCCGAGCAAAATCCCGAACGCCCGGTCATCTTTATGGGTGTCGGCTTTGAGACCACAACGCCCACCATTGCCGCCGCTATCCTGGAGGCCGACGCGCGCGGGCTCCAGAACTTCTCGGTCTACTGTGCTCACAAGACCACGCCGCCGGCTCTGCGTGCGATCTCCAACGACCCCGAGACGACCATCGACGGCTTTATCCTGCCTGGTCACGTCGCTACCATCACAGGCCTGGCACCCTTTGGGTTTTTGGTCGATGAGTTCGAGACCCCCGGCGTAGTCACCGGGTTTGAGCCGGTCGATATCTTGCAGGGCATCTGCATGCTGGTCCAGATGATTGTCGAGCACAGGCCCGCAATCGACAACGCCTACCGCCGTGGCGTCAATGCAGACGGCAATCCCGTGGCGCGCCAGCTGGTCGAGCAGGTATTTGAACCGTGCGACACCACGTGGCGCGGGCTGGGACCGATTGCCAACTCGGGTCTTTCCATCCGACCAGAATTCGCGCGTTTTGATGCCGGCGCCCGCTTTGACGTGCCCATTGAACCGGCGGTCGAGCCACGCGGATGCCGCTGCGGCGACGTGCTGCGCGGTGCCATCACGCCGAGCGACTGCCCGTTGTTTGGCCGCACCTGCACGCCCGAACACCCCGTCGGCCCCTGCATGGTGAGCTCCGAAGGCAGCTGCGCGGCGTACTTTAGATACCGCGACTATTAGGTTCCGCCGTTCTAACGAACGGCGGACCGGTCGACGCTGCGCCTCACCCATATAATTCCACCCACGATTGGAGTTTTCGATATGTCCCGTACTGCCACCGATAGCACTGTCCTGCTGGGCCACGGCTCCGGCGGCCAGATGATGAAGCGCATTATCGATGAGGTCTTTCTGGATGCCTTTGGGTCGCCCGAGCTGCTTGCGGGCAACGATGCTGGTGTCGCCGCGCTGCCCGCAAGCGGGCGAATCGCCATGTCGACCGACAGCTTTGTGGTAACGCCGCAGTTCTTCCCCGGCGGCAATATCGGCCGCCTCGCCGTATGCGGAACCGTCAACGACGTCGCGACCTCGGGCGCTAACGTGCGCTACCTCTCGTGCGGCTTTATCCTCGAAGAGGGCTATCCCATGGACAAGCTGCGCCAGATTGTGCAGACCATGGCCGAAACAGCACGCGAGGCGGGCGTGTCCATAATCACCGGCGACACCAAGGTGGTCGAGCGTGGAGGTGCCGACGGCGTCTACATCAATACCGCCGGCGTGGGCGAGGTGCCCGCAGGCGTGACGCTCAGCGGTGCCAACTGCCGGCCCGGCGACGCCATCCTGGTATCGGGTACGCTAGGCGACCACGGCATCGCCATCATGAGCCAGCGCGAGGGCCTGGCGTTTTCGAGCACCATCGAAAGCGACGCCGCACCGCTCAATCATCTGATTGCCGACGTGCTCGCCGCCGCCCCCGACACCCGCTGCTTCCGCGACCCCACGCGCGGCGGTCTGGCATCCACGCTCAACGAGTTTGCCCAGGCCAGCGGCGTTGCCATGGAGATCGACGAGGATGCTGTGCCCGTGCGCCCCGACGTGCAGGCGGCATGTGCGATGCTCGGCTACGATGTGCTGCAGGTAGCAAACGAGGGCAAGATGGTTGCCGTGGTGCCGGCCGAGCAGGCCGATGCCGCACTGACGGCCATGCGCGCCGCGCGCTACGGCGAAAACGCCGCGATTATCGGTCGCGTGCTGCCGCTTGCCGAGGGCGCCCGTCCCGCCGTGCGCGTGCGCACCGGCTGGGGCTCGACCCGTATCCTCGACATGCTCGTAGGAGAGCAGCTGCCGAGGATTTGCTAGCGGGCGAGCGCCGGCCGGCGCGGCTTCGCTCCGCCACCAGGCCGTCGTCCCGCCCTGCCCGATCCGCTGCCACCCCAAGATTGAGCGAGCCAAATGTTCACCCTGGAAATGAGCGGGGCACACGTGCGGCAGAGAGCATGTAAATCGACGAATGCATTTCCCCCAAATATCAAATAGCCCCGCGACCGGGCTGAAATCGGTCGCGGGGCTTTGCATTTTCAAGCTTTGCTGTTGTCTACGCTCTGAACTTTGGATACGTCAGCAGCATGAGCGCGACGCTCACGCCCAGCTGCATGAGAATCTGGCGCACGTCGCCGGCACCTCCTAACGCCGCGGCGCGAACCAGATTGGCGACGCCGAGTGGCATGCCGCCGCCAAACCAGAGCGAAAGACCTAGCAGCACCTTGTCACCCATATCAGGCTCAAAGGGCACCGAGGCCACCACCGCCCGATACGCTCGCACCTCAAGGAAGATCAACGCCACGATGAGCAGCAAGGTAACGAGCATCGACGCGATCGATGCAGAGGACGCCGCAGAGCCCGTAAGCTCGCCCACAGTCGCATCCATAAGTAGAACGCCCACCGCATAAATCAGTGACATGGCCCCCAGGGTCGTAAGCGCCGAACGCGCCCCAACGCGCCCCGCGCCCCTAGCGCCAACGTTTCTTGCCGTCATCGTTAACCTCCCTAAGCAAAGGGCCCGCCGGCGCGCACCGGCGGGCCAATCTTTCTGGAGCCAGCCCACCTTGGGTGGCCCAAAGCGCATCGGCGCGGCTTTTGCCCGCCTACTCCCCGCAGCCACTCTCGACAAGCGCCACGAGGGCATCGACGGCGGCCGCCTCGTCGGCGCCGTCGGCCGCAATCACAATCTCGCAACCGCAGATCATCCCCAGGCTCATGACCATCAAGATAGACTTGGCGTCCTTGGCGTCTCCGCCCACCTTGCCAACGGTGATCGAGCTCTCGTACTTGCTTGCCTCCTGCACAAACAGCGACGCAGGACGCGCGTGGATACCGCTCGGATTCTTGACGACCGTCGTCTTGGAAACCATCTCTGCTCCTTACTCCACCACGATGTTGTCGGTTGCGGTATCGGCACCATTGCTAGCGATAAGTTTCTTATAGTAGAAGAAGCTCTTCTTCTTACCGCGTTTGCCGGTGCCGTTGCCGTGGTCGTCCTGGTCGACCGAGATCTGGCCGTAGCGCTTGGTCATCTCGGAGGTGCCGGAGCTGATCAGGTCGATAGGGCCCCACCAGGCGTAACCAAAGACGTCGACACCGTCGAGAATCGCCTGGTGCATCTGCTCGACGTGCTCCTTCATATACTCGATGTGCGCGTCGTCGTCGCAGAAGCCGTTCTCATCGCGGTTCTCGGTCATGCCGTTACCATTCTCGGCGATGAAGATCGGTAGGTGGTAGCGATCGTAGATGTGGTTGAGCGTGATGCGGAATCCCACGGGATCGATCGGCCAGCCCCACTCGGTCATCTCGAGGTATTGGTTCTTGATCTCAGTAACCAGCTTGCCGCTCGGCTCGGGGGAAATTTTGCCCTTGTAGCGCATGATGTAGGTCATGTAGTAGCTGATGGAGATGTAGTCAACCACGCCGGCCTTGAGGGTTTCGAGGTCGCCGTCCTCCATCTTGATATCGACGCCGTAGTCGCGTAAGAAACGCTTCACGTAGTAGGGGTACTCGCCCTTGGCCTGGATATCGGTGAAGAACCAGTTGAAGTGGTCCTCAAAAAGCACCTGGAGCTGATCCTCGGGCTTGGAGGTCTCAGCGTAGTTCTCAAGACGGCAGAGCATGTTGCCGATGTGAGCCTCGGGGTCAATCTCGCGCAGTTTGATAACCGCCTTGGCGGAAGCCACGAGCTGGTTGTGAGCGACCTGGAACTTCTCGGGCCAACGGCCGGCATAGGGGTTGGAGCCGTCTTCTTTCTCGTCCCAAATCACGCCGCAGCAGGTGCAGGGGTTGGCGTAGACGTGGTTGATTTCGTTGAAGGTCATCCAATACTTGACCTTGCCCTTGTAGCGGCGGAAAAGCGTCTCAGCATAGTGCTCAAAGGCGTCGACCACGTGACGGCTCGCAAAGCCGTTGTACTCCTCGGCCAGGTGAAGCGGCATATCAAAGTGGTTGAGGGTGACCATGGGCTCGATCCCGTGCTTATGGCACTCG
The DNA here is from genome assembly GCF_003475605.1 of Collinsella sp. AF31-11. NCBI lineage: Bacteria > Bacillati > Actinomycetota > Coriobacteriia > Coriobacteriales > Coriobacteriaceae > Collinsella > Collinsella sp. AF31-11. The sequence goes on from NZ_QRQS01000012.1 coordinate 91,049, forward strand.
TCAAAGACTTTATCGTAGAAGGCCAGACCCTCCTCGTTGGGCAGGGCGTCGTCGCCGTTGGGGAAGATACGGCTCCAGGAAATGCTCATGCGAAAGACGCCGAAGCCCATCTCGCCCAAAAGCGCAATGTCCTCCTTGTAGGTGTGGTAGAAGTCGATGCCGCGTCGTTTGGGAAAATCATAGGCCATCTCGTCTGCCTTGCGAGCTGCGAGTGACTGTCGCGTAACGGAGTTGAGCGGGCCGCCCTCGACGATGCCCTCGCGGGCGCAGGTCTCGCGGTCGAGCAGAATCACATAGTCGGAGACCGCAGGGCCGCGACCGCCCTCGTCCCATGCGCCCTCGATCTGGTTGGCAGCGGTAGCGCCGCCCCATAGAAAACCCTCGGGAAAAGTCTCACCAAAGTCATAGGTAGAAAGGTCGATCATGGTATGTCCTCATCTCTCTTGGTTGGGTTGGGGATGCGAGCCGCAGGGCGCGACCCGCAATCGGGAGACGCGTTAGCGGGCGGTCAGCGCGCGCACTACGGGCATCATCTTCTTGGCCATGTGCAGCTCGGCGCTGATGGTCATAAGCGTATCCTGGGCGTGCACGAACAGCAGGGAGTACTCGACCTCCTCGCCGCCCGCCTGGCGCTGGATCATCTCGGTCTGCGCTTTGTGCGCCTCAAGGATCTTGGCATCAGCCTCGGCAAGATGCGCGTCTGCCGCATCGAAATCGAACTCCGCCAGGGCATCCATCGCCTTGTCGATGCAGGCGCGGCCGTCGCCAGCGTTGATGATGACGTTCATCGCGACCGCAGGAACGTTGATTGTCTCATCAGCCATCATGGCCTCCTATTCTTGGGTACCGGCCGCCTCCACGGCCGGTACTGAAACATCTGGTAGCAACTAGGCGACGAACTCTGAGTCGCCCGTAGAGGTTTACTCGACAGCAGCTGCGGCAGCGGCCTTGGCGGCTTCCTTGGCAGCCTTCTTGGCCGCTTTCTTTGCAGCCTTCTCGGCAGCCTGCTCTTCCTCGATCTTGCACTGGTAGTTATCGGCAGCCTTAAAGAACGGGAACCACAGAATCGCGGCGATCAGCAGGTTGACGCAGACAAGTGCGATATTGCGCACGTCTCCGCCCGACATAAAGAACGCCGAGACCGCATTGGGCAGGAAGTTCATATCGAAATTCTCGACGTGCAGGCTCGCCCAGCCCATGCTCATCCAGAGGTAGGCGTTGGCAGACAGCAGGATAGACTGCAGCACCATGGGGATGAACATAAAGGGGTTGGCGACGATCGTGGAGAAGACCAGCGGCTCGTTAATGTTGAACAGCGACGGGATAATCGTTGCACGGCCGAGCGTCTTGTTCTTCTTGGACTTGGCAAAGAGCATGTAGAAGGCCAACGGAAGCGTTGCGCCCTCGCCGCCGATCATGATGTAGCGAGTAATGCCGTACGCGTTAATGTTAGTGGGAGCGAGGCCTGCGGCATAGGCGGCCATGTTCTCGGCAAGAGCAGACTTTTGGATGGACTGCTGGATCGGCGAGAACACCCAGCCGGAGATGCCAAAGAAGTAGAAGGTGTCCATGACAAGCGGGATGGCGATGGTGCCGGGCAGCGTCTGGGCAAAGCCGGTAACGGGCGAAAGGATGATCGCGACCGCGCTAAAAACGTCGACCTGGAGCATGTTGGTAAAGAGCCAAGCCACAAAAAGCGACAGCAGCACCGCAATGATGTTATCGAACCAGTTCTTGACGAAGTCGGGCACGAGGCTGTCCTCGGAAAAGAACGTCATGCGCGCCATGCGCTTGTAGATAAAGCCAACGACAAATCCCACGACCATCGCGGTGAACATGCCACCCGCGCCAAACTTGGCCATCTGGAAGACATAGCCCTGATCGGTGATGGTGGGGTTCATGCACAGCATAAAAGCGCCTATACCGGTAAAACCGGCAATCATGCTGCGGTCTTTGCGATCTTCCTTGACCGCAACGTTATGCGGGATGATAAACGCCATGAACATGCCCACGAGGCCAAACGAGAACGTAGTGAGCGGCGACAGGTCGGGCAGGGCCGGGACAAAGCGACGGATAATGTTCCACAGGCTCGGGATGGCCGAGACCATGGAGAAGGGGACGATGTAGAGAACTGCGTCGGAGATAACGCCAAACCAGTAGGTTGAGGTAAGCTTGTTCATCACGGGGACGACATGCTCGGTGATCCACGCCTGGATCGCTTCCATGAACTTTTGCAGCATGTTGTCCCCTCCTAGTCTTCGTCAAGCAGGTCGTAGGCATCCTCGAGGATGCTCTCGCCGTCGAGCGCCGCGTAATAGTCGGGGTCGATGGCCATGACCTTCACGCCGTGAGATGCCACTTGAGACTGGATCTCGGGCACCTCGGAGGCGAAGTGCGGACCGAGCAGGAGGACGTCGATCTTGTCGGCGTAGTCCATAATCTCAGACTTACTGACTGCCTTGATGGTGCAGTCAAGACCCTTGGACTTTGCGACCTTGCGCATGCCTGCCGCCATAAAGCCGGTCGAGGCACCGATGCCGCAAGCGAGGAGAATGCGAACGGTGCCGTTCTCATCTGCCATGGGGTACTCCTTTCCCAATAAGCGGGCTCGAGGCAGCTCCGATGCCGCTGCGATCCCCGCTGTGTTCTTGGGCGCCCGTGTCGACCCGGCCGCCCTTGACCGTGACTGCACTATACGCGGCGGAGGGCTCTTGCCGCCAACCGACTTTTTGCCGCATAGCGGCAAGGCAGCAGATTTTCCGCCCGCACGGCAAGCCGGGCGATTTTCCGCTTGGGCGGCAAATTAGAAAAGACACCCTTTCTTAACCTGAGATACCATGGGGCGGTACACCCTGTCTGCCGTTCATCTCTTGGAGGAAAGCCATGGCGAGCGCCAAGCAGAACCGCATCAACCGCATGATCGACGTGCTCGAAAACAGCAGCTCATGGGTGTCTTCCTCGATGCTTGCCGGCCTTTTGGGCGCGAGTGAGCGAAGCATCCGCAACTATGTTGCAGAGGTCAACGAGACCGGTACGCGACATATCGAATCGTCTAAAGAGGGCTATCGCCTTGCCACGGCGGCGCCGGCTGCCGCCAGCGCTTCCGCTAGTCCTTGCGAAGGTGTCAATACCCTCCCCGCGAACGCGGACTCCAGGCGCGACTTTACTATCTCCCGCCTTGTCAACGCATGCGATGGACTCTCCGTCTTTGATATCGCCGATGAGCTCTTTATCAGCGAGAGCACGTTTCAGAGCTCCGTGATGCCGCAGGTGCGCGCGCTCGTTCGGCAGTTCGACCTCAATGTCGAGACACACGACTACCGCATGAAACTCACGGGGCGAGAGGCCGACAAGCGCAAGCTTCTCGGCCACATAGCCACCCACAACTCCTATGGCTATTTCACCTCAACCAAAACGCTCGAAAACATGTTTCCCGACTTTGACGTGCAGGCAACCCTCTCGAGCTTGGTCGCGATCTGCCAGCGCTCGGATCTATTTATCAACGGCTACGCGCTCTCCAACCTGCTCGTGCACCTGTTAGTGATCATCATCAGGCTCACCTCGAACAACGAGCTCAGCGAGGTGGACGGCCCCATCGACGCAGACGGCCTAGTGACACAACTCGGGCAGCGCGAACAGATCGTACGCTGCGCCCAGCGCATTGCCGCCTACTTTGAGAAGGAGTTTGGTTGTGCCATCCCACGCGACGATTTTCAGCAGATTCTGCTGCTTTTGGCGCTTTCCGTCGAGCGTTGCGATTTTGACGAGCTCAGCCGCGAGAAGCTCTCAAGCATCATTGACCGCGAATTTGTAGACATGGTTCTGGGGATCCTCGACGAGTGCGGAAAGCGCTACGACCTGCCACGCTTTATCGACGAGCCCATGCGCCTACAACTCGTCCTGCATATGTTTAACGCCTACCAGCGCGCCGTCTACCGCGTAAGCTACCCCAACCCGCTCGCCGCGCAGATCAAAAGCGAGTACGCACCGGTCTACGACATGGCGGTCTATATCGCCCACCGCTTCTCCACCGCCATGGATATTGAGGTGGGCGAAAACGAAATCGCGTTTATCGCCTTTCATATCGGCGCTTACTTTGAGAAGTTCTCCGCACCCGACGGCGCCGTCACCTGCACAGTGATTATCGAGGAGTACCACGACTTTGCACGAAGGCTCGTCGACGACCTCAAGACCGAGTTTGGCGATGACATAAGCGTTGTCGCCGTGATGAGCTGCGATAGTTACCTGGCCAATCCGCCCGAAAGCGATGCGGTAATCACCACAATCGACGTGCCGGTTTGTGGAGGCACCACCAAAGTCTTGATCGGACCCATCCTCACTAAGCAAAACGTGCGAAAGATCCGCGACCGGCTTTGCGCCATCCAGGAGCGGCGGCGGCGCCTCTATGCCCAGGGCCTTTTGGGGCGTCTGCTGCAGCCGGGGCTGTTTATACGCAACATAGACGTAGTCGACGCCACAAGCTGCATCGACCAAATGGGGAAGCTTTTGGCTGTTCAGGGGCTCGCAACGCCTGAGTTTATCGCTGACGTGCATCTGCGTGAGAGCGTCTCGTCGACGGCGTTTACTGACAGCCTCGCCATACCCCACGCGATCTCGGTATATCCCAAGCGCTCGTTTATCGCTGTGGCCCACAATGACACCCCGATTCCCTGGGGACGCCACGACGTGCGGTTTGTGCTGCTCATAGGCATCGCACAGGAAGATATGGGGCTCTTTAGAGATGTGCTCGACCTGATTATCGAAGTGTTCTCCTCGGTAGAGACCACGATGAGGCTCATGCAGACCGACACGTTCGAAGAGTTTCTGGCTGCGTTTACGCACGATATCGGATAAAGGGCTCAACCCGCATCCTCGACATGATCGTGGGAGAGCAGCTGCCGAGGATCTGCTAGCGGGCGAGCGCTGGCTGGTGCGACGTGGCTCACTATCCCTGAAGATGTTTTGATTCCAAACGTGCCCGACGCGCAAGCCCAGTATTATGGGGTGCGTTTTGGAACCCAATGACGGGAGCTTTCATGGCAGCAGCTTTTTCCCATGTGATCTTTGACCTGGACGGCACCATCCTCAACACGATCGAGGACCTGGCGGCCGCCGGCAACCACACCTGCGAGATGCACGGCTGGCCCACGTTTGCCGTGGACGAGTACCGCTACAAGGTGGGAAACGGCATGCTTAAGCTGGTTGAGCGCTTTATGCCCGCCGAATACGCGGGCGACGGCCGTATGTTTGAGCAGACGCTTGCCGAGTTTAGGGCCTATTACGGCGAGCACAAGGAGGACCATACCTCACCCTACGCCGGCACGATTGAGATGCTCGACCGTCTGCGCGCAGCGGGCGTTCAGCTTGCCGTGCTCACCAACAAGGATCATATTTCGGCAGCCCCGCTTATCGAGAAATACTTTGGCCGCGATCGCTTTGCGTTGGTACAGGGCCGCGTGGACGCATTTCCGCCCAAGCCCGAGGCACCCGTCACGTTGCATGTGATGAAAGAGCTGGGCGCCGATCCGGCAACCACGCTCTATGTGGGCGATTCGAATGTCGATGTTCTGACCGGCCACAACGCCGGCCTTAAGAGCGCGGGCGTCAGCTGGGGCTTCCGCGGCCGCGCAGAGCTTGAGGCCGCCGGCGCCGACTACGTGGTGGACACCCAGGACGAGCTCGCGGCGCTGATTCTGGGCGAGTAACGAGCGACACTGCTTAACGCAGCTGCGACAATTCTTCCGTGCGGAAAGCGCATCCCGTTTTGAAGCTCCGGAATGGGATGCGCTTTCCGTTTGAGGCGCATCAGGGAAACCGCATCCCGTTTCAGAGCAATATTCCGGGTCGCACTTTCCGCAACCCACCCCATCCGGAAACCGCGACCCGCTATTCGGCCAAAAACCGGGCCGCATTTTCCCGACCACCCGATGCAACGTCAATGCACCAACCGCGCCCAAGGAGTGTCCCCAACTGCCGGCAGAGACGATATGAGCAGGACATAAAAACATTGAGAGCCCCTGCTGCATGAAAGACCGCGGATTAGGCCGACAATGGTGAGTGTCTAATTCAGCCGCGGCGGCCACGCCGCATTCATGGAAGGGGCTCCCATGCTCGATACTACCACCTTCGTCGGCCTCGACGTCCACGCCCGCTCGATAAAGGCCGTCTCCCTCGACGTCATGACCGGGGAGGTGCGCGCCGCGACCTTCGGCTACGACGCCGGCGCCGTCGCGGAGTGGGTCCGCTCCGTGGACCCCAGGGCCAGGTGCGTGTACGAGTCCGGGGTCACGGGCTTCGACCTGCAGAAGAGGCTCTCCGGCCTGGGGGTCGACTGCGTGGTCGGCGCCGTCTCGAAGATGATCAAGCCCAGCGCGGACAGGCGCAGGAAGAACGACCGCAACGACGCCGAGTTCCTCGCCCGCATGCTGTCGGTCGGC